>NZ_JBJPHW010000004.1:0-307063 GCF_053471285.1 Phreatobacter aquiterrae | reverse complement strand
TGGAAACGCGGCCGCCCCGGCTGCGAAACCCTGGCCAGCTACGCCGGGGCGGCCGCTCGCATCTGCGCCCTCAATGGGGGCCTGCTTTGGACGCGAAATAGGGGTGGCGATTGGAAGCGATTTGACACACCGTCGGGGGTGATGACCTGAAGAGCCGCGTCAAGAGCGGTTCCGTCGTTGAGGAATCGGGCGTCACGTCGGCCGGGGCTCGTTTCGAAGTCGATGCTGACGACCGTGCGGACGAAGCCCGGCAGGAGGGCGGCGAAGACTTTGGTGGCCAGAGTGGTGTCGAGCGCCATCGGACCGAGCAGGTTGAAACAGAGGGGCATCGACGAAAGCGCGTTCGAGTAGAGCCGGTTCTCGTCGATCATGGCTCCTTCCTCACGAAGCATGAGGGAGTGGCGAACGAGGTTGAAGACGTCGGTATTGATGAAGTTCAGGCCGGCGCGGGCTGCATCAAGACTGAGCAGCGAGCCGAGCTTGATATGCTTGGGCTTCGGTTCGTCGGTGACATGCGCGCCGATCGGGATGTTCTGATCCTCACGCCAGTACGAAGCCAGGAGCCGGGCGGCGGACCGAAATCGGGTGTCAGTCGAGATGAAGGCGTGATGCTACTTGAGGATTGCCTCTGGAACCAACGGCACCCGAATGGGCCTCGCGGCCCGCGGCTCGGAAATGAATTCATTGCCCAGGATGGCGGGCGGCGCGGGGGCCTCGGAGGCAATCGCGGCCGGAGAAGCGGCGGCGGTACCGGCGACAAGAGCCTTGGAGGCAGTGCGGGCGGGTTTGGTCGAGCGTGTCAATGAAGCATCCCTCATACGCCGCCGCCGGGCCGGCAGCGATGAAAGGGATTCGGCTGAGGCAGGGATGAGTTTCGGGGGAATCGATTTCAGAAGCCGATTTTCCGGTTTTGACCGTTGACCCCTACCGAAAGCGGTCCGACCTTGTTTATATCAATGACTTAGCCATGCTGATGAACAGGTTTTAGGGACTGGCGATTTTTCGGCCGCCTAAAGCGCCGGTTCCGAGGGAGTTGAACGTTGCCGACCGACGATCAGTTGCAATGGCTGGAGACCATCGGCGATCCCGACGAACTCGCCAGAAACCTCATCGAAAGCGGGCTTCTCGAAGATCCCGATGAACGTGTTCGAGCATTGGTTAGGTGGGCGCGAACAGGTCGCGGCGAGTCGTCGAGATCGATCTCCAGCCTTGTTCCCGCTCCGCCGCCCGCTAGAGGCGAGAAGCTGCGACGAAGGCACTTCGAGCGGATCAGGCCCCACTATCCGGCATTGGCCACGACGTTCGGCGGCGCAGCCGAAGAAGGCGAATTCGTGCCTCTAGGCGAGTCGCATGAATCGTTGCCGCCGCAGGAGCCCTACTCGCCCGATCAGCCGCCGTTGCCGTCCTATGACGGGGACCGCACCCTGGCGATCCATCTGCACGAGAATGGCACGAAGATCTGGCCGCACATTGAGGGGCTGACGTTTCCGTCGCCGCCTGGCTACGAAGGAAAGAAAGTAGTCGCCAACCCGTTCGCGGCGCCTAAGCCGAGGCGGCAGTCTTCCGCCCTGACAGCTCTTCACGTAGGCCGCCTCTACGATGCCATTTCATTCTCGATGGTGAAGCATGGTGCCATCATGAACGCCCACGTCATCATTCTCTGGGAGCTCATGGGAATCCACGACCACCGGCGCGCTGCGAAGCTGATGGGTCGCTACCTGAATGAGGCCCAGAAGTGGATGCGGTCGCCGAGGCACCAGCATGACCTACATTGGGTCTATGTGCATGAAGCCGCGCCGGAAAGGGGCTTTCACTCCCACATCCTGATGTCGTTTCCCCGGCTCCTCCGAGTGGAGTTCGAGCAGTGGTCACGAAAAGCCCTGGCGCGGCTGGCGCGGCGTGACGAAATCCCGGGCAAGGCGTTCCGGCTGGTGGTTGCACGTCGGGACAGTGACGCGGGAGCAGTGGCCCGGTGCTGGTCGTGGTTCCGGTACATCACGAAGCAGCTGGGCGGCGAGGAGAAATTCACGGTCGTCAAGCCGGGCGGCAATCGCGTAGGTGTGCCGGTGCGGGATGTGTTCAAGCCATGGCCGGCCCGGTCGGGCGGGTCAATTGAATGCGCCCAGTTGGCCGGCGGCTCACACAGCATTTGGACGAAGGCCCAACTTCAGGTCGACTTCAGGTCGTGGCTGACGCAACGCCAGTTTGATCGCATGTACGCGGGGGAGGAAATTGAGTTTTTCCGGCGAGACCAGGAGCGAATGGCGCTCCCAGAACAGTGGGCACCCGGCTTCTCTCTGCGGTCATAGTGGGGTGCGCAAAGCGCAAGGAAGGACTTAACTTACGTTCTCGACTGCGTTCTCGTTGACGTTGGATCGAAGAACGACAACGACGCGAACGACGAGTGGAGGGGGTTCGTAAAAATCACACAATGTCAATGGCTTGGCAATCCTCTCGGCGCATATAACCCAGAGCGTTTCTGCAAATCTGATCATAGGTACATGGTGTTGATTTGCGAAGCCAGCACGCGCTCCAGAAGCTCCAGAAGGGCGGTAAAGCCCCGTTCCGAGTGCCTTTCGCAGGGGTCCAAGGTGATTGTGCCGCGCACCGGATAATAATTCACCGGGCCAATCTTGAGCTGATGATCGGTCTTCCGTTGAACGTGGTATTTGAGTTCAACAAGCTGTCTGATCTGGTCTCGAACCGTGGGGGTGTCACAAGGCCGAATGGCGGCGGCGATAATCTTCTCGGCGGGGGTCATCGAACGGCACCACGAACGTGACGGGAGCGCGCTTCGACCACGGTTGGCCGCGAGATCAGCCATTGTTCTGCGTCGGTCATTGTGACGAGGGTTCGCGAAGATACCTTCACGGCACGCAAGCGGCCTTCGCGAATTTCGTTCCATGCCGTCGTCCGGCCGAGCCCGGCCCAAGTGGCGAAGTCGTTGACGGACATCGCGCCTGGTCTCGCCGACTTCTCTGCTGAGTTGATCATTTGGCCTCCTTGCCTGCCCGCGATCGTTGCGGGCGAGGCGATATAGAGGTCGGCTCGGTGGCCGATCAGAGAGTCCGCATCGAACGACGACTTAGACCGCTAGCGTTGCGCCGGGCTGGCTCTCGTTGTGCTTGGACGGAGGTTTTGAGGCACAATACCCGGACCATGCCTCCGCCAGCTCTTTCCTTTTGGCGAGCAAATCCCCGCGTCGGTAGGCCGCCTCGACTTTGTCTGACACGGAGTGAGCCAATGCCATCTCGGCCACGTCGCGGGGGAAATCCGTCCGTTCGGCCACCCAGTCACGGAAGGTAGAACGGAACCCGTGGGCCGTGATGTCGTTGCGCTCCATGCGCCGCAACAGCATCAAAAAGGCCATGGTGCTCAGCGGTTTGTCAGCCTTGGCGCCGGGAAACACAAAGTCGGATAAAGGCAACTTCTGCATCTCGGTCAGGATGCCGATAGCTGCGCTAGACAGCGGAACTCGATGCTCGCGCCCAGCTTTCATTCTTTGGGCCGGGATCGTCCACAGCGCTGCATGCAGGTCGATCTCGCTCCACCGGGCGCTGATTGTCTCACCTGTACGGGTCGCAGTGAGGATGCAGAACTCAAGACCGCGCGCTGCGATTCCCGCCTGGTCGCGGAGCGCTGTCATGAAGGCCGGGATTTCGTATATGGGGAGCGCGGCGTGATGTTTGACGCGGGAGACTTTGGAGCGGGCCGCGAGCATATTGTCGAGGTGACCACGCCACCGAGCGGGGTTCTCGCCATCGCGAAACTCACGAACGCGCGCCCAGTCCAGAACGCTCTCGATCCGACCGCGTACACGCGAAGCGGTCTCTGTTTTGGTGTTCCAAATTGGCTGAAGCACCTTCAAGACCATCGCGGTGTCGATTGATGACACCGGGAGCTCCTTGAAGACCGGATAGGCATATGAGGTCAACGTAGAGGTCCATTGGGCCACATGCTTCTCGTTCTTCCAGCCGGCTTGATGAGCGTCGATATAGGCCTCGGCGCACTTCTGGAATGTCATCGCCCGTGCGGCATCCGCACGCGCCTTCGCCTTGGCGCGGTGCTTCTCCTCGATCGGATCAATACCGTTGGCGCGAAGATTGCGGCAGCGCGCGGCCTTCTCCCTGGCCTCTTTGAGTGTGACGGCGTTGAACGACCCGATGCCACAGTCGCGAAGGCGACCATCAACACGGTAGCGAAAAATCCAGCTCTTGGCGGTCCCTCGCACCTGTAGATAGAGGCCGAGCCCGTCGGAATAGTAGCCCGGTTCGGTGACGTTTTGGACGAAGACCGGAGCCAGCCGCTTGCCGTTTGTCACTCGCGCCCCCTAACCCACTACCCATATATCTACCCACACATAGATCGCGGATTGGGGCGATGCAATACGAACGAGTATGAACCCCACTATTCAAAAATGCATGTTATATCAGTCTACTGGATGATGACAGCTGAACTGCCAGGAACGCCAACGGCATGAGTCTTGGCGGACTCCCTCTCCGCCAGCGCCTTCAATGGAGCACTGCAGTTCGCGGCCTTGTCATCGGCGTGATGTGCGGTCGCACGGCGTCGTCCGCGGCGCCAATCCATCCCCTGCGGATTGCGCGCCTGCCAATGAGGCGACGGCTCAAAGCGCCAGTCGCGACTTGCTCATGTGCAAGGTGACGATCGCTCCCTCGGGCAGCCACTCCGACTGGATCGAACCTCCGAGCTGCTGCGAAACACTGCGTTCCACAAGCTTGCTGCCGAACCCTGCCCGATCGGGCGCGGCGGCGATGGTCGGGCCGCCCCGTTCGATCCATTTCAGCGTCAGGGCATCGCCCTCATCTTCGCCGGACAGGTCCAGCGAACCGCTGTCTCCCGAAAGCGCGCCGTACTTGAGCGAATTGGTCGCGAGCTCGTGGAAGACAAGAGCCAAGGTGGTGGCCGACTGTTCACCGACTCCGACCCTTGGAACGGCAATGCGGATCCGACCCTCGAACACACCCTCCTCGTCATAGGGCTGCAGCAGGATCGCCAGGAGATCGCCGAGCAGGGCGGCGTTTCCACGCTGGCCGGGCGTCGGCCGGACGAGATCATGGGCGCGCCCCAAGGCGATCAGGCGCTGGGTGAGCTGCCGGGCCATGTCCTCGGCAGTCGTGGCCGAGCGCGACGTGAGGGTCGTCAGGCCCGATGCGATCGCGAGCAGGTTCTTGACGCGATGGCTCATCTCGCCGGCGAGAAGCTCATTGCTCTCCTCCGCCTGCTTCCTGGCCGTCACATCGAGGAACACGCCGAAGCTGACCGCTTGGCTGTCCGAGGCGTCATGGCCCTGACCGCGTGCGGAAATCCACCGCACGACGTCGTCGACGATGATCCGAAAGTCGATCTCGTATGACCCGCTGACGGCACGGGTCGCGTGGAACGCCTCCTTGACCCTGTTCCGATCAGCCGGATGGATGCGTTCGGACAAGCTCTCGAAGGGCACCGAAGCGACGCCGTCGGGGACGTTCCAGAGATGCCGGGCAGCCTCGTCCAGGTCGAGAGCGTCCGTCTCGACGTCCCACGACCACAGGGCGACTCCGGCCGCTGTGATCGCCAATCGAAGGGCTTCCGCCGTCCAGATCGAAGGGGTGGGCACGTCCGGCAGCGCGGAGCTCCATGTCAATCCTGCAGAATACCGACTCTAGGTGTGATCGTGGCCAAAGCCCAGAAGTTTTGAGGGTCGGCGGGAAAACCGCGTCGTCCCGGGACCGTGTGCGCAGGAACCGCCCGGCCACAAACGCCCGGCTTGCACCGCTCGTTGCCGGCCGGCTATGGACGCATTCCCCAACGCAACGGCCACGCGCTCATGACCCCTCCTCCCGTAATCATTGCCGGCGGCGGCATCGGCGGCCTGGCGACGGCGCTGACGCTGCACCACATCGGTATTCCCTGCGTGGTGCTGGAGTCGGCGCGCGAGATGCGCCCGCTCGGGGTCGGCATCAACCTGCAGCCGAACGCCGTCCGCGAACTTGGAGATCTCGGCATCGGCGAGGCCGACCTCGACCGAGTCGGAGTGCAGGCGAAGGAGTGGGCGTTGGTCGGCCTCAACGGCAACGACATCTACTCCGAGCCGCGCGGACGACTCGCCGGCTATCGCTGGCCGCAATATGCCGTTCACCGCGGGCAGTTCCACATGCTGCTGTTCGACCGCGTCACCGAACGGCTCGGGGCCGACGCCGTGCGGACGGGGTGCCGGGTCACCGGCTATGCGAAGACGGCCGGGGGCGTCCAGGTTGAGGTCGAGCAGGCCGATGGAACGCGACGCGATCTTGAAGGGGCGCTGCTGATCGGCGCCGACGGCATCCACTCGGCCATCCGCGCCCAGATGCACCCCGATCAGCCGCCGATCCACTGGGGCGGCGCGCTGATGTGGCGCGGCACCACGCAGGCCCGCCCGATCCGCTCCGGCTCCTCCTTCGTCGGGCTCGGCACCCATCGCCAGCGCATGGTCATCTATCCCATATCCCCGCCCGATCCGCAGACGGGCCTCGCGACGATCAACTGGATCGCCGAGGTGACCCTCGACACTGCCGAGGGGTGGAAGCAGAGCGGCTGGTTCCGGCAGGTGGCCATCGACGACTTCATCCACCACTTCGACGGCTGGACCTGGGCCTGGCTCGACGTGCCGGCGCTGATCCGTGGTTCGGATGGGGCCTACGAGAATCCGATGATCGACCGCGATCCCGTGCCGACATGGCAGGACGGGCCGGTCGCGCTGCTGGGCGATGCCGCCCACGCCATGTACCCGACCGGCTCCAACGGCGCGAGCCAGGCGATCATCGATGCCCGGGTGCTGGGCGCCGCCATGCTGGAGCACGGGATCACCCCGGCGGCGCTGGCGGCCTATGACCACCGGCTCTGCGGACCCGTCTCCCAGCTCATCCTGCGCAATCGCGGCGCCGGACCCTTCGGTCTGCTGAACCTCGTCGACGAACGCTGCGGCGGCACCTTCGACGACATCGACGATGTCGTGCCGCCGGACGAGCGCGCCGCGTTCATGGCCGGCTACAAGGCGGCTGCGGGCTTCGCCATCGACCAGCTCAACGCCGCGCCGCCGATCATTGCGGCTGGCGCGCGCGTCTCCGTCCCGGCGGCCTGAAGACAGGGCTCGTCAGCGGGCCGGAATCTGGCCGCTGTCTGCCCTCCTGCGCGCCGGTCGAGGTATGTCCGGGCGGCACGCCAGAGATCCATTGACACTCCGGCGATTGTTCTGAAGATTGAACGATACAGGCGTATTGTAGAGCGATGCGATCTGCGTCGCCGGAGCTTTCGCCTGTGCGACCGACTGGAGATGCGCGTGTCCGACATCGCTGCCGCCGCTTCCCCCCGTCTTCCGCCCGTTCTCGACGTCGATCCCTACGCCGACGACGTGCTGAACGAGCCTCACGCCATGCACGCTGCGGTGCGCGATGCCGGCCCGGTCGTCTTCCTGCCGCGCTACGGCGTCTATGCCATGGGGCGTCATCGCGACATCCTGCCTGTCCTGAAGGACTGGGAGACATTCTCGTCCACCGGCGGTTCAGGCCTTGCCGACATCCGAAAGCCCGGCGCCTGGCGCGCTCCGAGCCCCATCGTCGAGGTCGACCCGCCGCAGCACACCTCGGTGCGCACCGCGCTCCAGCGCATCCTGTCGCCGGGGCTCATCCGCCAGTGGCGGGAGGATTTCGAGACGGCGGCCGATCGCCTCGTGACAAGCCTTGTCGCGCAGGGCGCGTTCTGCGGCGTGCACGATCTCGCCGAGACCTATGTGTCGACGACCTTCCCGGAGGCGCTCGGACTGCGCAATTCTCCCGAGCGGCGCGACAACCTCTTCCTGCTCGGCGCCCTCAATTTCGACGGTCAGGGACCGCGCAACGCGCGCTATGAGGACACCCAGCGCCGCGCGGACGCTATCTGGGACTGGTATCTCGACAGCATGAAGCGCGAGGCCATGGTGCCCGGCGGCTTCGGCGAGAAGATCTTCCTCGCCGCCGACGCCGGGGAGATCGAACACGACACGGCGCCGCTCCTCGTCCGGTCCTTCCTGCGCGGCGGCCTCGACACCACCAGCAGCATGATCTCGGCGGCCCTGTGGTATCTGGCGAAGGACCCGTCGCAATGGGCGCTGCTGAAGCAGGATCCGGCCCGCATCCGCCAGGCGCTGGACGAGGCGATGCGGCTGGAGACGCCGATCCAGAACGTCTGCCGCCAGACCATGCGGGCGGTGGAGATCGACGGCGTCACCGTGGAGAACGACGCCAAGATCCTGATCATGCTCGGGGCGGCCAACCGCGATCCCGACCAGTGGGAACGGCCGGACGCCTTCGACGTGACCCGCCAGACCCTGGGGCAGCTCGCCCTTGGAGCCGGGGTTCACATCTGCATCGGCCAGATGATCGCGCGTCTCGAGGGCGAGGCGGTCCTGAAGGCCATGTTGGCCCGCGTCGGATCGCTGGCGCTTGTGGGAACGCCGACCCGCACGCTCAACAACAACCTGCGCAGCCTGAAGACCCTGCCGCTCGCCGTCACCGCGGCCTGAGCGCACGGCTGCGTCGCCCGCGCGCGCATGACGCCTGCGGGCCGCCATGCTATCGGAGCGGCCATCGTCCTGCTCCGCGGCCCCGGCGGACAAGCTCTTCGTGTCCATGACCCACCCCATCGCAGACCACACCGACGTCGTCATACTCGGAGCCGGGCAGGCCGGGCTCCAGGCCGCCCTGTCGCTGCGCGAGGAGGGGTATTCGGGCACGATCCAGATGATCGGCGACGAGCCCGTCCTGCCCTACCAGCGGCCGCCGCTGTCCAAGGCCTTCATGCTCGGGACCATGGCCGAGGATGCCCTTGTCCTCAGGCCGCAGGCCATGCTCGACAAGCTGGACATCCGCCTCGCCACCGGCGTCGCCGCGGTGCGCATCGATCGCCCGGCACATCGGCTGGTTCTGGCGGACGGAGTCTCCTGCGGCTACGGCCATCTCGTCATCGCCACGGGCTCGCGTGTGAGGCGGTGGACCGGGGCGGGCGCCGAACTCGACGGTGTCGCCTATCTGCGCACGCTCGCCGACGCCCGCGACCTCGGCGGTCGCCTTGAAGCCGCGAAGGAGGTGGCGGTGATAGGCGCCGGGTTCATCGGCCTCGAATTCGCGGCGGTGGCGGCGAAACGCGGCAAGCGCGTCCATGTCTTCGAGGCCGCCGACAGGCCGATGGCGCGCGCCGTGACGCCCGCCATTTCCGCCTTCTTCCGCGAGCGGCATGAGATCGCCGGCGTGCAGCTCCAGTGCGGCGTTTCCCTGGACGGCATCGCGGGCGAGACGGGGAAGGTGTCGGGCGTGAGGCTGGCAACCGGCGAGGTCATTCCGGCGCAGCTCGTCCTCGTCGGCATCGGCGGGATCGCCAACGGCGAGATCGCCGCCGAAGCGGGCCTTGCCGTCGACAATGGCGTGGTGGTCGACGACATTCTGCTGACGGCCGACCCCGCCATTTCGGCCATCGGCGATTGCGCCAATCATCCCAATCCCTTTGCCGGCGGCCGCGTGCGTCTCGAATCCGTGCAGAACGCCATCGACCAGGGCCGGGTCGTGGCTGCGCGCCTCGCCGATAAGCCGCAGCCCTACCGCGCGGTGCCGTGGTTCTGGTCCGACCAGGGAGACCTCAAGCTGCAGATGGCGGGCCTCACCGCCGGCTTCGACGATCAGGTCGAGATCGGTTCGCGCGACGAGGCGCGGTTCTCCCTGCTCGCTTTCCGGCAGGGCCGCCTGATCGGCATCGAATCGGTCAACCGTCCGGCCGACAACATGCTCGCCCGCCGCATCCTCGCGCGAGCCGAGCCGGTGACGCGGGCGGAAGCGGATTCGGCCGGCCATGATCTCAAGGCGCTTTCGGGCGCACGGGCGGCCTGACGCCTGTCCGCGGGCCTACGACTTTCGGTGAATCGGAATTGGAAAACGATACGGCCGTGTTGCGTGGCGCGTGCCCCCGCGCATAGCTTTGAACCCAAGGTTGAATCACGGGGCGGCCAGCGTCTGGCACTAAAATGCCGGAGCGAAAAGGCCGCACCCTTGGGGGAGAGCCGTTGAGGCTCGCGCTGACGGCAGGCCATGACAAAAAACACCGGCGTATCCGCCGTCGACGAGCGTCTGTTCCTGCAATCGGTGGCGCGGGCGCTGGATGTGCTCGAAGCCTTCGCCCGCAACCCGCGGCCGAAATCGCTGGGTGAGATCGCGGCCGCGACCGGGGTCAACAAGAGCGCCGCGCAGCGCATCGGCCAGACCCTGCTGGCGCGTGGCTATCTGGAGCGCGCCGACAGCGGCGGGCTGACCCTCGGGCGGCGGCTTCTCGACCGCTCCTTCGACTATCTGAGGTCCAATCCGCTGATCGAGCGGGCGACGCCCGTCCTCACCGACCTCCGGAAGATTGCCGGGGAGCGCGTCGATCTCAGCCTGTTCGACGACACGACGACGATCTACGCCATCCGCCTGCAGAGCAAGCGCGAGACCTTCTATGCGACGCTGCCGGGACGCCGGATCCCGACCTTCCTGTCATCCGGGGGACGCGCCTGCATGGCTCACCTCGCAGATGAGGTGGTCGACGACATCCTGGCGCGGTCCGACCGACGCCCCCTGACACCGAAGTCGCGGACCGAGCTCGCGGAGATCTGGGAGAAGGTCCGCGAGGCCCGCAGCGACGGCTATTGCCACGGCGTCGAGGAAGCACTCCAGGGGGAAGTGGTCCTCGCCGCCGCGGTGCTCGACGGCCAGCGTCGCCCGATCGGGGCCGTGCACATCGCGGGATCGCTCAGCGAATGGTCGGTCGAGGACTTCCGCCGCCGCTTCGCCCCGCTGGCGATCGAGGCCGCCCGCGCCGTGAGCGGCTGACGTCACCGGCGGCCGCGCCGCGACGGCACCTTTGCCATGGGTCTGCATCCACGTCAGGCCACCCATGAGGCTGCAACATGCGGTTCCGTCAAATCACGGGGTGACAGGGGGCGGTGACCCGTTCAATCTGATCGATATAGCCGTATCGAACATCGATACGAGAATGCTTGTCGGCTTCCGCCGACGATCGGCGTGGGGGCGGCGGCGACGGCGGTTCCGTCTGCTGCCCCGAGACAGGATGCGAGGTGCCCATGGTCGACCCGGAATCCGGACGTTTCGCGGGCCGCGTGGCGGCCGTGACCGGTGCGGCGGGCGCGCTGGGCCGCGCCACGGCGGCGCGCCTCGCCAGCGAGGGCGCCCGGCTTCTGCTGTTCGACCGCGATGCGGCCGGCCTCGCCGCGACGCAGGCGCTCTGTCCGGGATCGGTCACGGTGGTGGGCAATGTGTCCTCCGCCGCCGACGTGAAGCGCGCCGCCGATACGGCGCGTGAGAAGCTCGGGCCGGTCGAACTGCTGGTCGCAGCGGCCGGCATCATCGGTCCCTCGAAGGGCGCCATCGATGCCGAGGAGGAGGAGTTCGACCTCGTCTTCGACATCAACGTGAAGGGCTCGTGGCTTGCGGCGAAGTACTTCATTCCGCAGATGCGGGAGATCGGTCGCGGCTCGGTGGTGCTTTTCTCCTCCACCGCCGGCCTGCAGGGCTCGCCGGTCTATTCCATCTACTCGGCCTCCAAGGGCGCGGTGACGCTGCTGACCAAGAGCCTCGCCCTCAACCATGCAACCGAGAACATCCGCGTCAACTGCGTCTGCCCAGGCACCATCGATTCCCCCATGCACCGCCAGGGGATGGCGGCGATCGCCGACCCCGTCGCCCGCGCCGAGCGCGAGGCCTTCCAGAAGGCCAAGCACCCGATGAACCGCTTCGGCCAGCCGGAGGAGGTGGCGGCCGGGGTGCTCTATCTGCTCAGCGACGACGCCTCCTACGTCACCGGCCATGCCCTGCCCGTCGATGGAGGGCGCCTTGCCTGATCCGACACGCTTCGCCGGCAAGGTCGCCATCGTCACGGGGGCCGCACGCGGCATCGGCGAGGGCATCGCCGGGCGTTTTGTTGCCGATGGCGCGAAGGTCCTGCTGGTCGATCTGATCCCCGAGGTGGAAGCGACCGCCGCCCGGCTCGGCCAGCCCTTCCTCGTGAAGAACGTCACGGACCGCGATGCCGGCGAGACCATCGCCCGCGCGGCGCTGGACGCCTTCGGCCGCATCGACATCCTCGTCAACAATGCCGGGATCGGCGGATCGAAACGGCTGATGGAGAGCGACGATGCGCTGATCGACCGCTTCCTCGAGACCAATCTCGCCGCCGTCCTGCGCGTCACCCGGGCCATCGTCCCGCACCTGCCGCGGCCCGGCGGGCGCATTGTCAACATCTCCTCGATCTTCGGCATCACCGGCTATCCCGGCACCACGGCCTATGCGGTGGCCAAGGCGGGCGTCGCGCAGTTCACGCGCCAGCTTGCCGGTGAACTCGCCCCCGAGGGCATCCTCGTCAACGCTGTGGCGCCCGGTCTCATCGAAACGCCGATGACGACCGGCCATCGCCAGAACGCGCTCTACACCCGCCTCATCGTCGAGGGCACGCCGGTGGAGCGCATGGGCACGCCGGCCGACATCGCCGGGCCGGTCGCCTTCCTCGCGTCGGAGGATGCGGCCTTCGTGACCGGCGCAGTGCTGCCGGTGGATGGCGGTTTCCTCGCGGCGCGGCACGGCAAGGTTTGAGACGTGGCAGGGTCCTGCCGGACCTCCGCCTGACACAAGGAGACGAGACGATGCACGACATGAGCGTCAGATGGCCGAACGGTGCGCGCTGCGCCGTGATGCTGACTTTCGACTTCGACGCCGAGACCCTGTGGACCTCGCGCGATCCGGAAAATGTCCGCCGCCCCGGCGTGCTGAGCCAGGGGCGCTACGGCGCCAAGGTGGGCGTTCCGAAGATCCTCGACACGCTGCGCGAGGAGGGCGTGAAGTCGACGTTCTTCGTGCCCGGCTGGACCGCCGAGAACCACACCGACCGCGTCGAGATGATCCTCAAGGATGGCCACGAGGTCGCCCACCATTCCTACTCCCACAAGTGGGTGAGCGATGATCCGCAGGCGGAAGTGGAGGAGATGGAGAAGGGCCTCGAGGCGCTGAAGCGCACGGTCGGCGTGGTCCCGAAGGGTTACCGGTCGCCGGCGGGCGAGGTGTCGGAAGGCCTGTTCAAGCTCCTGAAGCAGCACAATTTCCTCTACGATTCCTCGCTGATGGACGACATCAACCCCTACCGCCACGTGATGCCGGACGGCTCGCCGGGGGTCATCGAGCTGCCCTGGCACTGGTCGCTGGACGATGCGCCCTTCGCGCTGTTCTCCGTGAAGACGCCGCGGCCGATCTTCACCAACGAGCACATGCTGAGCGTCTACAAGGAAGAGTTCCGAGAGATCTACAAGTGGGGCGGCCTGTTCGACATGATCTTCCACCCGCAGGTGGGCGGCCGGCCGAGCCGCATCGCCCTGATCCGCGAGTTGATCGCCTTCATCCGCACCTTCCCGGGCGTCTGGTTCGCCACCGGCGCCGAGGTGGCCGAAGCCTGGTCGAAGGAGTACGAGCAGGGCTGAGGCGCGCGGGGTCCGATAGCGCGACGGCGGGCAGCGACAAGGCGACTTGTCTTCTGCCGGCCGGCGTGGCCCCTTGCGGGACTTGGCCCCGAAGGAGGCATGACGTGAGCACCGGCCTGATCGCGCTGCTGGACGACATCGTGGCCCTGACCAAGGTCGCGGCTGTGACGCTCGACGATGCCGCCGGCCAGGCCGCCAAGGCCGGCGCCAAGGCGGCCGGCATCGTGATCGACGACGCTGCGGTCACGCCGCGCTACGCCGTCGGCTTCGCCGCCGCGCGCGAACTGCCCATCGTCGGCAAGATCGCCATCGGCTCGCTGAAGAACAAGCTGCTGTTCCTGCTGCCGGCCGCCCTCCTCCTGAAAACCTTCGCGCCCTGGGCGATCACACCGCTGCTGATGATCGGCGGGGCCTATCTCTGCTACGAGGGCTTCGAGAAGGTGCTGGAGATGGTCGTGCCGCACGGCGAGGCCGAGGTGGACGTCAGCGCCGGCGACGGATCGCCTGCCGCGGCTGCGGCGCTGGAGGCCGAACGCGTCGGCGGCGCCATCCGGACCGATTTCATCCTGTCGGCCGAGATCATGGCGATTGCCCTGTCGACCATCACCGCGACCTCGATCTGGACGCAGGCTCTCGTGCTCGCCGTCGTCGGCATCGGCATCACGATCCTCGTCTATGGCGCGGTGGCGCTGATCGTGAAGGCCGACGATGTTGGTCTCGCTCTGGCACAGAGCCACCGTCCCGTGACGGGGCTCGGCATCGTGCTGCGCGGCCGGCCGACCGGGCTCGAGATGAACGGCCCCACGGCCGTCGACCGCGCGGTGAGCCCGCTGACGCAGGGCCTCGGCCGCGGCCTCGTGCGCGGCATGCCGCATTTCCTGAAGACCCTCAGCCTGGTCGGGACCCTCGCCATGCTGTGGGTCGGCGGCGGCATCTTCGTCCATGGCCTCGCGGGCTGCGGCTGGGCCGGGATCGAGCACGCGATCCACGCGGTCGCGGTGGTAGTGGCTGCGGTGACACCTGCCCTGCACGGCGCAGTGGAATGGGTGGTGACGGCGACGGGCTCCGGCCTCGTCGGGCTCGCCATCGGCGGCCTCGTCTTCCTCGTCATGCACTTCGCGGTGGACCCGATCCTCGGTCGCGGCAACGCGCACGGCGCGGACGGCGGAACGACCGCCGCCCATTAAGCCCGATCCCGCCCGGCGTCAGTCGTTGAAGTTGACGACCGCCTTCTCGGATCGCTCGTCGGCATAATAAGGATAGACCGCGTAGTCCCGGATGAAGTGCAGCGAGATGTAGAAGGAGATGCGGTTGTCGTCGCCGCTGTTCGAGATGCCGCGGTGAATGGTGCCGCGGCCCATGTAGAGCACCGACATGGGCTTGGCGACGATCTGGTGCACCTCGAAATGGTCGACGCTGCGGGCGAGCGCATCGACATCGACGGCATCGACGTTCGAGGCCACCGTCTCCAGCGCATCGTCCGGCGTCGTCTCCGGCAGGGTGATGAACTGCGTCGCGTTCCTGTCGGTGAACTGAGTGAGCGGGATCCAGATGGCGGCGGCATCGGTGGTGTAGTCCACGTGCCAGGCCTGCTGCTTCGAGCCGATCGGGTTCACCACGAACCCGTAGCCGTCCATGATCGCGCCCTTTTCGGCGAACTCGGCGGAAGCCTTCAGGCACCAGTCGTGCAACTCCTTCGCGAGGACCTTGTCGGAGAGCTCCATGGAATCGCCCTCCTCATCCTCCTGCCAGATGTTCATCCAGCAGATCTCCTTCTCGGCGATCTGCTCGTCCCAGCGGGGACCCATGGACGCCTTCAGGTCCTCGTAGGCGCGCGTGAGGAGAGGGCGCGCCTCCTGCGGAACGGTTCCCACAAAACGGAAGCCCATGAGTTCGGGTTTCAGTTTCACGTAATCGCGGTCGTCCATTCTGGCCTCCGGTCCGGCGCTGTCCTGCTGCGGCGTACTGTCGCAGGACAGCGCCGTGAACATGAACACATGCTGAAGGGAGAATGCTGCAGCCGCGTGATGGTCCGCGGCGGCGAGACCAGCGGCGGAACCGATTTTCCGGCGGGTGCGTTGGCTCCCGACAAGGATCAAACTCGGAGAGCCGCCATGCCGACCCCGGCAGAACTCACGCACTCGTTCTGGAGCCACCTTCGCTCCGACATGACGGTCATGGCCGGACTTGCCGCCGAGGACGGTCACATGCGCCCCCTGACGGCCCAGCTGGACGGTGACGGCGATCACGGGCCGATCTGGTTCTTCACGGCGAAGGACACCGACATCGTCGAGGGTCTGGACGGTTTGGCGCGCAAGGGTTCGATCAGCTTCGCCTCGAAGTCGCACGACCTCTTCGCCTGCGTCCACGGCACATTCGCGGTCGACAACGACCGCGACATGATCGACCGGCTGTGGAACCGCTTCGTCGCCGCCTGGTACGAGGAGGGCAAGGACGATCCGAAGCTGACGCTTCTCCGCTTCGACCCGGAAAAGGCGGAGATCTGGGAGAATGCCTCGAGCCTCTGGGCCGGGCTCAAGATCATGCTCGGCGCCGACCCCAAGGCGGACTACGCGGACAAGGTCGCCAAGGTCGCGCTGCGATAGTCGCGCCGGCCGGCGACCAGCCCGGCCGGACGAGGGGCGATGCGGTCGAAGGCCGCCGCGCCCCTCGCGTCATAAGACCATGCGCGTCAGAAGACCACGACCGAGCGGATCGACTTGCCCTCGTGCATGAGGTCGAAGGCGGTGTTGATCTCGTCGAGCGGCATGGTGTGGGTGATCAGGCTGTCGATGTCGATCTTGCCGTCCATGTACCAGTCGACGATCTTCGGCACGTCGGTGCGGCCCCTGGCGCCGCCGAAGGCCGAGCCCTTCCAGACGCGGCCGGTGACGAGCTGGAACGGGCGGGTGGAAATCTCGGTGCCCGAGGGCGCGACGCCGATGATGATGCTCTCGCCCCAGCCGCGATGGCAGCATTCCAGCGCCTGACGCATCGTCGTGGTGTTGCCGATGCACTCGAAGGAGAAGTCGGCGCCGCCCCCCGTCAGGTCGACGATGGCCTGAACCACCTTGTCGCGGCCGACCTCGTCTGGATTGACGAAATGCGTCATGCCGAACTTCTTCGCCATCTCGACCTTGGCCGGGTTGAGATCGACGCCGATGATCTTGTCGGCGCCAACCATGCGGGCGCCCTGGATGACATTGAGGCCGATGCCGCCGAGGCCGAAGACCACGACGTTGGCGCCGGGCCAGACCTTGGCGGTGTAGATCACCGCGCCGATGCCGGTGGTGACGCCGCAGCCGATGTAGCAGATCTTGTCGAAGGGGGCGTCCTCGCGGACCTTGGCGACGGCGATTTCCGGCAGCACCGTGAAGTTCGAGAAGGTCGAGCAGCCCATGTAGTGGAACACCTCATTGCGGCCGCGGCCGCCGACCGGCTCGCAGGAAAAGCGCGAGGTCGCGTCGGGCATCAGGCCCTGACCCTGCGTGCCGCGGATGGCGGTGCAGAGGTTGGAGCGCTGCGAGAGGCAGGTTTTGCAGGCGCGGCATTCCGGCGTGTAGAGCGGAATGACGTGGTCGCCGACCTTCACCGAGGTGACGCCGGCGCCGATCTCGCGGACGATGCCCGCGCCCTCGTGGCCGAGGATGGCCGGGAACTTGCCCTCCGAATCGAGGCCCGACAGCGTGTAGGCGTCGGTATGGCAGACGCCGGTCGCCATGATCTCGACGAGCACCTCGCCGGCCCTCGGCCCCTCGATGTCGATGGTCTCGATGGTGAGCGGCTTGTTGGCCTCCCAGGCGACGGCGGCACGCGATTTCATGAGGCTTCTCCGGAAATGTCGATTCGGCGCGATGACACCATGGCAAGGATGACGGGGCAATGAGGGCGGCGCTCCCCATCGCCCCCTGCGCTTTCCCTCGTCGTTGACGATGCTAGGGTCGCCAGACAAGAACAGCTTGAGGAAACCGCCATGAAGGCGCTCGTCATCCACGCTCCCCACGACCTCCGGCTGGAGGAGCGCGAGGTCGCGCCGCTCGGGCCGGCCGAGATCGCCGTGCGGATCGGCGCCGGCGGCATCTGCGGCTCGGACCTGCACTACTTCCACAATGGCGGCTTCGGCGCGGTGAGGCTGAAGGAGCCGATGATCCTCGGCCACGAGATCGCCGGCACGGTGGAGCGCATCGGCGCCGCCGTCGCCTCGGTGAAGCCGGGCGACCGGGTCGCGGTCAGCCCGTCGCGCCCCTGCGGCCAATGCCGCTACTGCCTCGAAGGCAAGCAGAACCACTGCCTCAACATGCGCTTCTATGGCTCGGCCATGCCTTTTCCCCACATCCAGGGGGCATTCCGCGAGGTGCTGGTCTGCGACGCGGTGCAGGCGCACAAGGTCGCCGATGGGGTCAGCCTCGGCGAGGCGGCCTTCTGCGAGCCGCTGGCGGTCTGCCTGCATGCGGCGCGGCGCGCCGGCCCGCTGCTCGGCAAGCGCGTGCTCGTCACCGGCTGCGGACCCATCGGCGCGCTGTGCGTTCTTGCGGCGCGGGCGGCGGGAGCGGCAGAGGTCGTCGCCACCGACGTGGCCGATGCGACGCTCGCCGTGGTGAGGGGGATGGGGGTCGCAACGACGCTCAACACCGCGGCCGATCCCGAGGCCCTGAAGCCCTATGAGGCCGACAAGGGCACCTTCGACGTGCTGTTCGAGGCCTCGGGTAACATGAAGGCGCTGACCGGGGCCTTTGCGGCGCTCCGGCCGGGCGCGGTCATCGTGCAGGTCGGCACCGGCGGCAACTTCACGCTGCCCATCTCCGTGCTGGTCGCCAAGGAGTTCGAACTGCGCGGCACCTTCCGCTTCCACGAGGAATTCGCCACCGCCGTGTCGATGATCGGCGAGCGGCGGATCGACGTGCGCCCACTGCTCACCGCCACCCTGCCGATGGAACAGGCGGTCGAGGCCTTCCACCTCGCCTCCGACCGGTCGAAGGCAATGAAGGTGCAGATCGCCTTCGGGTGAGGGGCACGGCAAGGACGACAAGCCACGGCGCATGCCCCACCAAAGCAAAAGGCCCGGCGCTGAGGCCGGGCCTTCCGACAGCAATGCGCGCCGCCTCAGGACGGATTGACCGTCGCGTCGATGACGTTCGACAGCTTGTCGGCGATCATGCCGATGTCGTCCTCGGTGACGATGAAGGGCGGCGTGACGACGAGGCAGTCGCCGGCGGTGCGGATCATCATGCCCTCGTCGTGGAAGGCCTTGTCCATGGCGACGAAGGCGCGCTTGCCCGGCGCGTCCTTCCAGCTCTCGATGTCGATGGCGGCGGTGAGGCCGACCTGGCGGATGTCGAGCACGCCGGCCTTGCCCTTGAGCTTTCCGAAGATGGCGTCGGCCCAGATGGGCTCCAGCATCTTGGCGCGCTCGAACAGGCCCTCGTCGCGGTAGAGGTCGAGGGTGGCGAGGCCGGCGGCGCAGGCCAGCGGGTGCGCCGAGTAGGTGTAGCCGTGGAACAGCTCCACCATGTGCTCCGGGCCGGTCATGAAGGCGTCGTGCACGTGCTTGCGGGCGATGACGCCGCCCATCGGAGCCGCGGCGTTGGTGACGCCCTTGGCAAAGGTCATCAGGTCCGGCGTGACGCCGTAGCGCTCGGCGGCGAAGGGCGCGCCGAGGCGGCCGAAGCCGGTGATGACCTCGTCGAAGATCAGGAGGATGTCGTGCTTGTCGCAGAGCTCGCGCAGGCGCTTCAGATAGCCCTGCGGCGCCGGCAGAACGCCGGTGGAGCCGGCCATCGGCTCGACCATGACGGCGGCGATGGTGGAGGCGTCATGCAGGGCGACGATGCGCTCCAGCTCGTCGGCGAGATGGGCGCCCCACTCCGGCTCGCCCTTCGAGAAGGCCTGCTTCTCGCGGTTGTAGGTGTGCGGCAGGTGGTCGGCGCCGGCCAGCAGCGTGCCGAAGACCTTGCGGTTGGAGACGATGCCGCCAACCGTGATGCCGCCGAAGCCGACGCCGTGATAGCCGCGCTCGCGGCCGATGAGGCGGGTCTTGGAGGCCTTGCCGCGGGCGTTCCAGTAGGCGATCGCCATCTTCAGCGCGGTGTCGGCGGCCTCCGAACCGGAGTTGCAGAAGAACACGTGGTCGAGGTCGTTCGGGGCCAGCGCCGCGATGCGGCTCGCCAGCTCGAAGGCCTTGGGATGGCCGAACTGGAAGGACGGCGCGAAGTCGAGCTCGGCCGCCTGCTTCTGGATCGCCTCGACGATCGGCTCGCGGGAGTGGCCGGCGCTGGAGCACCACAGGCCCGCGGTGCCGTCGAGGATCTGCTTGCCCTCGGGGGTGTAGTAGTAGAGCCCCTTGGCGCGCGCCACCATGCGCGGGCGGGCCTTGAACGAGCGGTTGGCCGTGAACGGCATCCAGAAGGCCTGGAGATCGTTCGGGATGGCGGTGTTGGTGGCGTCGTCGCCGACCACACGCAGCGCGCTCGTCTTGGACATGGAAGTTCTCCGGAAGGGGCGGGTGAAAGAACGACCATACCAACAGGCGGACAAGGAGCAAGCCGGGGACGCGAAGGGGAGGGATGCGGGGGAGGTCAGGCGGCCTGAAGACGCTCCCACTCCTGCTCGAACTGGAAGCAGTACTGCTCAGCCTCGTCCTTGGGCAGAAGCCCCGCCATCTGGGGGAAGATGATGCGGTAGAGGCTCTGCTTCGACCAGTCCCAGGGCATGGTCTCGGCAGCCCGCGCCTCGGCCAGGATGCGCTCCAGCCTGCGGCGGACTTTCTCCGGGTCCGGCTGCCATTGCGGCTCGCCAGCGGCCGCCCCGAACAGGTCGCCCTGCGAGTCGTCGGTGCCGAAGAGATCGGGTTGCGCCTGTTGTGCCATGCCTGCCTCGAATCATCAACAGGATGGCCCAACACGGCTGGCCTTGCGAGAGGCCTGGCGACTTATCCCCGCTCGGGAAAAGCCCGGAGATAGGCGGTGTCGATGGCGGCCATCTGGGTGACGGTGAAGGCGAGAGCATGGGCGATACGGCCGATATGGGTGATCTCGTCCAGCGACAGCGTGCGACCCCGCCGCGATTTCAAGTACTTGTCGAGCACCTGATAGCCGCCGACGTGGAAGGACCACACCTGCTCCGGCACCGGTGCGAACCCTTGGGTCGCGTTGATGTGGATCCGCCGTTCATCCTTCGACCAGTGCACGTCATCGACGACGTTGTTGCCGCGGCCGACAAGCTGGCCGAGGCCGGCTGCCGGCAGATTGCGCATCAGGTGGGCCTCCACGAGGGCCCAGCCAAGAGTTGAGAGTGCCTCGAAGTCCTCTGCCGCTGTTGCGAAGGGAATGCGCGGGAAATCCATGCGCAGGAACTCCGCATAGCGCCGCCGGTAGGTCGGCGCGTGCAGGATGGCGTAGATGTAGCCAATGATTTCCTCAGGGGAGTACAGTTGGTCGTAGCGAGTGTCGAGATAGCTTCGGAAACCGGCCGCGAGGTTTTCGCTGGCGTTCCCATCCGCGTCGAAAAGGTACGCAGGGCAGACATAGTTGGCTTCGCTTGAGGCGTCCGAAATGGCGCAGTCATTCGCCGGCGCGTCGGCCACAAGGGAGTGCCGCCAATTTCGCGTACCAATCTGGCGGGATACGAGGATCGACAAGTTTGAACGATTCCTCACGTGATCGATCAGTTCACGTCGCGGGCGGTCCATAAACTCTTCCCCAAGGAAGCAGGTCCTGCTGTCGAAAGGCCTATAGAGACAAGTAACTATTGGGTCTGTTGGGCACATTCGCTCCCTCAGCGAAGATCGCGCATCCTCCAATTTCCAATCGGCGGTGTCCTTCAAATTGAACCTCTGTCTGGCCTCGTCGTCCTGATCTGGGCCAATCAACACATCTACACGTTCTTGAATTTCAGCTCGATTAAACGCGACAGCGAAGTCGTCGCGGTGAGTCTGAAAGCCGAGCACGTTGACCTTGAAAATCTGCCTCTTGTCCTCCGGCGGGTTCAGGCTATCGGCGATGGGCCACCAGCCGCCATACTCATCCCACCCCGTCCAGTCGATCGGGGCCATGGTGTAGTAGGGCGCGACTATCTGCGGCTGCGTCCAGACGACGGAACGGAACGCCGTGTTGGCGCAGTATTCATATTTCTGAATCCGCGTTCCCCAGAGGTCCATGTGCCAGACGCCCTTCGGGGCATTGCGCTTCTTGACGAAGATGGCGATGGCGACGCCCTTCTGGATGTCGAAGACGTTGTCGTTGTCGAGGCCCTCCGGCACCGTCTCCTTCGGCTTTGTGCTGCCGTGCAGGTCGAGAATGTGAATCTGGTCGAAGCTGCGCATCAGGCTCTGCCGCATGCCTCGGAAGGTCGGATTGTCGAGCCACGAATGGTTGGTGATGATGCCGACGATTCCTTCCTCGACCGCATCCATCTTGAGCTGGGCAAAGCGCATGAACTTGACGTAGTCGTCGTTGAGCCATTTCGGGTTGCGTTCGCCGAGCGGCTTTTCCTTGTCCGCAAAGATGGGCTGGCCATCTTCGCCGCGCCCCGTCTCGATGCGCTCGATCGTCTGGCGATAGCCTTTGATCTGTGCCGTGATCCATTTGCCCTTGTTCTTCGAGTGACCGGAATAGGGCGGGTTACCGAGAATGACGAGGATCGGCTTGTCCTTGACCTGCTGGGCGGCCTCGACCTCCGCGGCAAGCTGGGGCAGCAGGGCGTTTCTCTGCGGTTCGACCGGTTCCAGCGTGTTGGTCAGATAGATCTGCAGTCGCTCGTCATCGGCGAGCCCGTGGTCCTTGTCCTTGAGGTATTGCGACAGCTTCAGGTGGGCGATGGTGTAGGGCGCAATGAGATATTCGAAGCCGTAGAGGTTCTTCAGCATGTGTTCGCGGACGACGGCGTCGGCCTTGCCGGCCTCGGCGCCGCCGATATTGGCGAAGATGCGTTCCATGACCTCGAGCAGGAAGGTGCCGGTGCCGGCGGCGAAGTCGAGAACGGTCACCTTGCTGTGGTCGGCGAGGCCATCGCGGATACCGAACGTATCCTTGAGGATGTCGTCGACGGCGCGAACGATGAAATTCACCACCGGCGGCGGCGTGTAATAGACTCCGCGGCTCTTGCGCGTGTCCTTGTCGTAGGCCTTGAGGAAATCCTCGTAGAAATAGATGAAGGGATCGCGCTCGAAGAGACGATGTTCCTCCTCGTCCCCGGCTTTCACCTTGCGGCCGATCGCCTTGCGCTGACGGAACGACAGGTCGCTGCGGACCGCCTCGATGGCGAGGCCATTGATGATCGACAGAATCTCGTCGACCACCCAGCGCGCCTCGTCATAGTCCGCCTCCTGCATCTCCTCCAGGAAGCGGACGAGTTCGCGGATTAGCCGGAACGAGCCGGGGATGAAACGGCGGACATTGTCGAGCTGGACGACGTCGCGCTCGCCGGCATTGAGCTTGGCGAGGAAGAGGCCATAAGCGAGCATCTGGGCGAAGGCGTCGGCGAATTCCTTGACTGTCAGCTCGTGAAACACCTGCTCGCGGAACACGTCGTAGAGGCCGTGAAGACGACCTTCCTTGTGTTCCTTGGTCTGGCGCGTCAGTTCCGTCGCGAGGAAATCCCGCAGCAACTTGGATCGGGTGGCGAGCGCCAGGGCCAGTTGCTGGGCACGCTCCAACCCCTGCGGTGGTGATGAGAAGAAGGCTGAGAGGAGGACGGCCACCTCTTTCGCCTGATCGGGATTGACGCGGATCGTGCGGCTTTCGAGATCGGAGGCATAGGCCAGCTGCGCCCGGCCCAGCACCTTGCCCTCGGCGTCGATCCGGATGAACTGGAGATAGTCGGTGACAACGATGTTGTCGGACAGGCTGCGGTAGCGCTTGATCTGGTCAGACTTCAGGACCTTGTCGAGATTGGCGCCGATTTCCTTGACCTCGACATAGCCGAGGATCATCCCCTTCGCCTTGACCTTGAAGTCGGGCGCGCCCCTTTCGGCCTCGCGGCGCGGTTCGTGCTGAATGGCGATCCCCGCGGCAGCCGCATCAGCCGCAAAAGCGTTCAGCAAAGCCTCCAGCGCGGCACGGCCACTATGTTCCGTGCCTCCGTCGCGGTAGCTCGCCGCGAGAGTGACGAGATATCGGTCAAATCGATTGTCCATGGCGCTCCATCCCGGGCGGATAAAACAGGCGTGCTGAGGAGGTTGCAAGTCTCGTTTGCATCCGGTTTGCGGAGTCCGCGTTGGTTGCAGCTTGAAGTCGTGATGGGGAGACCCGCCGCGATGTCATTCGGCGCGCCGACCTCGGCCTTCGTCCGCTCGCCGCGGCAAGGGGCTATCAGCCGTCCGCCGGTAAGGCTGCTTGCGTTCCGCAGGTCCAGCGACTATTCATCAGTCTAGAACAATTCTAATCAAGGCATCGCCATGCTCAGCCGCTTCTCCCTTGCCGGTTTCGGCAGCAAGCGCCGCTTCGACGATCTCAGCGAGCAGGAAATCCTCGCCCTCGCCATTTCCTCCGAGGAGGAGGATGCGCAGATCTACCGGGCCTATGCCGGCAAGCTCGCCAGGACCTTTCCGCGCTCGGCGGCGGTGTTCGAGGGCATGGCGGCCACCGAGGACGAGCACCGGCGCCGGCTGATCGAGGCCTATCAGCGCCGCTTCGGCGACTTCATCATCCCGATCCGGCGCGAGCATGTGGCCGGCTACATCGCCCGCAACCCCATATGGCTCATCGAGAACCTCGGGCTCGACCGCGTCCGCGAGGAGGCCGCCGACATGGAGCGGCAGGCGGGCGCCTTCTACATCGCCGCCGCCGCCCGGGCGACCGATGCCGACACGCGCAAGCTGCTCGGCGATCTCGCCGCAGCCGAGGCCGGCCACGAGCGGGAGGCCAATGCGCTCGCCGCCGAGCACCTCACCGAGGAGGGACGCGGCGAGGAGGATGCCGCCGCCCACCGCCAGTTCGTGCTGACCTGGGTGCAGCCGGGCCTCGCCGGCCTGATGGACGGTTCGGTGTCGACGCTGGCGCCGATCTTCGCCACCGCCTTCGCCACTCAGAACCCCTGGACGACGTTCCTCGTGGGCCTGTCGGCCTCCATCGGCGCCGGCATCTCCATGGGCTTCACGGAAGCCGCCCATGACGACGGCAAGGTGTCGGGGCGCGGCTCGCCGCTGAAGCGCGGCATCGCCTCCGGCGTGATGACCACCATCGGCGGCCTCGGCCACGCGCTGCCCTATCTCATCCCCGACTTCTGGACCGCCACGGTCATCGCTTTCGCCGTGGTCTTCGTCGAGCTCTGGGCCATCGTCTGGATCCAGAACCGCTACATGGAGACGCCCTTCCTCAGGGCGACGTTCCAGATCGTGCTCGGCGGCGGGCTGGTGCTGGCGGCGGGCATCCTGATCGGCGGCGCCTAGCGTCCGGAAACGAAAGGCCGCCCCGTCCTGCGACGGAGCGGCCCCTCCTGTCCGCTCGTATCGAGCGCCGCGGCGGGGCGCTGTTGCGCTTTCCCGCCGCAAGGACAGCCGCGGCGCCCGGGGGCACCGCGGCGAAGCTCACATCACCACCACCCGCGTTCCGACGCGCACGCGGCTGTAGAGGTCGATGACGTCCTCGTTGCGCATGCGGAAGCAGCCGGAGGAGACCGCCTGTCCGATGGTCCAGGGCTCGTTGGAGCCGTGGATGCGATAGAGCGAGGAGCCGAGATAGAGGGCGCGCGCGCCGAGCGGGTTGGCGGGACCGCCGGCCATGAAGCGCGGCAGGTCGGGGCGGCGGCGCAGCATCTGCGCCGGCGGGCGCCAGTCCGGCCACTCGGACTTGCGGGTGATGGTCTTGGTGCCGGTCCAGCCGAAGCCGGGGCGGCCGATGCCGACGCCGTAGCGCATGGCCGTGCCGCCGGCCTGCACGAGATAGAGGTGCCGCTCTGCGGTGTTGATGATGACCGTGCCGGGACGGTGGCTGGTCTGGTAGCTGACCTGCTGCGGCAGGAAACGCGGGTCGACGCCGCGCGGACGCGTGACGCGCGGGGTCTGGTAGTCCTCGGCAGGCCGGGCGGTGAGCGGGCGCACCGGCTCGAGGCCGGGAGCCGGCTGGTAGCTGGCGCGCAGATGGGCCGCCGGCGACGGACCCTGCGGAACGGTCGCCGCGCGCGGCGGCGCTCCCTCGCGGCGGGCGCCGGCGATGGGCCCGGCCTGCTGGCCCCCATTGTAAAGGAACTCGATGAAGCCGCCGCCAAGCTCGCTGCGGCGCGCGCCGGCGATCTGGGCGGAGGCGGTTTCGGTGAGGGCCACCAGAAGGCAGCCGGCCGCCAGCGCGGCCGCGATACGGGAACGAGACATCGACGGACTCAGGGAACACACACGTCGACCGGGCAGGCAGCCCCGTCTTCTGCCCTGATGAAACGGCGGCAGAGGCAAGGGAATGGTAAACGTCGGCCCGGCCGGGGGCCGTTTTGGCGGCGCCGGGGCGGAGACGTTTCGTTTACGGTTAAGCGCCGGTGAATGGCCGGCGGGCCGCCCTGTCGCGCATCAAGGGATTGTTAGCCTTACCGAACTTTCCGGTGCCTGGGCACCAATCGGCGGCTGTTTCGGAACCGCTCCTTAACCGTCTCCGCCGAAGCTCGACCCACGTCCGGACCATATTGGCCGGAGGCAAGTCCTGCCCGGAACGTCCATGCGCGCCACCAAACGAGCTTTCCGCATCGAAACCATCTCGCAGCCGGAGGCGATGGCCTCCCACGCCGGATCGGCGGGTGCCAACGGCCATGGCCATCACGAGATCCTGTCGGAGCTGAAGCAGTTGCGCGCCCTCATCCGCCCGGCGGAGGAGGTGACGAAGCAGATGATCGACGCCTATCGCGCCGAGATGCAGGAGGCGATGAAGCTCAAGGCCGAGCTCGACCAGATCTGGCAGGCCATCGACCAGACGAAGCACGAGATCGCCACGCTCCACGTCACCGGCTTCAAGGGCAAGCAGATGACGCGGGTCACGCACGAGCTCGACGCCATCGTCTCGGGCACCGAGCAGGCGACCGAGGGCATCCTGAGCGCGGCGGAGGCCATCGACCATATCGCCAGCCAGCTTTCCGCCAAGCTGAAGAGCACCCAGGACAAGGCCGCCGTCGACGACATCCAGCAGAAGATCGTGACGGTCTTCGAGCACTGTAATTTCCAGGACCTCACCGGCCAGCGCATCACCAAGGTGGTGAACACGCTGAAGTTCATCGAGGACCGCATCGTCAAGATGATGGAGATCTGGGGCGGCCTCGAGAGCTTCAAGGACATCGAGGTGGAGGTCATCGCCGAGGTCTCCGGCGATGCCGCGCTGCTGAACGGTCCCAAGCTCGCCGAGGACGCCGGCCATGCGAGCCAGGACGACATCGACGCCCTGTTCAACTGAGGCGACGATCACGCCGGCTTGTCCGGCGCCTTGGAACGGCCGGAGCGGCGCCGCGATTCCGCCCGCCCTGCCGGCCATGTAGCATCGGTCTTTCCGTCCGCTCCCAGTGATTCGGGCTCGATGCACTCCCGCCACCGTCTCCTCGCCGCAGCTCTCGTGCTGGCCATTGCCGGCCTTCCCGGCGCCGTGCGGTCCGAGCCGGCGACCCCGGCCGAGCGCGCCGAGGCCGAACGCCGCGAGCGCCAGCGCGAACTCGACGCCATCCAGGCCGACATCGCCCGCAACCGCGCCGAGAGCGGGCGCATCGCCGCGGAGATCGCCGGCATGCGCAACGACCGCGCTGCGCTGGTGCGCTCCGCCATCGAGACCGCCGCGAAGGTGCGGGCCGGCGAGGAACGGATGGTCGAGATCGAACGCAACCTGCAAGGCCTCGACGGCCGGCAGCAGGCGCTGAGGGAATCGCTGCATGAGCGCCGCGAACTGATCGGCCAGGTTCTCGCGTCGCTGCAGCGCATGGGCCGCCGACCGCCGCCGGCCATGCTGGTCGGCCCGGACGACGTGCTGAAGAGCGTCAGGACGGCGATGCTGCTCGGCACGCTGGTTCCGGAGATGCGCGAGGCGGTGGGCGTGTTGGCGCGCGACCTCGAGGAGCTGTCCACCCTGCGCAGCCGCATCGCCGGCGAGGCGGAGCAGCTCCGGCGCGGGGCCGTGGCGCTGCGCGACGAGCGCGTGCGTCTCGATGCGCTGGCCGAAGCCCGGCGGCAGCAGGTGGCCGAGAACGAGCGTGTGCTGGAGGCCGAGAAGGCGCGCGCGGCGGGCCTTGCCCGGCAGGCTGGCGATCTCGAACATTTGATAGGCCGCATGGAAACCGAGATCGCGGCCGCGCACCGCGCCGCCGAGGCCGCCCGGACCACCACGGTGGCGCGCGGATCGGCGGTCCTCGACCGCCGCCAGCAGATGGCCGCGCTCCAGAATGCGGCCCGGATGACGCCAGCCGTACCCTTCGAACAGGCCCGCGGCGCGCTTTCCCTGCCGGTTCTGGGGGTTCGCCTGCGGGAATTCGGCGATCCGGACGGTCTGGGCGGAATCGAGCGCGGCCTCTCCGTGGCCACGCGGCCCGGCGCTTCCGTAACGGCACCTGCCGACGGCTGGGTGGTCTATTCAGGCCCGTTCCGGACCTACGGGCAACTCTTGATCCTGAACGCCGGGGGCGGGTATCATCTGGTCCTTGCCGGAATGGACAGGATCACGGTCGATCTTGGTCAGTTCGTGCTGGCGGGCGAGCCGGTCGGTGTGATGGGCCATGCCCCGCCGCCAGCCTCCGCGGTGACGACGGGCTCCTCCCAGCCCGTTCTCTACGTCGAGTTTCGGAAAGACGGGTCGAGTGTCGACCCGGCGCCATGGTGGACCTCGCGGACACCAGGCGTGCAGGCCACTGAAAGGGTTCGCGGATGATGCGCAGAGCTTCGATCCTCCTTGCCGGAGCCGCCATGGGCGCGCTGGCGACCGTTGCGGTCACGCAGCCCCGGGCCATCCTGGGGATGAACGCCAATGCCGCGGCGTCCGACACCTACCGGCACATCAACCTGTTCGGGGACATCTTCGAGCGGGTGCGGACCGACTATGTCGAGAAGCCGGACGACGCCAAGCTGATCGAGACGGCGATCAACGGCATGCTGACCGGGCTCGATCCGCATTCGAGCTTCATGGACGCGCGCAACTTCCGCGACATGCAGGTGCAGACCCGCGGCGAGTTCGGCGGCCTCGGCATCGAGGTCACCCAGGAAGAGGGTCTGATCAAGGTCGTATCGCCGATCGACGACACGCCCGCCGCCAAGGCCGGCATCCTCGCCAATGACATCATCACCCACATCGACAACGAGCCTATCCAGGGCCTGACCCTGCAGCAGGCGGTGGAGAAGATGCGCGGCCCGGTGGGGTCGAAGATCACGGTGCGCGTCACCCGCACCGGCGCGCAGCCGCGCGACATCGAGATCGTCCGCGACCGCATCGTCATCCGCGCCGTGCGCCACCAGGTGCTCGACGACGTCGGCTATGTCCGCATCACCCAGTTTAACGAGCAGACGACCGACAACCTCCGCAAGGCTATCGAGGACATCAAGTCCAAGGTCCCGGCCGACAAGCTGCGCGGCTACATCGTCGACATGCGCAACAATCCGGGTGGTTTGCTCGACCAGTCGGTGTCGGTCTCCGCCACCATGCTGGAGCGCGGCGAGATCGTCTCGACCCGCGGCCGCAACGCCGAGGAGACGCAGCGCTGGAACGCCCGCGGCGGCGACCTTACCGCCGGCAAGCCGATCATCGTGCTGATCAATGGCGGGTCGGCCTCGGCCTCGGAGATCGTCGCCGGCGCGCTGCAGGACCACAAGCGCGCCACCGTCCTCGGCACGCGTTCCTTCGGCAAGGGCTCGGTGCAGACCATTATCCCGCTCGGCAGCCAGGGCGCGCTGCGGCTCACCACGGCGCGCTACTACACGCCGTCGGGCCGCTCCATCCAGGCCCGCGGCATCGACCCCGACATCGTGCTCGAGCAGCCGGTTCCCGAGGAGCTGCGCGCTGCTGCGCGGCCGCAGGAAAATCGCGGCGAGGCCGGCCTGCGCGGACATCTGCGCAACAACGCGACCGAGAGCAACGAGGAGCGTCCGGCCTCCGCGGTCTATGTGCCGCGCGAGCAGAAGGACGACGTCCAGATCGGCCGGGCCCTCGAACTGCTGCGCGGCACGGCGACGGATCCTGCCTTCCCGCCGAGCCAGCGTGCCGCCGCCGCACCGGCGACGCCTGCTCCCGCCACGCCGGCTGCTCCGGCGCCGGCCACGCCGTCGCGCTGAGGTCGGAAAGATCTGCCCCATCAGGGCCCTCCGGCGAAGAGCCGGGGGGCCTTTTTCGTGAGGGGTCGGGTCCTGTAAGCTGGCGTCGACCCGTATCGAAGGCCTTCCGATGTCCCTGTGCTCCCCGCAGACCCGCCTGTTCGCCGACGAGGTGCTTTCGGCCTATCGCGCAGGGCGCCAAATCGCGCCGCTGACGGCGCTGGAGCCGACTTTCGCCATGGCCGACGCCGAGAAGGTCGGTCACGAGGTGGCGCGGCGGCGGGCATCAGCCGGCGAGACGATCATCGGACGCAAGATAGGCTTCACCAACCGGACCATCTGGGAGGAGTACGGCGTCTATTCCCCGATCTGGGGTCCCGTCTATGACACGACCTTCCGCGACGTGGAGGGTGCGGCGACCGTCGACATCGCCCATCTCGTCGAGCCGCGGATCGAGCCGGAGATTATCCTCGGCTTCCGTGCGCCGGTGACCGCCGGCATGGACGAGCGCGCCATCCTTGCCAGCGTCGGCTGGGTCGCCCATGGCTTCGAGATCGTCCAGTCTCTGTTTCCCGGCTGGAAGTTCCAGGGGGCGGACTGCCAGGCCGCCTTTGGTCTGCACGGCGCGCTCGTCTGCGGGCCGCGCACGGCGGTCGACGGCGACCCGGAGCGATGGATGACGGCGCTCACGGGCTTTGCCATCACCATCTTCCGCAATGGCGAGAGGCTCGACCGCGGCATCGCGGCCAATGTGCTCGACGGCCCGCTCTCGGCGGTGAAGCATCTGGCCGGCGTGCTCGCCGCCGATCCGCAGGCGAGCCCCATCCAGGCCGGCGAGATCATCACGACGGGCACCGTGACGCGGGCCTTTCCGATCGCGGCCGGCGAGACCTGGTCGACCGAGGTCGAGGGGATCGACGTCGCACCGATGCGGCTGACCTTCGCCTGACGTCCGGCGGCGGAAGCCAGTCTCAGGTCGCCACCAGCGGCTTCGGCACCGGCGCGCCCTCGGTGCCGGTCATGAACTGCGCCTTGGCCAGGTCGGCGAAGGTGCCACCCAGCGCCACCAGCTCCTCGAAGTTGCCGCTCTCGATGACGCGTCCCTGGTCGAAGACGAGGATGCGCGTCGCATGGCGGATGGTGGCGAGGCGATGGGCGATGACGAAGGTGGTGCGGCCCTTCATCACCTCCTCCAGCGCAAGCTGCAGCTTCTGCTCGGTCGTGGCGTCGAGGGCGGAGGTGGCCTCGTCGAGGATGAGGATGGGCGGGTCCTTCAAAAGCGCGCGCGCGATGGAGAGGCGCTGCCTCTCGCCGCCGGAGAGCGAGCGGCCGCGCTCGGCCACCTCGGTGTCGAGCCCGTCCGGCTGGCGCTTCAGGAAGTCCATCGCCTGGGCCCGCTCGCAGGCCTGCCAGATCTCCTCGTCGGTCGCCTCCGGCCGGCCCACCTGGAGGTTCTCCTTGATGGTGCGGGCAAACAGCATCGGCTCCTGGAACACGACGCCGATGTTGCGGCGGAGCGAGACGAGCGCGATGTCGCGGATGTCGTGGCCGTCGATGAGGACGCGGCCCGACTGCGGGTCGAAGACCCGGTGCAGCAGCGACAGGGTCGTCGACTTGCCCGAACCGGTGGAGCCGACGAGGGCGATGGTATCGCCGGGATTGGCGACGAAGGTGAGGTCGGCCACGGCGGCGCGCTTGCCGTCATAGGAGAAGGAGACGTTGTCGAAGGCCACCGTGCCGGTCACCCGGCCGATGTCGAGGGCGCCGGGACGGTCGTGCACCTGCGGCGCGGTGTCGACCACGTCGAAGAAGTCCTTGATCTTCGGCCCCTCGAGGAAAACCGAGTTGATGAAGCCGACGAGGGCCTCGAGCTTGCCGATCAGCATGGTGGCGAAGCCCATGAAGGTGACGATCTCGCCGATGGTGGCGAGGCCGTTGATGTGCAGCCAGGTGCCGACGAGGAAGATGGACAGGACCGTCAGCGTCGCCGAGGCGCGCGAGGCGACCGCCGCGATGGCCCACCACGACAGCACCGGGATCTGGGCTGCGAGAAGCGCGTCGATCGTGGCGCGCATGGCGCGCACCTCGGCCTCGACGCGGGTGAAGGACTGGATCACCGGCACGTTGCCGAGGGCGTCGGTGGCCCGTTCGGCAAGGGCATTGTGGAATTCCTGGACTTTGCCCTGGAGCGTCTCGGTCTTGCGCAGCACCCAGCTGGTCAGGATGAAGAAGAAGAAGACCATCACCACCAGAAGGCTGCCGAGCCGCCAGTTCACCCAGAGCGACACCGGCACCAGGATGACGAGCGCGATGAGCGAGGCGCAGTGCTCGCGCAGGAAGGAGAGCAGCAGCCAGGCCATGGCGTTGGAGCCTTCCAGCATCTGCTTGAGCAGGCGGCCGGAATGGGCTCCCGAGTGGTAGCTGAGCGGCAGATTCAGCACGTGCTCGAAGAAGTGCTGCATGAAGGCGAGACGCCGGCGGTGCGACATGCGGTCGGCATGGAGGGCGACCAGCACGCCCGCACCGATGGTGAACAGGCCGAAGATGACCCAGGCCAGCACCAGCGGCAGGATCTCGGGCCAGGTCACGATGCGACCGCGGGCCTGAGCGCCCGACAGGGTGTCGATGATCCGGCCGAACAGGATGGGCTCGGCGAACATGATGCATGCGAGCACGATGTTGCAGCCGAGCAGGATCATGCCGAGCCGGGTTTCCGGGCCGAGCTGCTTGAGGACGCGCCAGTAGACCCTGAGAAGCGACATGCGAAGGCCCCGCGAACATCAACCACAGACGAGTCGCCAGAAGCACACTTGCCAGACGAAACCTGCAGCTTGCTCGAACTGGCTCCAATCACGCGACGTGTCAACGTCGGATGGTTATCTGGCCCTGCGTAGCTATCGCCATCGTGGCCTCCATCGCCAGGATCACATATCGTTGGCGTAGGGGTAGATCCTTCAGGCGGCCTTCAAACGATTCAGAGAGATTGAGTCGAACGGGTGTGTCTTCGCGCCATTTGATACCTACCTTTCCGACCGCCTTGACTAGCTGATCGACGTCCGCCTTCGAAATTTTCTCGTCCCCTCTATGAGCGAATCTATTTCTATGGCTATTCATGATAGTGAATGGCGACAAATAAATTTCTGCGACCCCGAGTAAATGCAATACCTCAATCTTTTGGCTTAAATACCGAAATCCGCTCCTATCAACTAAGTATCTGTCATTTGTCTTGTGCGCAATTACGGAATCAATAGCTCTTTCTGCCTCATAGTGACATCTAATAATGACACCGATATCATCGGAAGACTTAAGGGCTTCCAAGAAGCGATCCATGTCTGGATTGTGCTGAGTAACCACTGTGGTCATTGGGACGGCCGTTGATGGGTATCCATGGTGGTAGTTCATTGGATAAACCACTTTGAGTCAAAATCGCAGTCCTCTCCCTAGCCACGGCAGGGCGAGATGGGGCGCCACCGTCGCGGCGATGTCGGCGAACGTATCGCGCCGCCCGATGTTGCCGACCGGCAATCCCGGCCCGAAGGCGAGGACGGGGACATGCTCGCGGGTGTGGTCGGTGCCGCGGAAGGTCGGGTCGCAGCCATGATCCGCGGTGATGACGGCGAGGTCGCCGGGCCGGAGCGCGGCTTCGAGCGACGGTAGCCAGGCGTCGAAGGCCATCAGCGCCCGGCCATAGCCCTCCGGGTCGCGGCGGTGGCCGTGGAGCGAGTCGAAGTCGATGAAATTCGCCATGAGCAGGCCGCCGTCGGGCAGCGTCGCAAGGCCTTCGAGGGCGCGCGCCTGCAGCGCCGCATTGCCGGAGGCCTTCAGCACCTCGCCGGTGCCGACATGGGCGAAGATGTCGCCGATCTTGCCAACCGTGACGACGCCTCGCCCGGCGTCCTCCGCAACCTTCAGCAGGGTCGGGGCCGGCGGTGGCACCGCATAGTCGCGACGATTGCCGGTGCGCACGAAGTCGCCGGCCGACACGCCGGTAAAGGGGCGGGCGATGACGCGGCCGATGTCGAGCGGATCGCAGAGGCGGCGGGCGATGCAGCACAGTCCGTACAGCCGCTCCAGCCCGAAGGCCTCCTCGTGGGCGGCGATCTGCAGAACCGAATCCACCGACGTATAGAGGATCGGCTTGCCGGTCCGCATGTGCTCCTCGCCGAGGTCGGCGATGATCTCGGTGCCTGAGGCGTGGCGATTGCCGAGGATGCCCGGCAGACCCGCCTCGCGGACGAGGGCGTCCGTCAGGCTGGCGGGGAAGCAGGGCACGGTCTGAGGGAAATAGCCCCAGTCGAAGGTGACCGGCACGCCGGCGATCTCCCAGTGGCCGGACGGCGTGTCCTTGCCCGTCGAGGTCTCGACGGCATAGCCGTGGCGGGCGGAGAACGGCCCGTCCGCCGAGAGGCTGGGCGGCAGGCGGCCCGTGGAGGCGAGCGCCGCGGCGCCGAGGCCGAGACTGTCGAGGTTGGGCAGCGCGAAGGGAAGCCTCCTCTCCGCATACCATTCCGCCACGTGGCCGAGCGTGTCGGCGCCCGCGTCGCCATAGCGGGCCGCATCGGCGCTGGCGCCGATGCCGACCGAATCGAGGACGAGGATGAGGGCACGCGGCATGGCTCAGCCTGCGATCCGCGCCTGAACCAGGGCGCCGACGGCGGCGCCGCCATCGCCGAGCGACACGGCGCGCTCGATCATCGCCGCAACTCCTGCCATCGTCGCCTCGTCCCGGCCATGGACAAGGGCCAGCGGCTGGCCGGCTTCGACCTCCTGGCCGAGCGCGACGATGTCGGTGAGCCCGACGGCATGGTCGACCGGATCGGCCGAGCGGGTGCGGCCGCCGCCGAGCGCCACCACCGCCATGCCGATGGCGCGCGCATCGATCGACAGCACCGTGCCGGCGCGGGGCGCGGCCACCGGGCGCACCAGCGGCGCGCGCGGCAGGTGCTTGTCGGGATGCTCCATCAGGTCGCGCGGGCCGCCAAGGGCGGCGACCATGCGCTGGAAGACCTCCGCCGCCCGGCCGTTGCCGAGCACGCGCTCCAGCTTGCCGAGGGCGGCGTCCAGGTCGGGCTCCAGCTTGCCGAGCACCAGCAGTTCGGCTGCGAGCGCCATGGTGACGCCATGCAGGCGCGACACGGCGTGGCCGCCCTCCAGATGCTCGATGGCGATGCGCACTTCCAGCGCGTTGCCGGCCGCCGGGCCGAGTGGCTGGTCCATGGCGGTGACGAGCGCGACCGTCGGCAGGCCGGCGCCGGCGGCGACCGTCGCGATGGACTGGGCCAGTTCACGCGCGCGTGGGAAGTCCGGCATGAAGGCCCCCGAGCCCGTCTTCACGTCCATGACGAGGCCGTCCAGCCCGGCTGCGAGTTTCTTCGACAGGATCGAGGCGGTGATGAGTGGGATGGATTCCACTGTCGCGGTGACGTCGCGCACGCCATAGATGACCTTGTCTGCGGGGGCGAGATCGGCGGTCTGGCCGATGATGGCGCAGCCGACCTCCCGCACCGTCCGCCGGAACAGGTCGTGGGCGGGCGTCGCATCGTAGCCGGGAATGGATTCCAGCTTGTCGAGCGTCCCGCCGGTATGACCGAGGCCGCGCCCGGAGATCATCGGCACGAAGCCGCCGGCCGCCGCCACCATCGGCGCCAGCATGAGGGAGACCGTGTCGCCGACGCCGCCGGTCGAGTGCTTGTCGAGGACCGGGCCGGGCAGGTCGAGGTCGCGCCAGGAGAGCGTGCGTCCGGAGGCGGTCATGGCGCGGGTGAGCGCCACGCGCTCGGGCATGGTCATGTCGCGGAAGAAGGTCGCCATGCAGAAGGCGGCGACCTGCGCCTCGGTCACCGTTCCCGTGCTGATTCCCGCGACGAAGGCGGCGATGTCCTCCTCGCCGAGCGTCCCGCCGTCGCGCTTGGCGCGGATGATCTCCTGCGGAATGAAGGTCATGTCTCGCCCGCCGCCACCAGCAGGGCGTCGAGGAGGCCGGAGGCGCCGAAGCGGAAGGTCCTCGGGTTCGCCCAGTTAGGCCCCATGATCCGGTCGGCGAGGGCGAGGTAGGTTTTCGCATCCTCGAGCGTGCGGATGCCGCCGGAGGGTTTGATGCCGATGGTGCGGCCGGACGCCCGGATCTCCTCCAGCATGAGGCTGACCGCCTCGGGGGTCGCGGAGACCTCGGTCTTGCCCGTCGAAGTCTTGATGAAGTCGGCGCCGGTGCCGATGGCGATACGCGCCGCCTCGCGGATGAGAGCAGGCGTCTTCAGTTCGCCCGTCTCGAGGATGGTCTTCAGCGTGCGGCCGGGCGGCACCACGGCGCGGACGGCGCCGAGAAGGGCGCCGACGACCTCGCGCCGGCCTTTCGCCAGCGCCCGCCAGGGCAGGACGACATCGATCTCGTCGGCGCCGTCGAGAATCGCGTAGCGGGCCTCGTCCGCCGCGCGCATGACGTCGTCGTCGCCGGCCGGGAAGTTGACGACGGTCGCGACCTTCACGGGCGTGCCCCTCAGCAGACGGCGCGCCTGCGGCACGAAGCCGGCCCAGAGGCAGACCGCGGCGACCGGGCCGAGCGGCGTCACGGCGCGGGCGCAGAGCCCCTCGACGCCGGTCTCGTCGAGGCCGTTCGACAGGTCGGTCAGGTCGAGGAGCGCCACGGCGCGTCGGGCAAAGTCCCTGTCGGTCATGGGGCAAGCTCGTCGAGGAAGCCGCGAATCACCGCCTCCATGGCTGCGGCGCCGGCGGCTGCTACGGCCTTGGTCTCGGCGTGGGAGGGCGCTTCGGGCGAAAGCCCGGCGGCCAGGTTGGTGATCATCGACAGCGCCGCGACGGTGAGGCCGGAATGGCGGGCGAGGATGACCTCCGGCACGGTCGACATGCCGACCGCGTCGGCGCCGAGCGTGCGCAGCGCGCGGATCTCGGCCGGCGTCTCGAAGCTTGGGCCGGTCACCCAGGCATAGACGCCCTCGAACAGGGCGATGCGGCGGCGCGCTGCGCCATGGGCGATGGCGGTGCGCAGCGCGGGGTCATAGGCGGTGTTCATTGGCACGAAGCGGCCGTCACCGGTCTCCCCGATCAGCGGATTGGGGCCGAACAGGGCGATGTGGTCCTCGACCACCATGATGCTGCCGGGCGGCATGTCGGGCTTCAGAGACCCCGCGGCATTGGTGACGAGAAGGCGTGGCACGCCGAGCGCGGCAAGCGTGTCGATGACCGGCTTCATGGCGCGCGAATCGCCGCTCTCGTAGGTGTGGGCGCGGCCCTGCAGCATGGCGACGCGGCGGCCTTCGAGCGTCCCGATGACGAGCCGTCCGGCATGGCCGGAGACGCCGGCATGCGGAAAGCCCGGCAGGTCGCGATAGGGTAGCACGACGGCGTCCTCGACCGCGTCGGCCAGCGGTCCGAGGCCGGTGCCGAGCACGATGGCGCAGGCAATGGGATCGGGTCCTGCGGCGTCCCGAATGGCGCGGGCGGCGGTCATGCGAGATTGTCCGGACCGAAGGAATGGGGGAGCAGCTCCGCCAGCGTGAAGCTGCGGCGGACGCCCTCGGGGCTGGCGACATGGACGGCAAGCCTGTCGCCTCCGAACTCGCGCAGGCGCTGCCGGCAGGCGCCGCAGGGGGTGCAGAGTTCGGGGCCTTCGCCAAGGACCAGAATCGCGGCTGCGGCACGGTCGCCAGACAGGATCATGGCGGCGATGGCGCCGGCCTCGGCGCAGGTGCCGACCGGATAGGCGGCGTTCTCGACATTGCAGCCGGCATGGATGCGGCCGGACGCGGTGCGGATGGCCGCGCCGACGCGGAAACGCGAATAGGGCGCATAGGCCCGCGCGTGCGCCCTCGCGGCCGCCTCGAACAGCTCCTTCACGGCTGCATCCACGTCACTCTCCCTGGACCCTCGCCGCCCGCCTTCGTCCTTGTCGCACGGCCGGCCCGGCCGGGCCAGTTCAGGGCAGGATGACGAGGCCGTCCTCGGCGCATTCCACAGTCGCCTTGTCGCGGTTCGCCAACATCTGCGGCCCCATGTGGGTGAGGATGACGCGCTTCGCCTTCAGGTCGGGCAGGCGCGCCGACAGGGTCATCCAGTCGAGATGGTTCTTCAGCGGCTTATCGTAGGTGTAGCACTCGACCAGCAGCACGTCGGCGCCGTCAGCGAGCGGCAGCAGGATGTCGGTCCAGGTGGTGTCGCCGGAATAGGCGAAGACCTTGCCGTCGCGCGCGATGCGATAGCCCTGGCAGGGGCCGGCGCGCTGGTCGTGGTCGACCGAGAAGGCGGTGATTCCGGCGCCTGCGAGCACCGCCGGCGCTTCGGGAGAGACCTCCACATAGGTGATCGGGAAGGGAAAGCTGTTGGTGCCGAAGCCGGGGAAGGCGGTGTCGGTGATGGTGCTGACGCGCTCGCGCACGCCCGTCGGCCCGGCGATGGTCAAGGGCGCGGTGCGCCGGCTCTCGAACAGCGCGTCGAGCAGGAAGAAGGGCAGGCCGCCGGCATGATCGCCGTGAAAATGGGTGAGCAGGATGGTCGAGATGGCGTTGCGGTCGATGTTGGCGCGCTGCATGGCGAGGAGCGAGGTCGCCCCGCAGTCGATCAGCATCACGGTGCCGTCGTCGCCGGTGAGGTGGAGGCATGTCGAGTAACGTCCGCCCGAGCCGAAGGCATCGCCTGAACCGAGAACGGTGATCTTCATGTCTGATCCGCTGATAAGGGCGCCGCGGCATCGGCCGCTGCACCGGGACGCTGGGGATAATCGGCACGAACCGGGTGGAGCCGGACAGGCGGCAATTTCGCACGCGCCCGCCGCTTGTCCAGAGCGTCTTCGTGCCGCTCTCCGATAGGCCCGCATCGATGCAGGCCACATACCCGTCCCGCAGAGATGACAGCGCCCCGGCCGCTGTGCACTGTTCCGCACCCCTGCAGCGACGCAAGAGCCATGACCCAGACAGACACGCTCACCATTCCCGGTCTCTCGGCGCCCGGGTCGATCGGTATCGACGCCAACGGCATCCCGCACATCCGCGCGGAGAATGAGGCCGACCTGTTCTTCCTGCAGGGCTTCCACGCGGCGCGCGAGCGGCTGTTCCAGATCGACGTGTTCCGCAAGCGCGGCCTCGGCCTTCTCGCCGCCGATTTCGGCCCCGGCTACATCGAGCAGGACCGCGCCTCGCGCCTGTTCCTCTATCGCGGCGACATGGAAGCGGAATATGCCGGCTATGGGCCGGAGGCGAAGGCGACCTTCACCGCCTTCGTCAACGGCATCAACGCCTTCATCGCGATGACCGAGAAGGACGCCTCGCTGCTGCCCTTCGAGTTCGGCCTGCTCGACACCAAGCCGGCGCGCTGGGCGCCCGAGGACGTCTCGCGCATCCGCACGCACTCCCTGTCGCGCAATGCACTGTCGGAGATCCTGCGCTGCCAGGTCCACGGCAAGGCGGACCATCGCACCGACCTTTTACGCCGCTGGCTCGAGCCGCCGGTCACGCCGAAAGTGCCGGAGGGCCTCGACCCCGCCTCCATCCCGCTACGCGTGCTCGACCTCGTCAAGCTCGCCACCGCCAACGCGACCTTCTCGAAGGAGCGGCTGGAGGCGACGCTGGAGGATGCGCCGAAGTGGCGGTCGACCACCGATCTGCTCGAGGTCGTGCTCGACGCCCAGTACACCGGTTCGAACAACTGGGCGGTGCATGGCTCCAGGACCGACACGGGCATGCCGATCCTCGGCTCCGACCCGCACCGTGTTCACGGCATGCCCTCGCTCCGGACCGTCTTCCACCTGACCTGCCCGACGCTCGACATCGTCGGCGCCGGCGAGCCATCGGTGCCGGGCGTGATGATCGGACATAACGGCACCATCGCCTGGGGCCTGACCATCTTCTACATCGACCAGGAGGATCTCTACTTCTACGAGACCCACCCGGACGACCGCGACCTCTACCGCTATGGCGACACCTGGGAGCGGGTGCGCACCGTCGAGGAGAAGGTCAAGGTCAAGGGCTGCGACGACCAGATTCTGGTGCTGAAGTTCACGCGCCATGGTCCCGTCGTTCACGAGGACGCCGAGGCCGGCCGGCTCTACGCCATCCGCGCCGCCTATTTCGAGCCTGGGACCGCGCCCTATCTGGTCGCCCACAAGCTGATGCGGGCAAAGAACCTCGCCGAGTTCCGCGCCGCGGCCGTCACCTGGGGCACGCCGTCCTGCAATCTTGTCTATGCCGACAAGGCCGGCGACATCGCCTGGATGCCGGCCGGCATCAATCCGGTCCGGCCCAACTGGGACGGCCTCCTGCCCGTGCCGGGCGACGGTCGCTACGAATGGGCCGGCTGGCGTGACCGCGCCCTGGCGCCGGTCATCCACAATCCCGAACGCGGCTTCGTCTTCTCGGCCAACGAGATGAACGTGCCGGAGGGGTGGGACCACGAGGCCTATCCCTTCGGCTTCGAGTGGGTGGACTACTCGCGGGCGAACCGCATCGAGGAGGTTCTTCTCTCCGCCTCGCCCCACACGCTCGCCACCTCGCGGGCGCTGCAGACGGACGTCGTTTCCATTCCGGCCCGCCGCCTCGGCAAGCTGCTGGCGGGACTGTCGGCACCCGATCCCGATACGGCTGCGGCGCTGGCCATGCTGGGGGCCTGGGATCATGCGCTGACCTCCACCTCGGCCGCCGGGGCGCTGTTCGAGGTCTGGTGGGCCAAGCATCTGAAGAAGGCGCTGTGGAACGCCGTCGTCGCTCCCGAACTGCATGCGCTGATGGTGCCGGGCGACGTCGATGGAACGCTGGCCGCCCTTGAGGCGCCCGACGACCGGTTCGGCGCCGACCCGGCGGCGACCCGCAATGCCCTCCTGCTGTCGTCGCTCGGGGCTGCCTATGCCGAAATGAAGGCGCTGCTCGGGCCGGATCCGCAGGGCTGGGCCTGGGGCAAGCTGCACCACGGCTATTTCCAGCACCCCCTGTCCTTCCTGCTGCCGGAGGCGACCGCGAAGGCCTGGTCGATCGGGCCGGTGCCGCATGCGGGCTCCGCCGTCACGCCCATGCATACGGGCTACAGGGGCACCGATTTCCGAACCATGATGGGCTCCTCGTTCCGCCTCGTCGTCGATCTCGCCGATCTCGATCGTTCGGTGACGATCAACACGCCGGGCCAGTCGGGCAATCCGAATTCGCCGCACTATCGCGACCTCTTCGCGAAATGGGCGGCGGGGGATTATGTGCCGCTGCCCTATTCCGAGGCGGCGGTCGAGGCGACGCTCGAACGCAAGCTCGTCTGCAAGCCCGGCTGAACCGTTTCAGGTGCCGTATTTCGCGCGGGCAACATTTGTTTCCTGGTGTGTCGCCGGGCTGAAACCCGCACTTCCTACCCTCCGCTCTCGACGAACTGAGGGGATGGGCCGGATCATGCCGCACCGCGACGCACTCGCCAGCCTCAGCCAGGCCCTGGCCGCGATCGACGTGATGATCCGCAGCGGCAAGGGGCAGGGCGGCCGTCTCGTCGAGATGGCGCGCGAGGCGCGGCATTCTGCCGACCAGCTCAGCCGGCAGAACCTGTCGCAGGCGTCCGCCGCGACGCAGGAAGGCGCGCATCCCGAGAAGGTCTAGACCGGCAGGCTTGATGTCGCCTTCACCTCTTCCATCACCGCATAGGTGCGTGTCTCGCGCACGCCGGGCAGCGACAGCAGTACCTCGCCGAGGAAGACGCGGTAGGCCGCCATGTCGGCGACGCGCGTCTTGATCAGGTAGTCGAAGCCGCCGGCGACCAGATGGCACTCGAGCACGTCGGGCGCGCGCGTGACGGCGTTCGCAAAGCGGTCGAAGACATCGGGCGTGGTCTTGTCCAGCGTCACCTCGACGAAGACGAGGAAGCCGCGCCCGAGCTTCTGCGGGTCGAGGCGGGCGCCGTAGCCGGCAATGATGCCGTCGCGTGTCAGCCGCTTGACGCGCTCGCTGGTGGCGGTCGGCGAGAGTCCCACCCGCTCGGCAAGGTCCACATTGGCGATGCGGCCGTCCTCCTGCAGCAGGCGGAGGAGCTTGCGATCGAGAGCGTCGAGCGGATCAGACATGGCGGAAGTCTCTATCACAAGGTCGTTTGATAGTGAATGGTCCGGTACAAGCGTCAATTCGTCCTCTCGAATCACGGCATATGTGCGGATATGGTGTCGATACCGCCAACGCAGGCTCGAGGTTGCCCCTTGTCGTCACTCCCCCGCTTCGACGCTCCCTATGCCGAGGCCGACGAGGCCATCGCCCGCCGCCTCCTCGCCACCGCCGCTCTCGCGCCGGAGGCCGAGGCGCGGATCGACCAGCGAGCCCGTGCCCTGATCGGCGCCATCCGTGCCAAGTCGGGCGGGCTCGGCGGCATCGAGGACTTCCTGCGCGAATATTCACTGACCACCAAGGAGGGACTCGCCCTCATGGTGCTGGCCGAGGCGCTGCTGCGCGTGCCGGATTCGCGCACGGCGGATGCGCTGATCGAGGACAAGCTGTCGGGCACCGACTGGGCGCATCGCGCGACGAAGTCGGAAGCCTGGCTGGTCTCGGCCTCCGCCTGGGCGCTCGGTGTCACCGCCCGCGTCATCCATCCCGGCGAGACGCCCGAGGGCATCCTTGAGACGCTCGGCAAGCGGCTCGGCCTGCCGACGGTGCGGGCGGCGACGCGGCAGGCGATGCGGCTGCTCGGCTCGCACTTCGTTCTCGGCCAGACCATCCAGGAGGCGCTCGGCCGCGCCGGATCGTCCCGCCGCTTCCGCTACTCCTATGACATGCTCGGCGAGGGCGCCCGCACGGCCGCCGATGCCGCGCGCTATCTCGCCTCCTACCACGACGCCATCGAGGCCATCGGCAAGGCGGCGGGCAACGAGGCCCTGCCGAACCGTCCCGGCATTTCCGTGAAGCTCTCCGCCCTGCACCCGCGCTACGAGGCGGTGAGCCGCGAGCGGGTCATGACGGAGCTCGTGCCGAAGCTCCTCAAGCTGGCACAAGCGGCCAAGGCGCATGACCTCAACTTCACCGTCGACGCCGAGGAGGCCGATCGCCTCGAACTGTCGCTCGACATCATCGCCGCCGTGCTGGCCGATCCCTCGCTCGCCGGCTGGGACGGCTTCGGCCTCGCCGTTCAGGCCTACCAGAAGCGGGCGCTGGCGGTGATCGACTGGCTTGACGCCCTCGCCACCCGCCTCGACCGCAAGCTCATGGTGCGCCTCGTCAAGGGCGCCTACTGGGACACCGAGGTGAAGCGGGCCCAGGAGCGCGGCCTGCCGGACTTCCCGGTCTTCACCCGCAAGCCGATGACCGACCTCGCCTACATGGCCTGCGCGCGCCGTCTGCTCGCGGCCCGGCCACGCATCTATCCGCAGTTCGCCACCCACAACGCGCTGACCATCGCCACCATCCTCGAGGAGGCCGGTGGCCATAACGAAGCCGACCGGGGCTACGAATTCCAGCGCCTGCACGGGATGGGCGAGGCGCTCTACGATTCGCTGCTGGCGACCCTGCCTGACGCCGCCTGCCGCACCTATGCGCCGGTGGGCGGACATCGCGACCTGCTCGCCTATCTCGTCCGCAGGCTGCTCGAGAACGGCGCCAATTCCTCCTTCGTCTCCGCCTCCGCCGATCCCGCGGTGCCGGTGGAGACCCTGCTCACCCGGCCGCAGAGCTGGATCGGCAACGCCACCGATGCACGGCCGCGCAAGCTGCCGCTACCGAAGGACGTCTATGCGCCCGGCAGGGTCAATTCGGCCGGCGTCGAGTTCGGCGACGCCAAGGCGCTCGCGGCCTTTGTCGCCGAGGCCGGCAAGGGTCCGGCGCGCTTTCCGGCCACAGCCCAGCCGCTGATCGGCGGCAAGACCCTGCGCGGCGCGATCCGGTCGGTCACCAGCCCGGTGGACGGCACGGTGGTCGGGGCTGTGGAGGAAGCGGACGAGGCCACGGTGAAGGCGGCCTTCGACCGCGCCTCCGCCGGCTTTGCCGCATGGAGCCGCACGCCGGTGAGCACTCGCGCCGAGGCGCTGGAAAGGCTCGCGGACCTCCTGGAGGGTGAGCGCGGGATGCTCTGCGCCCTGCTGGCGCGCGAGGCCGGCAAGACGCTCGACGACGGGGTCGCGGAGATCCGTGAGGCCGTCGACTTCTGCCGTTACTACGCGCAGGAGGCGCGGCGACACTTCGGCGAAGGCCAACTCTTGCCCGGTCCGACCGGCGAGGAGAACCGGCTCACCCTGCGCGGGCGCGGCACGATCGTCTGCATCAGCCCGTGGAACTTCCCGCTCGCCATCTTCCTCGGGCAGGTGGCCGCGGCGCTCGCCGCCGGCAATGCGGTGATCGCCAAGCCCGCCGAGCAGACGCCGCTGGTCGCCGCTGCGGCGGTGGCTCTGGCGCACAGGGCCGGCATTCCCGGCGACGCGCTGGCGCTGGTGCCCGGCGACGGACGGGTGGGCGCGCTGCTGGTCGGCGAACCGCGGGTTGCCGGCGTCGCCTTCACCGGCTCGACCGAGGTGGCGTGGAAGATCAACCAGCAACTGGCGGCGAAACGCGGGCCCATCGTGCCGCTGATCGCCGAGACCGGCGGCATCAACGCCATGATCGTCGATGCCACCGCCCTGCCGGAACAGGTCAGCGACGACGTCGTCATGTCGGCCTTCCGCTCGGCCGGCCAGCGCTGCTCGGCGCTCCGGCTCCTGTGCCTGCAGGAGGACGTGGCCGAGCGCATGCTGGAGATGGTGCAGGGGGCGGCGGCGGAACTGAGGATCGGCGATCCCGCCGATCCGGCCACCCATGTCGGCCCGGTGATCGACGCCGAGGCGAAGGAGCGGCTCGATGCGGTCGTGGCGAGGGCAAAGTCGGAAGGGCGCCTCGTCTGGCAGGCGAGCCTGCCGGCGGATGCGCCCGCCGGGCTTTTCGTCGCGCCGGCCATCATCCGCGTCGCAAGACCGGAGGACCTGACGGACGAGGTCTTCGGGCCGGTGCTGCACGTCACGACCTGGAAGGCGGGCAAGCTTGGTCCGCTCACCGATGCCGTCGCGGCCAACGGCACCGGCCTGACCCTCGGCATCCATTCGCGTATCGACCAGATGGTGGAGGAGGTCGTCTCGCGCCTTGCCCATGGCAATGTCTATGTGAACCGCAACATGATCGGCGCCGTGGTCGGCACCCAGCCCTTCGGCGGCTCGGGCCTTTCGGGCACGGGACCGAAGGCCGGCGGGCCGCACTATCTGCCGCGCTTCGCGGTGGAGCAGGTGGTGACCGTCAACACGGCCGCCGCCGGGGGCAATGCCAGCCTGCTGACGGCGGGCGAGGGCTAGCCCCGGATTGTCCGCCACAACCGGCCGTCGATGGCGGCGAGACCGAGGCCGATCAGCGCCATGCCGGCGAAATGCGTCCAGGCCAGTCTCTCGCCGAGAAAGAGGCTGGCAAGGAGAATGGCCGAGACCGGGATGAGAAAGGTGACGAGCAGGAGATTGCTCGGGCCGGCGCTGGCGAGGATGCGGAAGAAGAGGATGTAGGCCAGCGCCGTCGACAGGACGGCGAGGGCGAGCACCGCGGCGATGGCCGCGATGCCGGGCATGGCGAGGGACCAGGGCCGGTCGACCAGTGCGACGACGGGCGTCATGACGAGACTGGTGACGGTGAGCTGCGCCCAGGCGGTGAAGGTCGGGGTCACGCCGAGCGGCTTGATGCGCCGGCCCCAGAGCCCGGAGAAGGCGTAGGAGAGGGCGGCGGTGAGGCAGGCCGCCAGCGCCCAGAGCGGTGTGTCGAGCGCGCCCGTGACCGCCGGCCCGACGAGCACCACCACCCCGGCGAAGCCGAGCGCGACCCCGAAGGCCTTGCCCGGTGTTGCCCGCTCGTCATCGGTGAAGAGGTGCATGACGATGACCGTGAACAGCGGTGTCGTCGCGTTGAGGATCGCCGCGAGCCCGGCCGGGATCGCGGTCTGACCCCAGAAGATCAGTGAGAAGGGGACGACGTTGTTGAGAAGCGCCATCACGGCGAGCGTCAGCCACACGTCCCGCCGCTGTGGCAGCCGCTCTCCGGTGATGCGCAGCAGGACGAGCAGCACGGCAGAGGCAATCGCCACCCGCGCCAGGACGAGCGTCAGCGGCGGAACGCCCTCCAGCGCGACGCGAACGAAGAAGAAGGACCCACCCCAGAGGATGGAGAGCGTCACCAGCAGGGACCAATCGCGCAGGCTCACCGGATTCCGTCCCCGTTGATCTTGGATGCGGTCCTATAGGCAATGGTCAGTCGATGCGACCACCCGCTTTCTGCGGCTTCGGGGAGGGGCATGCGCGCTCCCGTATGGCCCACCGTCATTGACAGGCCGCATTTCTGTGGCAGCGTGATTCATCCGCGATAATAGACATTTGATTCGCCCGGAGACGAGGATCGAAGGCCCCGAATGTCCGACGCCATCGCCCGTCTGCATGCAGCCATCACCCGGGTCAGCCGCAATGGGAACAGTTCCTCGCGCACGGCCAGGCTGCTCGCCAGCGGCCGCGCCAAGATGGCGAAGAAGCTGATGGAAGAGGCGGCGGAGGTGACGCTCGACGCGGTCGTCGACGATCGCGAGGCGGTGGTGCGCGAAAGCGCCGACCTCATCTACAACCTGACCGTCCTGTGGGCCGATATGGGCATAGACCCCGCCGAGGTCTGGAACGAGATGGACCGGCGCGAACAGCTCTATGGTCTCGCCGAGAAGCTCCAGAAGGGTCCCGTCGCCGTCAACGGGCGTTGAGCGGACGGTTCACTCGCGCAGGAACAGCGGAAGATCCACCGGAGGCCGGCGCACCTCGCGGTTGACGGCGTTCAGCATGCCGACCGCACGGCGGATGAGCCAGCCGTCGCGCTGCGGGCAGGCGTCGCGCGCGAGGGAATGTGCGGCGCGCAGCGTGCGGACGAGGCGAGCGCGCTCCGGGGCCGGCAGCCCGGCCCGCTCCACGACGGAGCGGGTGCGCATGAACTCCGAAGGGTCCGAGCAGATGTCGCCGCGCGGCATGAACTGCGCCCCGGCAGGACCGGGGCCCGCGACGAGGATGAGGAGGACCAGGACGGCCGCGGCCAGCCGTGCCAGCACCGCGGCGATGGCGCCGACGTCGCCGTGAACCTCCAGCGTCTTGAGCCGTGCGGTCTTGCCCTGGACCACGCTCACCTGGGATCGCGCAACGCCGAGTTCGTCAGCCATCAGATGCTCCAGTGCCTGGTTCGCCTTGCCGTCCTCGGGCACGGCCCGCACCCGCGCCCTGAACACCGCCCGCCCGTCGGCGAGCCGGTCGGCCCCTTCGAGCCGGTCCTGTCCGCCCCGCGGCGTCAGCCGGACATCCACCAGCAGGCGGTCGCCGACGATGCGGAAGGGCGCCTCGCTCACCGCCCGCCTCAGAACACGTAGGGGCGCACGTAATAGGCCAGCAGCATCTGGATGAAGATGATGCCGAGAAGTAGGACGATGGGGGAGATGTCGACGGCGCCGAGATTGGGCATGCGTCGCCGGATCGGCGCGAGGACCGGTTCGGTGAGCGCCCGCAGCGTCGTGTCGATCTGGGCGACGACCTGGTTGCGGTAGTTCAGTACGTTGAAGGCGATGAGCCAGGACAGCACCGCCGAGATGATGATCACCCACCAGTAGAGGTTGAGGGCGATGATGATGATGTCGATGACTGCTTTCATGGGTCCGCCGTGACGGGAGAGGAAGCCGGACCCGTTTTATGGGGGTTGCCGGTCGCCGGGGCAAGCGCGCTTCGGGCACAGGCCCGTTCAGTTCGCCGCGAAGGACGAGCGCTGGGCCCAGCCGGTCATGCGGTTCTCCAGCCAGACGGTCGCCATGTACATGGCGACGCCGAGGATCGCGAGGGCGATGAGCGCGGCGAAGAGCAGCGGCACGTTGAAGTCGGCCGAGGCGCGCGCCATCAGGTTGCCGATGCCGTAGCGCGAGGCGTTGTACTCGGCGATCACCGAGCCGACATAGGCGAGCGTGATGGCGACCTTCAGCGAGCCGAAGAAATAGGGCAGCGACCGGGGGATGCCGACCTTGGTCATGATCTGCAGTTTGGAGGCGCCGAGCGCCTTCAGCACGTCCTCGGTCTCCGACTCGATGGTGGCGAGGCCCGTCGCGACGTTCACGACGATGGGGAAGAAGGAGATCATGAAGGCGGTCAGCACCGCCGGTAGCCAGCCGACGCCGAACCAGATGACGAGGATCGGCACAACGGCGACCTTCGGGATCGAGTTGAAGCCGACCAGCAGCGGGTAGAAGCCGGCATAGAAGAAGCGGCTGGCGCCGAGGACGAGGCCGAGCGCGATACCGAAGGCGACCGCAAGCCCGAAGCCGGCCAGCGTCATCCAGGCGGTATGGAACGAGTGGAAGCCGATCTGCCGGCGGAACTGCCAGAGGGCGATGGCGATGTCGCTCGGCGCGGGCAGGACGAAGGTGGAGACGGCGAAGGCCTTGCAGAACAGTTCCCACAACAGGAACGTGCCGATGGTGCAGACCAGCGGGGCGAGCTGCAGCGACAGCTTGGTGCGGTCGAGCGCCGTGGAGCCGACCACCTTGTAGAGCAGGTAGGCGATGTAGCCGACGATGCCGATGACCAGCGCCGTCGGCCAGGAGGTCAGCAGGAATTCACCGAGCGCGTCCATGGGTGATCCTCAGGCCGTCGATCGGGCATGCGCGATGCGGCCGCGCAGATCGTGGACGATGTCGGAGAATGCCGGCGAGTAGGTGATCTCGAGGTCGCGGGGCCGCGGAAATTCGACCTCCCTCTCGGCGATGATCTTCCCCGGCCGCGACGACATGCAGAAGATGCGGTCGGCGAGGAAGGTCGCCTCGCGCAGGTCATGGGTCACCAGGATCACGGTCAGCGTGCCGGCCATGCGCGCGTGCAGGTCGCGGATGACACACCACAGTTCCTCGCGGGTGAAGGCGTCGAGCGCGCCGAAGGGCTCGTCGAGCATCAGCAGCTTCGGCTCGTGGATCAGGGCGCGGCACAGCGAGGCGCGCTGCTGCATGCCGCCGGAGAGCTGCCAGGGGAACTTGGAGCCGGCGCCTTCGAGGCCGACCGACGCCAGCAGCGCCTCGGCCTTGGCGACATACTCCGCCTTGTGGCGCCGGAGGCGCGAGCGGTGAGGCTCGACGATCTCGAGCGGCAGCATGAGGTTCTCGAGCGTGGTGCGCCAGGGCAGCAGGGTCGGCGCCTGGAAGGCCATGCCGGCGATCTTCACGGGATCGCGCACTTCCTTGCCGTCGACGACGACCGCGCCCGTCTGCGGGAACTGCAGGCCGGTCGCCAGCTTCATCAGCGTGGACTTGCCGCAGCCCGACGGTCCGACCACCGCGGCGAACTCGCCCTCATTGACCCTGATGTCCAGCCCGTCGACGGCCAGAGTGCCGCCGGTCGCATAGGTGTGGCTTACGCCGGTGAGTTCGACGAAGGGACGCAAGGAGAGTCGCTTTCGAGGCGGCGCATCGGCGCAGGATTGGGGCAGGGGCATTCCCGCCCCCGCAAGTCATCGGCGTAGCAAGCCTCAGGCCAGCTTGCGGTCGGCCGCCGCCGGCAACAGGTCGGAGACGAAGACGTCCTCGGCCTTGGGCTTGTTCTTGTAGGTGAAGGTCAGGCCGATCTGGTCGATCGCCTTGGCCATGCGCGCCGGATCGATGCCGCCAACGCCGTTGGCCTTCACGAACGGCGTCATGACGTAGTTGTCGATGCACATCTTGAGGCGCTCGGCCTCGGTCTCCTGGCGGGCGACGTCGTTGCGGGCCAACACCAGCTTCACGGCGGTCGCCTGATCGGCGATGCAATCGCGGATACCCTTCACCACGGCGCGGTTGAAGGCGGCGACCTGGTCGCGCTTGTCCTTCAGGAAGGCGGGGCTCGGCATCAGCACGTTGCCGTAGAGGTCGACGCCATAGTCGTACATGTGCAGCACGATGATGTCGGCGTCCGGCACGCCGCGCGACTTCAGGTTGATGTAGGAGGAGTGGGCGAAGCCGAAGATGGCGTCCACCTCGCCGGAGGCGAGCATCGGCTCGCGCACGGGAAAGCCGACGTTCTCGAACTTCATCTTGGAATCGTCGAGATTGTTGACGGCCTTGAAGATCGGCCACTGGGCGTAGGCGGCGTCGGGTGCCGGGGCGCCGAACTTCTTGCCTTCCAGACTCTTCACGTCGGCGGTGATGCCGCGCGACCTGCGGCCGACGATGGCGAAGGGCGGACGATCATAGACCATCATCACGCCCTTGACGTCGACGGTCGGATTCTCGTCGCGGAAGCGGATCATCGAGTTGATGTCGCCGAAGCCCATGTCGTAGGTGCCGGAGGCGACGCGGGTGACGCCCTCGCGCGAGCCGGAGGCGGCGTCGATGGTGACGTTCAGACCCTCGGCGCGGAAATGGCCCTTCTCCAGGGCCATCAGGAAGAGACCGGCGGGACCCTCGAAGCGCCAGTCCAGGGTGAAGCGGACATTGGCGGTGGCCTGGGCATGAACGGCGGGCGCGAAGAGCGGGGCAAGGGAGGCGGCGCCGGCGAGCTTCAGGGCCGCGCGGCGGGTGGGGCGAAAGCGATACTCGGTCATGGACTGGCCTTCTGGCGGTCGGGATGTCGGAAGCCTAACCCGGGGGGCATGGCCGGACGGTGACCGCATCGGGGCAACCGACCGGACACCGCGCTCGTCTCCGGGCAGCAAAGACCATGCCGTAACGTCCGGCAACCGATTTTTGAGGCAGCCGCCGGTTCCTGCGCAAGAATGCGGCAATATGCCCAGACGGCAGGCGCAGATGCCTGTCAGCGCTGGATGGACGCCGTGGTCGAGGGGGCGCCGAGCTCAAGGCGGGTCGGCTGGATCTCGGCCATTCCGACAGGCGTGCGGATGGTGATGCGGGCGGGCACGAGGGCGCGCGTGCCGGCGACCGGCGCGAGCCAGATCTGCATGTCGCGGTTCGCCTCCATCGGAGCCGTCACCGCCGGGCGGTGGCCGGCGATGGCGCGGTAGCGGGCGTTGCAGACGACGGCGGGGCCGTCATAACCGGCGACCTTCAGCGTCTCGGTGCGGGCGAAGGAGAAGGAGAGGTCGTAGCGCTGGCGCCCGTCGAAGACCGGAAAGGTCTTGCCGCAGGCCTCCGGCGAGACGGTCGGTCCCGAACCCGAAACGAAGAAGAAGCCGGCCGAGAGCGGATCGAGCACGCCCTGCTTGTGGGCGGCGGTCAGGGGCACCTCATCGGGCATGGCGGGCCGTGCCGGCTCGGCCGAATGCGAGCGGATCGCGCCGCCGGACATCGCCATGCGGATGGCGTCGTTCTGCTGGGTCGTGTTGAGCGTCAGCGTGTAGTTGGCCGGAACGGCGCGTGCGCCGGCGATGCGGCCCGAGGCCATGGCCGAACCGCGGCCGGAGGCGACGACGCGCGATACGCCCGACAGGCGCAATGATACCGAGGCCTGGTAGCTGTCCTGCGAGATGCGGCCCTCGAACCCGGCAATGCCCACCTGGAGCCCGCCGATCAGGATCTCGTAGCGGCCGGAGACCCGCTCCTGGGTCCATGCCGGCGTGGCGGCGATGGCGAGAAGCACGGCGGCGGCAGGCAGGGTCGATCGGGACACGGTACACAACTCCAGGACCAACGGGCCGGACGGCGCCACCCGGCATGTCCGCATCAAACAGCGAAATGGTTAATGCCTTGGAAATCCACATGTGGCTTCATGGAAAGAACAGGCCGCTGAGGTAGCAAATTACCCCAAAATCGGGCGCGGCGGCCGGCGGGGAGGCGGATCGTCTTGCGATCAGGCGTGCGGGCGTGGTTTGCGGAGCGGCGGGAGGCGCTCGCGCTGGTCGTGGAGGCGGGCCTGCGTGCCTTGCGCGCCACGTCGACCTGGCCGGCAGCCCTGCGCCTGGCGATGGGCGCGACGCCTGCGCCGGCCCTCATCCTCGTACCGCAGGACCTGCGCACGACGGACCCGGTGCGGGCCGACGAGATCGCCGCCGGGGTTCATGTCTTTGCCGGCCAGATCGTCACGGCGGAGGATCCTTTCGCCGCCGAGCCGCCGACCCTCGAATGGGCGGAGGCCCTCGCCTCCTTCTCCTGGCTCCGGCACCTCAGGGCGTCGGGGACGCCGGAGGCAGCCGAGACCGCCCGCCGGCGGGTCATGTCCTGGATCGAGGCGAATGCGCGAGGCTATCCCCACGGGACCTCGCCGCTGCTGGCGGCCGAGCGGCTGCGCGCCTGGTTCGCCGCCTCCGGCCTGCTGCTGGCCGGCGCCGACCAGGTCTTCTACCGGCGCTTCTCGCGCGCCCTGTGGCGCCAGGTCCGCCAACTCGAACTGGCTGTGCCGAGGCTCGCTCCGGGACCCGACCGGCTGCTGGTGTTGATCACGCTCGTCACCGCCGGCCTGTGCATGGAGGGAGAGGCGCGGCTGCTCGCCCGGACGTCCCGCCGACTGGCCGATGAACTCGATCGGCAGATCCTCGCCGACGGCTGCCACATCAGCCGCGATCCCGGTGTGCTGGTCGGCCTCGTCCTCGATCTTCTGCCGCTGCGCCAGCTCTTTCCCGCCCGCAACGTCACCCCGCCGCCGGCCATCCTCATCGCCGTCGACCGCATGATGCCGATGATCCGCTTCTTCCAGCTCGGCGACGGCGCGCTGGCGCGCTTCAACGGCATGGGGCCGACGGCCATCGACCAGGTGGCCACGGCGCTGGCCTATGACGAGACGCGCGGCCTCGTGCCCGGCTCGGCCCCGCACGGCGGCTACGAGCGGCTGCAGGCGGGGACGAGCATCCTGCTGGCCGATGTCGGCAGGCCGCCGCCGGCGCGGGACAGCGCCACCGCCCATGCCGGCTGCCTCGCCTTCGAGTTCTCGGCCGGGCGCGAACTCGTCGTCATCAATTGCGGCGTTCCCGCCATCCACCGCGCCACCTGGCGGAGCGAGGCCCGCAAGACGGCGGCCCATTCGACGGTCGGCGTGGCGCAGCGCTCCTCCGCAAGGCTCGGGCGAGGCCTCTACAGCCAGGGCCTGATCCTGTCGGGGCCGCGCCGCATCGCGATGTCCCGCAAGGCGCTTGTCGTCGAGGCGAGCCATGACGGCTATCTCGACCGCGAGGGGGTGATTCACAAGCGCTCCCTCGCCCTGTCGGCGAGCGGCGACCGGCTTGACGGCATCGACCGGGTGAGCGGATCGGACCGGCCCTGGACCGCGCGGTTTCACCTCCACCCGGCGGTGCAACTGATCCCGACCGAGAATCTGCGGGCGGTGCTCCTCCGCCTGCCGAGCGGCGAAGGCTGGCGCTTTGCGGCGGACCAGCCGATCGGCGTCGAGGAGAGTGTGGCGCTGGCGCAGGCCGAGGGGCCGCGCCGCACCCTCCAGCTCACCGTCAGCGTTGCGTCCTCGGCGGCGATCCCCCAGGTCGGCTGGACACTGGAGCGGATGATGCGACCGCGCCGGACCGGGTCCGGCGATCCGGAGCCCCAACTGCCGCTGTGATCGACCAATGGCGGGGCGAACCCGCGCCGAAAGCGGTTTCGGCGGCGCGGCGCGCGTGCTAGAGCGCCCGGCATCCCCATCACGCCCGCCGGAGCCGCCAGCCGTGCCGACCGCTTCTCCCATCGCCCGTGCCCTTCTGTCCGTGTCCGACAAGGCCGGCATCGTGGATTTCGCCCGCGATCTCGCCGCTCTCGGCGTCGCCCTCGTCTCGACGGGCGGGACGTTCAAGACCTTGAAGGATGCGGGCCTCGCGGTGGCCGAGGTGGCCGACCTCACCGGTTTCCCGGAGATGATGGACGGGCGCGTGAAGACGCTGCATCCGAAGGTCCACGGCGGCCTTCTCGCCATCCGCGGCAATGCCGAGCACGAGGCCGCTGCCAAGGCCCACGGCATCCTGCCGATCGACCTCCTGGTTGTGAACCTCTATCCGTTCGAGGCGACGATCGCCCGCGGCGCGTCATGGGACGACACGATCGAGAACATCGACATCGGCGGTCCCGCCATGATCCGCGCCGCCTCGAAGAACCACGAGGCGGTGACCGTGGTGGTCGATGCCGCGGACTACGCCGCCGTCGTCGACGCCATGAAGGCGAACGGCGGCGCGACGACGCCGGACCTGCGCAAGCGCCTCGCCGCCAAGGCCTATGCCCGCACGGCGGCCTATGACGCGGCGATCTCCAACTGGCTGTTCGACGCACTCGACGAGACCGTGACGCCCTATCGCGCCTTCGGCGGAACGCTGGCGCAGTCGCTGCGCTACGGCGAGAACCCGCACCAGTGGGCGGCTTTCTACAAGACGCCCCAGAACGCGACACCGAGGCCGGGCGTCGCGACGATCCGCCAGTTGCAGGGCAAGGAGCTCTCCTACAACAATCTCAACGACACCGACGCGGCCTATGAGCTGGTCGGCGAGTTCGATCCCGCCCGCACGGCAGCCGTCGCCATCATCAAGCACGCCAACCCCTGCGGCGTCGCCGAGGGAGAGGACCTGCTCTCAGCCTACGAGAAGGCGCTCGCCTGCGACCCCGTCTCGGCCTTCGGCGGCATCGTGGCGCTCAACCGCACGCTCGACGCGGAGGCAGCGCGGAAGATCGTCGAGATCTTCACCGAGGTCATCATCGCCCCCGACGCCACCGACGAGGCGAAGGCCATCGTCGCCGCCAAGAAGAACCTGCGCCTGCTCATCGCCGGCGGCCTGCCCGACCCGAAGGCGCCGGGCATCACGGTCAAGACCGTGGCCGGCGGCCTGCTCGTGCAGTCGCGCGACAATGCGGTTGTCGATGCGATGGACCTCAAGGTCGTGACGAAGCGCGCCCCGACGGCGCAGGAACTGACGGACCTGCGCTTCGCCTTCCGCGTCGCCAAGCACGTCAAGTCGAACACCATCGTCTATGCGAAGGACGGCGCCACCGTCGGCGTCGGCGCCGGCCAGATGAGTCGGGTCGATTCCGCCCGCATCGCCGCGCGCAAGGCGCAGGACGCGGCCGAGGCCGGCGGCTGGGCCGTGCCGCTCACGAAGGGCTCGGTGGTTGCCTCCGATGCCTTCTTCCCCTTCGCCGACGGGCTGCTGGCCGCGGTCGAGGCGGGCGCCACCGCTGTCATCCAGCCGGGCGGTTCCATGCGCGACAACGAGGTGATCGCGGCGGCGGACGAAGCCGGTCTCGCCATGGTCTTCACCGGGGTGCGCCACTTCCGGCACTGACAGCGAGCCGCTACATTGGTGGCGGGCGACCACAGGAGACCCCTCACCATGCTGCTTTCCACGACGCCGACCCTCGAGGGTGGCCGGATCATCCGCTACAACGGCATCGTCACCGGCGAGGTGATCCTCGGCGCCAACATCTTCCGCGACTTCTTCGCCTCGATCCGCGACATCGTCGGCGGCCGGGCCGGGTCCTACGAGACGGTGCTGCGCGACGGCCGCAACACCGCCTTCCAGGAGATGATGGCGGAGGCACAGCGCCTCGGCGCCAATGCCGTCGTCGGCATCGACATCGACTACGAGACGCTGGGCAAGTCGATGCTGATGGTGTCGGTGTCCGGCACGGCGGTGACGGTGGAGATGCTGATGGGTCAGCAGGCCCCGACCCAGCCCGCCGGCTTCGGCGGTTCGGTGCCGCCGTGGAGCGGTCCACGCTGATGGCTCAGCGTGCGGCGGAGACCGCGCGCTCGGTCCTGACGAAGGCGAGGACGCTCGCCCCGATGAGGAACATGATGGCCAGCATGCCGAGCCCGGCGCGCTGGTCATTCAGCGCCAGCGTCACGACGCTCGCCAGGAACGGCCCGACAAAGGCCGTCACCTTGCCCGACAGGGCGAACAGCCCGAAGAACTGGCCGATCTGCTCGCGCGGCGCGAGGCGCACCAGAAGCGAGCGCGAGGCCGCCTGCAGCGGGCCGGCCGCCGCCCCGATCAGCCCGCCGAGCACGAGATAGACCCGCTCGGGCGCGGTCGCGAACAGGCCGTCGCCAGGTGCCGGCGGCGTCGTCTGGAAGATGAAGAAGACATGGCCCGGGCCGATCAGCAGGATGGTGACGACGGCGAAGGTGAGGAAGAAGATCGAGCCGAGGATCACCCGCTTCGAGCCGATGGTATCGTCGAGCCGGCCGCCAAGCAGCGCCCCCGCCGTGCCGGTGATGGTGAGCAGGATGCCGAACAGCCCGATCTCGATGGTGGTCCAGCCGAACACGCCGGCCGCATAGATGCCGCCTAGGGCGAAGAGCGCCACCAGACCATCCATGTAGATCATGTTGGCGAGGAGGAAGATGAGCACATTGCGGTGCCGGCGGACCTCCTTCACCGTCGCCTTGAGGCTCGAGAAGCCGGAGCGCACGGCGGCGCCCATCCCCATGCGGGCGGGAACGTCGGGGGTGAACAGGAACAGCGGGATGACGAAGACGATGAACCACAGCGCCGTCAGAGGCCCTGCGGCGCGGTCGCCCTCGCGCTGGGCCGGATCGAGGCCGAAGAGCGGATCGAGGCCGATGAGGGTGCGGCCGGTCTCGGGGCTCGCGACGAGGAAACCGAGCATGAAGATGAGGGACATCATGCCGCCGACATAGCCGATGGCCCAGCCGAGGCCGGAGAGCCGCCCGATGCGCTCGGGCGGCACCAGGGTCGGCATCATGGAATTGTTGAAGACGGTGGCGAATTCGGCGCCGATGGTCGCCAGCACGAAGGCGACGAGCACGAGGGCGATGGTCTCCGGCGCGCCGGGGCGGCCGAACCAGAGGAGCGAGGCCCCGACGATCAGCAAGAGGCCGAAGGCGGCGATCCACGGCTTGCGCCGGCCGGATGCGTCGGCGATGGCGCCGAGCACGGGCGAGAGGAGCGCAATCGCCACGCCCGCGGCGCTGGTTGCAAAGCCCCACATGGCCTGGCCCTGGACCGGATTGGCGGCGACCGTGCTGGCGAAGAAGGGCGCATAGACGAAGGTGTTGATCAGCGTGAAATAGGGCTGCGCCGCCCAGTCGAAAAGCACCCAGCCGACGATGGCCGGGCGGGGCGCCGGCTTGTCGGTGGTCTCGTCCGAGACGGTGACCGGGGGTAGCATGATAATGACCTTGGGCAGGTTCCGCGCAGAACGGAAGCGTCGGGCGTCGCGGTGGTTAGCGGGGGGCTGCACGCGATGCGGAATTCACGGGAGAGGCGCTGACTATTCGGGCCAGCGGGGAAGGCCCTCGGGTCCGTCGGCAGGCGTTCGGGCGACGTTGAGGACGAGCGCCAGCAGCGAGTAGATGCCGACCAGGGTCGGGATTTCCACCGCACCCTGCTCGCCGTGCCGGGCGACGATCCGCGCATAGGTCGTATCCGACCAGCGCTTCGTCGCGAGGAGCTCGGCGACCGCATCGTAGATCAGGGCCTCGTCGGCCGACATGGCGTCCGGCCGCCGGCCGTCAGCGAGCGCGGCGAGAATGTCCTTCGACACGCCGGCCTTCTCCGCCTCCATGGCGTGAACCGACCATTCGAACTGCTGCGAGTAGGAGCGGGCGACCTGGCAGATGGCCATCTCCTTCAGGTCCTCGGACAGGCAGGAGCCGTAGCGCAGGCGCCGTCCGAGGGCCTCGACGTCGATCATGACCTTCGGCGAGCGCATCAGCGGCGCATAGGGGCCGAAGGGCTCGACCCCGCGCCGCTTGCGGAAATCCGCGGCGGCGGCCTCCTGGTCGGGCGTGTAGGCGGAGGGCGGGATGGGCGGCAGGCGATCGGGGGCGGCCATGGACGGGTCTCGCAGCGCTTGTTCTTATGACGTCGCGCGGAAGTGACCGACTCAATTCCGCAACCGGTTGCATCATGGCGTTCGCCGGCCGCTTGCCAAGGGGCGCAGGCGCGGGGCGGTGGTGCGTCGACAGGGGACATGCGCATGCGGTTTGGAAAGTTCGTCGCCGTTGCGGTCCTGGTGCTGATGTCGCATGCCGCGATGGCGCAGCTTGCTCCTGGTCCGGCGCAATCGTCCTGGCCGATCATCTCCGAGGCGGCGCGGGTCCATCCGGCGCTCGCCCCGAACGGCATGGTGGCGAGCCAGGAGGCGCGCGCGACACGGGTCGGCGTCGAGATCCTGAAGCGCGGCGGCAATGCGGTGGATGCGGCGGTCGCCGTCGGTTTTGCGCTGGCCGTGACGCTGCCGCGGGCGGGCAATCTCGGCGGCGGCGGCTTCATGCTCGTGCACCTCGCCGAGCGCGGCGAGACGGTGGCCATCGACTACCGCGAGACGGCGCCGCAGGCGGCGACGCCGACCATGTTCCTCGGCCCCAACGGCGAGCCGGATCCGCGGCTCTCCCGCGATTCCGGGCTCGCCGCCGGCGTGCCGGGAACGGTGGCCGGCCTTGCCGAGGCGCACCGGCGCTACGGCTCGGGACGGCTGTCGCTGGCCGAACTCGTCGCGCCGGCGATCCGGCTGGCCCGCGATGGCATCACGGTCGACGAGGACCTCGCCGATTCCCTGCCGCGCGCCGCAACCCGCCTCGGCCGGTTCCCCTCATCGCGCCGCATCTTCCTGAAGGTCGACGGCACGGCGCCCGGCCATGGCGACCTGCTCGTGCAGGAGGACCTCGCCCGCTCGCTGGAGGCCATCGCCCAGCAGGGCCCGGCCGGCTTCTACGAGGGCGCGACTGCGGCGCGCATCGTCGCGGCGCTCGGTCAGCACGGCGGCATCATGACGACGGAGGATTTGCGCGCCTACCGGCCGGTGATCCGCGACGTGGCGCGCGGCAGCTACAAGGGCTATGCGATCGCCTCCATGCCGCCGCCCTCCTCGGGGGGCGTGCATCTCGTGCAGATGCTGAACCTGCTGGAGCCCATGGATCTGGGTTCGCGCGGCCACAACAGCGCCGGGACGATCCACCTGATGGTGGAAGCGATGAAGCTCGCCTATGCCGACCGGGCCCGCTATCTCGGCGATCCCGACAGCGTGGCGGTGCCGGTGCGCGGCCTGACCTCGCGGGCCTATGCCGACGGGCTCAGGCGGCAGATTGATCCGGAACGCGCCCGGCCCTCCGCCGAGATCCGCGCCGGCGATCCGGCGCCGCACGAGGGCGAGCAGACGACGCATTTCTCGGTGGTCGACCGCTTCGGCAATGCGGTGTCGAACACCTATACCCTCAACTTTTCCTACGGGCTCGGGCTCGTCGCCGACGGCACCGGCATCCTGCTCAACAACGAGATGGACGATTTCGCCGCGAAGGCGGGCGCCGTCAACGCCTTCGGGCTGGTTCAGGGCGACGCCAACCTGCCGGGGCCGGGCAAGCGGCCGCTGTCGTCCATGACCCCGACGATCCTGTTCCGCGACGGCAAGGTGGCGATGGTGACCGGTTCGCCCGGCGGCAGCCGGATCATCACCATCACGCTGCAGACGATCCTGAACGTCGTCGACCACGGCATGAACGTGGCCGAGGCGGTCGCGGCGCCGCGCATCCACCACCAGTGGCTACCGGACGCCATCGACATCGAGGGCGGCCTGTCGGTCGATACGCTGAGGCTGCTGGAGGCGCGTGGCCATCGGCTCGCGGCCCGCGGTAGCTTCGGCAACGTCAACGCCATCCTGGCGGTGCCGGGTGGATGGGCCGGCGCATCGGACGCTCGGCAGCGCGGCACGCTGGCCGCGGGGCACTGAGGGAGCTTGCTGCGCTGCACGGCGCGAGTGCGTCCTTCGAGGCTCGCCCTCCGGGCTCGCACCTCAGGATGAGGAGGCTAGCGATCGGCATCAGCGTTTAAGGGGCGCGACCCGTCCGCATGAACCGAGATGCAAACCACAGCCCTCCTCATCCTGAGGTGCGAGCCCGGAGGGCGAGCCTCGAAGGACGCACTTGCCCGGTGCAAGGCGCTCGTCAACAGCCCTTCTGCTCCTGCCACAACGTTGTCAGCAAGGGCACGCCGGGAAGGCCCTGCGGCATTGACCGTGACGCTGGTTTGTTCTCATAATGTTCTCATGAGCAAAGGCCGAACGATCCATGCCTTCGACGCCGGTTCCCCCTCTGCCCTGAGGGCCTCCGGCCTTGCCGCGCGGTTCCATGCCTGGCGCGGCGTTTCCGGGCGCCGCTATCTGGCGACCGTCCATGCCGCCGCGACCGCCCCCGCCTATGAGGGGGCCGTCATCGTCCTTGCGCGCGCCGAAGCGGACGGCACGCGCGTCGCAGTCTGGGCCGGCCGTTCCCCCGGCTCACCCCGTGCGCTGGTCCGGCTCGCCCAGATGAAGCGGGCCGAGGAGGTGCATGTCCACCTCATCGCCGAGCGCGAGGAGCAGCGTGCGGCGGTGGAGGCCGATCTTGCGACATCCGTGACGGATCTCGCCGACCGCCTGCGTTTTGCCGCTCGGGCGGGGTAGTGCGCGGCCCAGCCGCCGTCCCGCTCAGCGCTGGACCGGGATGCGCGGCTCGTCCGCAGCCTTCTCGCGTTTTTTGGCGGCGCGGCGGGAGAGCATGTTGAGACTCTCCACCAGCGCCGAGAAGGCCATGGCTGCGTAGATGTAGCCCTTCGGCACCTTTACGCCGAAGCCTTCCGCGATCAGCGTCATGCCGATCATCATGAGGAAGGCCAGTGCCAGCATGACGATGGTGGGGTTGTCCTCGATGAAGTTCGCCAGCGGGTCGGCGGCGAGCAGCATGACCGTCACGGCGACCACCACGGCGATGACCATGATGACGATTTCGTCGGTCATGCCGACGGCCGTGATGATCGAATCCACCGAGAAGACGATGTCGAGCACGATGATCTGGGCGATCGCCGAGCCGAAATTGGAGATGACCACCTTGCCGGTGTCCGCCTCGTGCAGCCCGCCGCGGACATCGACGTTGTGATGGATCTCCTTCGTCGCTTTCCACAGCAGGAAGAGTCCGCCGGCGATGAGGATGATGTCGCGCCAGGAGAACCCCTTGCCGAGGATCGAGATGACCGGCTGGGTGAGCGTGACGATGATGGCGACGGTGCCCAGCAGGGCGAGGCGCATGATGAGCGCCAGCGAGATGCCGATGCGGCGGGCCTTCTCGCGCTGGCCCTCCGGCAGCTTGTTGGTCAGGATCGAGATGAAGATGAGGTTGTCGATGCCAAGGATGACCTCCATGGCGATCAGGGTCGCAAGCGCGGCCCAGGCGGTGGGGTCGGCTGCAAGACGCGCGATGTCTTCCACGGGGGGTCCTCTCCGTCACGGCGGCGTGACTGCCAGGCGCAGGTCACCAACCCGACTAGACGTCGATATGTCGCAACCGGTTCCCCGGCGCAAAGAGCGCCGGACCCGTGGTGATTTGTCGCGGGGTTGCGACCTGCCGGGCGAGAGCGGGAGTCAGGGCGTCAGGATGACCTTGCCCTTCGCCTGCCGGCTGGTGAGCACGCCCAGCGCCTCGGCAATCTTCTCCAGCGGATAGGTGCCGTGGACGTGGAGCGACAGCTTGCCCTCGGCGGTCCATCGGGCGACCTGCATGAGGTTCTGCCGGTTCTTCTCCGGCTCGCGCTGGGCAAAGGATCCCCAGAAGACGCCGCGGATGTCGCAGCCCTTCAGCAGGGTGAGGTTGAGGGGGATCTTCGGGATCTCGCCGCCGGCAAATCCGATGACCAGGAAGCGGCCCTCCCAGGCGATGGCGCGCAGCGCCGGCTCGGCCAGCTTGTCGCCGACCGGATCGTAGATGACGTCGGGACCCTTGCCGCCGGTGAGCGCCCGAAGCCGCTCCTTCAGGTCTTCGGTCGCATAATTGATCGTCTCGTCGGCGCCATGCGCGCGGCAGAAGGCCAGCTTGTCGTCGCTGGAGGCACAGGCGATGACCTTCGCACCCATCGCCTTGCCGAGCTCGATGGCGGCGAGTCCGACGCCGCCGGCAGCGCCCAGCACCGCCAGCGTCTCGCCGGGCTTCAACTGGGCGCGGTCCTTCAGCGCATGGATGGTCGTGCCGTAGGTGATGATCATCCCGGCCGCCTGCTCGTCCGACAGCCCGTCGGGAACCGGCGCGAGCGTCGCGGCCTTGACGACCACATGGGTGCGCGCCGCGCCATGGGAGATGTTGCCGAGGACGCGGTCGCCGACCTTCAGGCCGGTGACGCCCTCGCCGAGGCTGTCCACCCGACCCGCGAACTCCGACCCGGGCGAGAAGGGCAGCTCCGGCTTCACCTGGTACATGTTCCGGATGATGAGGTTGTCGAAGAAGTTCAGGCCGACGGCCGCGACCCGGACCACCGCCTCGCCTGGACCGGCCACCGGATCGGGAAGCTCCTCGACGACGAGGCTTTCGGGCGGCCCGTAGGCCTTGCACAGGACGGCTTTCATGAACGGCATCCTCCAGGGGAATGCGGCCAGCTTCTGCGGCATCGCGCCCAAGTCAATCCCGGCCGAAGGGACGGGCCAAGGGGGTGGACGCAGGAAAGGCGGCCTTAAGGGGTGAGGGCCAAGCATGGGTGACGCAACAGGTGAGCCTTGGCGCGCAACCATGGCAGCCGCTCACAAACGGAACTTCTGATTGCCGTATTCGATGGTATTCTTACCGACATGACGCCCATGCGCATCGAAAGCGCGCCCGGCGGCGCGGTGCCCGGCATGATGGCCCGAAGCCAGACTTCGCGGCCGAGACGGATTCTGCGCCTGTCCTTCCTCCTGCCTGCGGTCTTCGCGGCCGCCGTGCTGGGGCTTGCCGGCGGTTTCATCGCCTTTGCCGAGACGGCGACCCGCCCCTACGATCCGGCGAGCCCGCGGACCGAAGCCATCGTGGCGATGACCGGGGGCTCCTACCGGGTGAGCGATGCCGTCACTCTGCTCGGCGCCGGTCACGGCCGGCGGCTGCTGATCAGCGGCGTCAATCCGATCGTGCGCGAGCGGGAACTCGCACGGGCGGTGCCGGCGGCCTCGCCGCTGATGGCCTGCTGCATCGACCTCGACCACCGGGCCCTGAACACGCGCGGCAACGCCATCGAGACCGCCAAATGGGCGCGGCTGCATGCGTTCCGGTCGCTGCTCGTGGTGACGTCGAGCTATCACATGCCCCGCACCATGCTGGAGTTGCAGCGGCTCTTGCCGGACGTGCGCCTCGTGGCCTTTCCGGTTCTCACTGGCGCGCTCGACCCGCAGGGATGGTGGAAAGACGCGGCGAGCGTGAAGATTCTCGGTTTCGAATATGCCAAGTATCTGATGGCAGCGGTGGGGCTGAGGCTCGACCGGGCGACGGCCGACCCCTTCGTCCCGCCACTGCGCACCGCCCGCACCTGAACCGCCTGCCGGGCGGCAAGGACCCGCCCGATGCTTCATCTGCGTTCCCTCGTCTTCAACATCTTCTTCTACCTGTGGACCGCTCTCCTCCTGCTGGTGCTGATCCCGATCCTGCTGCTGCCCGGCAGCCGGGCGATCCTCGCCATCGGCCTCCTGTGGGGGCGCGGCAACCTGTGGGCGCTGCGCGTCATCTGCGGCATGACGGTCGAGTGGCGCGGCATGGAGAAGATCCCCGAGGGGCCCCTGCTGGTCGCCGCCAAGCACCAGTCGGCCTGGGAAACTTTCGCCTTCTTCGTGCCGTTCCGGCGTCCGGCCTATGTCTACAAGCGCCAGCTCGCCTATGTGCCGCTGTTTGGCTGGACGATCTGGAAGGCGCGGCAGATTCCCGTCGACCGCGGCCGCAAGGGCGAGGCGCTGGCCTCGATGACGGTCGGGGCGAAGGCGGCTGCGGCCATCGGGCGCCAGGTGATGATCTTCCCGGAGGGCACGCGCCGGGCGGTCGGGGCGCCGCCCGATTACAAGTATGGCGTCGCCCATCTCTACAGGACGCTCGGCCTGCCCTGCCAGCCGGTGGCGCTGAACTCCGGCATGTTCTGGAGCCGGAAATCGTTCCTCCGGCGGCCGGGAACCGTTCTGGTCGAGTTTCTCGATCCCATCCCGCCGGGCCTGTCGCCGACGGAGTTCGCCGAGAAGCTTGAAGCGGAGATCGAGACGGCGACCAACCGGCTGATTGCCGAATCACTGGCGCGCGGCGAAGGCGAGGCGTGATCCTCGTCACCCCTGCGGATGAAAGAAATTATAGACCGCCTGCGCGGTTCCCGCATTGATGCCGGGAGCGCGCTGCAGGTCGTCGAGGCTCGCCCGCTCGATCGCCTTCAGCGTACCGAAGTGGTTGAGCAGGGCGCGCTTGCGCGCCGGGCCGATGCCGCCGATCTCGGCGAGGCCCGCCGAGCGGATGTTCTTCTTGCGCCGGCCGCGATGGGTGCCGATGGCGAAGCGGTGGGCCTCGTCGCGCAGCCGCTGGAGGAAGTAGAGCACGGGATCGCGCGGCTCGAGCCGGAAGGGCTCGCGTCCCGCCATGTGAAAGGTCTCGCGACCGGCCTCGCGGTCGCGTCCCTTGGCGACGCCGACGAGGGGCACGTCGTCGATGCCGAGTTCGCTGAGGATGGCCCGGGCCGCGGCGAGCTGGCCGGGGCCGCCGTCGATGAGAACGAGGTCGGGCCAGGAGCCGTCGGCCTCCGCCTCCTCCGGCACGGTCTCTCCGGGCGCGGCCTCTTCAGACAGCGCGTCCCGGGTTTCGGCGTCGCCCTCCGGTTTCGGCGCGTCCTTCAGGAGGCGCTTGAAACGCCGCTCCAGCACCTCGCGCATCATGCCGAAATCGTCGCCCGGGGCGATGTCGGACTTGATGTTGAAGGTGCGGTAGTCGCGCCGGCGGAATCCCTCGGGACCGGCCACGATCATGCCGCCCACCGCGTTCGAGCCCATGATGTGGGAGTTGTCGTAAACCTCGATGCGGCGCGGCGGGGCGGGCAGGCCGAAGGCGCTCGCCACCCCCTGCAGCAGCTTCATCTGCGAGGCGCTCTCGGCGAGCTGACGGCCGAGCGCCTCCCGCGCATTCTGGTGAGCGTGGTCGACGAGGTCCTTCTTCTCGCCGCGCTTCGGCGCCTGCACCTCGACCCTGCGGCCGGCGCGGGCGGAGAGGGCCTCGGCGAGCAGCGCCTGATCCTCGACCTCGTGGGAGATGAGGACGAGCGAGGGCGGCGGCTTGTCGTCGTAGAACTGGGCGATGAAGGCGGCGAGCACCTCGGCCGGCTCCAGCGAGCGATCGGCCCTGGGATAGTAGGCGCGGTTGCCCCAGTTCTGGCCGGTGCGGAAGAAGAAGACCTGAATGCAGGTCTGTCCCCCGTCCTGCACGGCGGCGAAGACATCGGCCTCCTCGACCCCGCGCGGATTGATGCCCTGCGTCGACTGCACCGCGGAGAGGGCGGCGAGGCGGTCGCGATAGACGGCGGCGCGCTCGAACTCCATGGCCTCGGCGGCCTCCTCCATCTGCCGTGCGAGAAGCTGCTTCACCGCCTGGCTGCGGCCGGAAAGGAAGAGCTTCGCCTCCTTGACCAGCGCGGCGTAGTCGGCGGGGGCGACCTCCTGCGTGCAGGGGCCGGCGCAGCGCTTGATCTGGAACAGGAGGCACGGCCGGGTGCGGCTCTCGAAGACGGCGTCGGAACAGGAGCGCACCAGGAAGGCGCGCTCCAGCGCGTTGATGGTGCGGCCCACCGCCTGCGCCGAGGCGAAGGGGCCGAAATAGTCGCCCCGGGCGGCGCGCGCGCCGCGGTGCTTGGCGATGCGCGGCGCTGGATGGTCGGCGGTGATGAGGATGTAGGGGAAGGACTTGTCGTCCCGCATCAGCACGTTGAAGCGGGGGCGGAGCTGCTTGATGAGGTTGGCCTCGAGCAGCAGCGCCTCGGTCTCGGTCTTGGTCGAGACGAATTCCATGGCGGCGGTCGCCGCCACCATGCGGACGATGCGGCTGACGAGCCCGGTCGGCCGGGCATAGGAGATGACGCGGCGGGCGATCGACTTCGCCTTGCCGACATAGAGCACCTCGCCTTTCGCATCGATCATGCGATAGACGCCGGGGCCTTTCGGGGCATGTTTGACCGCGGCCTTGATCACCTCCATGCCGGCGGCGACCGTGCCTTCGGTCGGCGCTGCGTCCTCGTCCGGGGATGGTTCAAGGACGAGCGTCTCGATCTCCTCCGCCTCCGCGGTTTCGGGATCGGTCAGGTCAGGGTCGAGATTGGTGTGGCCGGGGCGACTCATGGTCTGCGATATATAGGCGAAGTGGATGCCCGGCAGGTGGCATCAGCAACAAGGATGTGCGCCGACCGCCCGGCCCCCGCCTACTCCCGGACGCCGTCGATGTCGGGGGTCTGCCAGAGCAGGTGCTGGCCACCGTCCACGGGCAGGGTCACACCGGTCACCGCGGACGCGCGGGCAAGATAGAGCACGGCCTCGGCGATGGCTTCCGGCGGGCTTCCGCCACCGGTGAGAGTTGCCGCCTGCTGGCGGGCGAAATCCTCGGGAAACTGCCGCGCGCCCTGGAGGCTGGGGCCGGGCGCGACCGCGTTGACGCGGATGCGCGGCCCGAGCGCCTGCGCCATCGTCACCGTGGCCGCCGCAAGGGCGGCCTTGGTGAGGGCGTAGGAATAGAAATGCGGCGTCGGCTTGAACACCCGCTGGTCGGTGACATTGACGATTGCCGATCCGGCCGGAGCCTGCGCGGCGAAGTCCTGCGCGAGGAAGGAGGGGGCCTGGATGTTGACGCGGAACTGCCGGTTCCACACCTCTCGGGTCAGGCTGCCGAGATGGTCCTCGACGAACTCGCTGGCATTGTTCACCAGCAAGGTCAGCGGGCCGAGGGCGGCAACCGCAGCGGCCACGAGGCCATCGACCTCGGCAGGCTCGGCAAGATCGGCCCGGACCACAACCGCGCGCCCGCCACGGTCGACGATGGCGGCGGCGAGCGCCTCGGCCTCCGTGCCCGACCGATGGGTATGGATCGCCACGGCATAGCCGCCATCGGCGAGCGCCTCGACGATGGCCCGTCCGATTCGTCGCGCCCCGCCTGTGACCAGCGCTGTGCCAGGTTCGATCATGGCGCTCCCGTTTCCCGCGATCCGGACGACGTTCCGGAACCGCTGATGCCCTTATGCCACAGCACGGTAGATGCCCCGATGCCGTGTCGCGTCAGTATCGATCAGGCGAACCGCGAAGGCTGCATCCCCATCGGGGGTGTTTGCGTTGCTCTACGCAAGGGCAGCGGCGCCGGTTCACCTGAGCTGCCCCGGGATGTTCCCATCGCCGCCACGATTGCACCACAAGGAGACAGTTTATATTGAGGAAATATGATCATCTCCATCGTTTTTATATAGTAAGTATTGCTTGGTAGCTGATTATTTCCAATTAAGACTGCGGCGAAGAGCCTCATTTCAGCCAATATGGAATGGAAATGACTGCACCTGTCGTCTGAATGACGATGGATGCTGAATTTCGAGGTAACGTTCCATTAACGACGCAACCAAGGAATAGGCGCAAATTCGAACGAATGCGGTTATGGATCATTCACCGCATCACATCAGGGACGGCGCGACGGGCAGGGCCCCCGCGGTGTTCATGGGACAGGAGTTGATTATGAAGAAGATCGTCTGGGCCGCCGCTGCAGCCGCCATGCTCGCCACGCCGGCCTTCGCCGCCGACATTCCGCGCCGTCAGCCCATCGCTGACACCGTCTATGTCCCGGTCGCACCGGCCGGCGTCTGGACCGGCTTCTACGTCGGTGCCCATCTCGGCGGCGCCTTCTCGTCGAACTTCCGCAACGACCTCGGCTATGGCCTCGGCGGCTCCTCGGGCCTCCTCGCCGGCGTCCAGGCTGGCTACGACCACCAGTTCAACCGCGTTGTGCTCGGTGTCGCCGGTGACCTGTCCTACTCGACGGTCTCGCGCCGCTACATCGACCTCGCCCCGACCGACATCCGTGCCAAGCAGGACTGGAGCGGCTCGCTGCGCGCCCGCCTCGGCTATGCCGTGCAGGACAACATGCTGCTCTACGTGACCGGTGGTCTCGCCCTCGGCAACGTCCGCGTCTCGGACGCCCTGACCCCGAGCTCGCAGTCGCGGACCCTCGCTGGCTGGACCGTCGGTGCCGGCGGCGAGTACAAGTTCACCCAGAACTGGTCGGGTCTGATCGAGTATCGCTATACCGATCTCGGCCGTGCCACCTACGGCAACATCGCCCTTGCCCCCCGCGTCGGCTTCAACAGCCATACGCTCCGCACCGGCGTGAACTACCGCTTCTGATCATCGCCGTCCGGCGATCGTGACCACGGCCCGGGCCTGCGCCCGGGCCGTTCGTCGTTGTGGCGGCGGTTGATCCGTCGCATTGCCACTGCGCCGCCTCCGCACTAGAAGGCCGCCATGGCGCTTCTCGATCTCGCCAATCCGACCCGTTTCCTCGCGCTGGTGGCGCGGGCGCTGCCGTGGCTGACCGCCGCGACGGTTCTCGCGCTTGCGGCGGCGGGCTATCTCGCCTTCTTCGCCTCGCCCGACGACTACCAGCAGGGCGGCACGGTCCGGATCATGTACATCCACGTGCCGGCGGCTTGGCTGTCGCTGTTCTGCTATGCGGTGATGGCGGCGGCCTCCCTCGGCACGCTCGTCTGGCGCCACCCGCTCGCCGACGTCTCGGCCAAGGCGGCAGCGCCGATCGGCGCCGCCTTCACCTTCATCTGCCTTGCCACCGGCTCGCTGTGGGGCCGGCCGATGTGGGGCACCTGGTGGATCTGGGATGCGCGGCTCACTTCCGAGCTCGTCCTCCTCATCATGTATCTCGGCCTGATGGCGCTGTGGCGCTCGGTGGACGACCCCGGCCGCGCGGGCCGCGCCGCTGCCGTGCTGACGCTGGTCGGCACCGTCAACCTGCCGATCATCAAGTTTTCGGTCGACTGGTGGAACACGCTGCACCAGCCGGCATCGGTGTTCCGTCTGGGCGGGCCGACCATTCATCCGGCGATCCTGACGCCGCTGCTGGTCGCCGCCATCGCCTTCACGCTGCTGTTCGTGACGCTGCATCTCGCCGCGATGCGCAACGAGATCCTGCGCCGGCGCGTGCGCGCCATGCAACTCGTGGAAGCGCAGCGCGAGATGGCTCCGGCGGGCGCCCAGCCCGTGCCGGGCGAGTGAGGCAGCCATGTTCGGTTCCGATCCCCATGCCGGTTTCATCCTCGCCTCGTACCTGGTGACGGCCGTGACGCTCGCAGCCGTCATCGCCTGGATCGTCATCGATCATCGCCAGCAGAAGGCGAAGCTCGCCATCCTCGAAGCCAGAGGCGTCACCCGCCGTTCCGCCCGCCGCGGGGAGGGAGCAACGTGACCGAGACGACCGCCCCCGCGCCGAAGCGCCGGACCTGGATGGCGTTGGCGCCGCTCGCCATCTTCGCCGCGCTTGTCGTCATGTTCGTCATTGGCCTCAGGGGCGATCCGCAGCGCCTGCCATCGGCGCTGGTCGGCCGGCCTGCGCCAGTCTTCGATCTCGCGCCGCTGGCCGGCATCGACCGGCCAGGCTTCCGCACCGCCGACCTCGCGGGTCACGTCACCGTGGTCAACGTCTTCGCCTCCTGGTGCATTCCCTGCCACGACGAGCATCCCTTCCTGATGGAACTGGCGACGGACACGCGCATCCGCATGGCGGGCATCAACCAGAAGGACCAGCCGGAGAATGCGCGCCGGTTCCTCGGGCGCAACGGCAATCCCTATGCGCTGGTCGGCGTCGACCCGGCGGGCCGCGCGGTAATCGACTGGGGCGTCTATGGCGTGCCGGAGACCTTCATCGTCGGGCGTGACGGGACCATCGCCTTCAAGCATGTCGGGCCGATCAACGCGGCGATCCTCGCGACCATCATCCGGCCGCAAGTCGAGAAGGCGTTGGCGCGGTAAGGCGACCTCCCCCGAATCGCCGGGATGCGCGGGCGGGAACGACGCCGCACACTTTCCGCGTCTGACGAGGGGATCGCCGTGACCGACGCCAACTCTGCCGAGCTGCTCATCGAACGCCACGGACCGGTGGCGGTGCTCACCCTCAACCGCCCGCAGGCGATGAATGCGCTGTCACAGTCGCTGATCCGTTCGCTCAGCGCGGCCATCGTGTCGCTCGGCCGCGACGAAACGGCGCGGGTGATTGTTCTGACCGGTGCCGGGGACCGGGCCTTCTCGGCCGGGCTCGACCTGAAGGAACTCGGCGCGCGGCCCGGGCTGCTGGGCATGGTGGAGGGGGAGGGAGAGCGCCCCAACCCGATCCGCGCAATCGCGCAGTGCCCCAAACCCGTGATCGCGGCGGTGAACGGCGTTGCCATCACCGGCGGGTTCGAACTGGCGCTGGCCTGCGACATTCTCGTGGCGTCAACCACCGCCCGCTTCGCCGACACCCACCAGCGCGTCGGCGTCATTCCCGGCTGGGGCCTCAGCCAGAAGCTCTCCCGCATCATCGGCCCGTCCAGGGCGAAGGAGATGGCCTTCTCGGGCCGTTTCATCACGGCGAGCCAGGCCGGCGACTGGGGCCTCGTCAGCCGCGCCGTTCCAGCGGGCGAACTGATGGCCGACGTCCTGGCTCTGGCGCAGGAGATCGCCGAGGTCGATGCCGCCTTCCTTGCGGACTACAAGAGGCTGGTCGACGTCGGCTACGGCCTGCCCTTTGGCGAGGCGATGGCGCTGGAATCGGAGTGGTCGCGCCGCCACAACGCTGCGGTAAGGCCGGACGAACTGGAGGCGCGCCGTGCTGGCGTGCAGGCCAAGGGGCGCTCGCGCGAGACCTGACCCAAATCGCGCGTCATCACCCCGTCACGCGAACAGGTGTTGACGGGAGGGTCACGCCGTGGCCAATGCGGGCCGTTACCTCATCCGGGTCCCGGCGTGGCCGCCGCGGACCCGTTTTCAGTTCCCATGCAAGATCGGAGACCTCGCATGAGCTCATGGCCCGTCTATCATGAAATCACCGGCCCGATCGTGATGATCGGCTTCGGCTCCATCGGCCGCGGAACGCTGCCGCTGATCGAGAGGCATTTCAAATATGATCAGACGCGCCTGACGGTGATCGATCCGGTCGACACCGATCGCAAGCTGCTGGATGAGCGCGGCATCCGCTTCGTCCAGGAAGGGCTCACCAAGGACAACTACAAGGCCATCCTGACGCCGCTGCTGACCGCCGGCGGCGGCAAGGGCTTCTGCGTCAACCTGTCGGTCGACACCTCCTCGGTCGATATCATGGAGCTCTGCCGCGAACTCGGCTGCTTCTACATCGACACGGTGGCGGAGCCCTGGGCCGGCTTCTATTTCGACGAGAGCATGGGCCCCGCCGAGCGTTCGAATTATGCGCTGCGCGAGCGCGTGCTGGCGGCCCGCGAGCGCAATCCCGGCGGCATCACCGCCGTGTCCTGCTGCGGCGCCAACCCGGGCATGGTGTCCTGGTTCGTCAAGCAGGCCCTCCTCAACGTCGCCACCGACCAGGGTGTCGACTTCACCGAGCCGAAGTCCAAGGCGGAATGGGCAGCGTTGGCCATGAAGGTCGGCGTCAAGGGCATCCACATCGCCGAGCGCGACACCCAGCGCTCGAAGAAGCCGAAGCCGGCCAACGTCTTCGTCAACACCTGGTCGGTCGAGGGCTTCGTGTCCGAGGGCCTGCAGCCGGCCGAGCTCGGCTGGGGCACGCACGAGACCTGGATGCCGGACAATGCCGGAACCCACGAGACCGGCTGTGGCGCGGCCATCTACCTGATGCAGCCGGGCGCCAATACCCGCGTGCGCTCCTGGTGCCCGACGCCGGGCGCGCAATACGGCTTCCTCGTCACCCACAACGAGGCCATCTCGATCGCCGACTATCTCACGGTGCGGGATGCGAGCGGCAAGGTCACCTACCGGCCGACCTGCCACTACGCCTACCACCCGGCCAATGACGCGGTGCTGTCGCTGCACGAGATGTTCGGCGCCGCCGGCAAGCGCCAGGATTCGTGGCACATCCTCGACGAGAACGAAATCGAGGACGGCATCGACGAGCTCGGCGTGCTGCTCTACGGCCACGCCGGCAATGCCTACTGGTATGGCTCGCAGCTCTCCATCGAGGAGACGCGGCGCATCGCCCCCTACCAGAACGCCACGGGCATGCAGGTGACCTCGGCCGTGCTCGCCGGCATGGTCTGGGCGATGGACAACCCGGAGGCCGGCATCGTCGAGGCCGACGACATGGACTTCCGCCGCTGCCTCGAGGTGCAGAAGCCCTATCTCGGCCCGGTCATCGGCACCTATACCGACTGGACGCCACTGGATCGCCGCCCGGGCTTCTTCCCGGAGGACATCGACACCTCCGATCCCTGGCAGTTCCGGAACATCTTGGTACGGGACTGAGGCATCGGGTCTAGGCCAAGGGCGCGATTCCCCTCACCCTTCCCTCTCCCCGCTCGCGGGGAGAGGGGGACTTCCACGTCGCTATTCTTTCTCAGACGGCGCCAGGACCTTTCGTCAACCTGAAGCCACGACTCCGGCAACCCCTCTCCCCGCCTGCGGGGAGAGGTGAAGGGTGAGGGGCCGTGTCGGAAGACCCACAACCCCTTCAGGCTTTCGGCTCCGTTAGCGCCGCCTCGAACAGTCCGAGCGCCGCCGCGGCGAAGGCGTGCATGTTGGCGAGGCGGTCGGACGAGCCGGTTTCGATGGTCCGCGTCCGGCTGGCCGGACCGTCGATGCCGACGCAGGCATGACCGGCGGCATCGCCATAGCGATTGCCGGTGGGGCCCGTCGCGCCGGTCTCGGACAGGCCCCACGTCGCGCCATGGCTCTGGCGGATCGTCGCAGCCATCAGGGCGGCCCAGGGCTCGGAGGCGGAGCGGATGCCCGTTTCCACCATCTGCCGCGTGCTGATGCGGAGCAGCGCATCGCGGGCCTGCGAGGTGTAGACCACCGCGCCGCCGAGAAAATAGGCGGAGGCGCCCGGGACCGCGAGCAGGGCCGCCGAGATGAGCCCGCCGGCGGAGGATTCGGAGACTGCGACCGTCTCGCCGCGGTCGATCAGCAGGCGGGCGATGCGCGCCGCCGTCGCGCGGGTGGTCGTGTCGTCCTGATCCATGGCCGTCTCCCTGATGAACCTCGTGGCGATGATGGACCGTGGCATGCTCCCGGTCGAGCGGGCGCGACCGCAAGGACCAGCCGCCGATATTGCGAAACCCGGCGCTTCGCCTAGATTGCCGCGGCGCCCATGCGGCGCAGCGCCCGACCGATCTCCAAGGATGTCATCATGGTCCCTCGCTCCCTGTCCAAACTCGTCGTTGCAGGCCTTGCGACGCTCGGTCTCGCGGCGGCAGCCTCCGCCCAGGCACCCAGGGAGCTCAGGATCTTCAACTGGTCGAACTACATCGACGAGCAGGTGCTGCGCGACTTCGAGCGCGAGTTCAACGCCAAGGTCACCTACGACACCTATGATTCCAACGAGGTGCTGGAGACGCGCCTGCTCGCCGGCCGCACCGGTTACGACATCGTTGTGCCCTCGGCGCCCTTCCTGTCGCGGCAGATCGCGGCGGGGGTCCACCAGCGGCTCGACCTGTCGAAGATTCCGAACCGGACGCATTTCTGGCCGGAGATCCAGCGCCGGGTCGCCGCCTATGATCCCGGCAACGCCTATTCGGTGACCTATCTCTGGGGCACCACGGGGATTGGCTACAACGTCGCCAAGATCCGCGAGCGCATGCCCGATGCCCCGCTCGATTCCTGGAAGCTCGCCTTCGACTTCGACACGCTGGCGAAATTTCGGGATTGCGGCATCCACTTCCTCGACACGGCCGAGGATTTCCTGCCCTCGGTGATGCGCTATCTCGGCCGCGACCCCAATTCCAAGCGCGCCGAGGACTGGGAGGCCGCCGCCGCGCATGTGCAGAAGCTGCGCACGCTCGTCACCAAGTTCCACTCGTCGGAATACATCTCGGCTCTAGCCAACGGCGACATCTGCCTCGCGGTCGGCTACTCCGGCGACATCTTCCAGGCGCAGAAGCGGGCGAAGGAAGCCGGCAACGGCGTCGACGTGCAGTACGTCATCCCGAAGGAGGGCGCGCAGATGTGGTTCGACCAGATGGCGATCCCCGCCGACGCGCCGAACGCCGACCTCGCCCACGTCTTCATCAACTACCTCAACCGGCCCGAGGTGATCGCGAAGGTCGCGAGCTTCGTCTCCTATGCGAGCGGCAATCTCGCGGCGAAGCCGCTGATCGCGCCCGCCGTGCGTGACAACCCGTCCGTCTATCCGCCGGACGAGGTCATGGCGCGGCTCTTCACCGTGACCAGTCCGGATGCGCGCCTGCAGCGCGTCATCACCCGCGCCTGGACGCGGGCGAAGACCGGCCGCTAGGGGCCATCGTGGAGCCTCCCGACCGCCCGGCGCGCAACGCCTCGTCTCTCGGAGCGGTGCGCTCCAGCTTCGCGCCGTGGGACGACCCGGCCGCGACGCCGCTCGTCGTCTTCGACCGCGTGACCAAGCGCTACGGCGACGAGACCGCCGTGGCCGACCTCTCGCTCGCCATCCATGAGCGCGAATTCTTCGCGCTGCTGGGGCCGTCGGGTTGCGGCAAGTCCACGCTGATGCGCCTGCTCGCCGGCTTCGAGATCCCGAGCGAGGGCCGCGTGCTGCTGGCGGGCGAGGATCTCGCCGGCGTGCCGCCGCACCTGCGTCCCACCAACATGATGTTCCAGTCCTATGCGCTCTTCCCCCACATGAGCGTGGAGAAGAACATCGCCTTCGGGCTCGAGATGGAAGCCCGGCCGCGCGACGAGATCGGGGCGCGGGTGGCCGAGGCGCTGCGCATGGTGAAGCTCGAGGGCCTCGCTGCCCGCAAGCCGCACCAGCTCTCCGGCGGCCAGCGGCAGCGCGTGGCGCTCGCCCGCGCCCTCGTCAAGCGGCCGAAGGTACTGCTACTCGACGAGCCGCTGGGCGCGCTCGACCGCAAGCTGCGCGAGGAGACGCAGTTCGAGCTCGTCGCGCTGCAGGAGCGGCTCGGCCTCACCTTCATCATCGTCACCCACGACCAGGACGAGGCGATGACCATGGCGACGCGCATCGCCGTCATGGACAAGGGGCGGATCGCGCAGGTTGGCACGCCGCCGGCCATCTACGAGGCGCCGGCGACGCGCTATGTCGCCGACTTCATCGGCGACATCAACCTCGTGGAGGGCGCGGTTTGCTCCGTCGAGGGCCGCCGCGTGACGGTCGCGACCACCGTCGGCGACCTGACCGTTGCCGATGCCTCTGAAGCCGTGGCGATCGGGCAGACGGTTGCGGTGGCCTGGCGACCGGAGAAGACGCGCATCGTGCGGGCGGAGGAGGCGATCAGCAACGGCCGCGCCGTCATCCCCGGAACGGTCCACGACATCGGCTATCTCGGCGACTGGACGACCTACCACGTCGCGGCGGGTGGCCTCAGGCTGAAGGCGGCGGTGGCCAATGCCTCGCGCGTGGTCGAGAGGCCGATCACCTGGGACGATGCGGTGAAGCTGGCGGTGGCGCCGGAGTCGCTGCTGCTGCTGGTGCGGTGACATGAGCGAGCGCGCCACCCGCCGCACCATCATTCTCGTGCCCTATCTGTGGCTGGCGGTGTTCTTCCTGGTGCCCTTCGGCATCGTCGCGAAAATGTCGTTGTCGCAGGTGGCGACCGCCATCCCTCCCTACACGCCGACCTTCGGCCTCGACGACGGCCCGGCCGGCTGGCTTGCCAAGGCGCGCGAGCTCTCGCTCGACAACTACGCGGTGATCTTCGGCGACCGGCTCTACATCGACGCCTTCCTATCCTCGATGCGTATCGCCGCGACGGGCACGGCGATCCTGCTCGTCATCGGCTATCCCATGGCCCATGCCATGGCGCGCGCGCGGACAAGCTGGCGGCCGATCCTCGTCATGGCGGTGATCCTGCCGTTCTGGACGAGTTTTCTCATCCGCGTTTACGCGTGGATCGGCATCCTGAAGCCCGAAGGCCTGCTCAACGAGCTGCTCCTCGGCCTCAGGCTGATCGGCGCGCCCCTCCAGATCGCCAACACCGAGACGGCGGTGCTGATCGGCGTCGTCTATTCCTACCTGCCCTTCATGGTGCTGCCGCTCTACGCGACGCTGGAGCGCATGGACCGGACGCTGATCGAGGCGGCGAACGACCTGGGGTGCCCGCCGTGGAAGGCCTTCTGGCGCATCACCGTGCCGCTGTCCCTGCCCGGCATCGCCGCGGGATGCTTCCTCTGCTTCATCCCGATCACCGGCGAGGTGGTGATCCCCGACCTGCTCGGCGGTTCCGACACGCTGATGATCGGCAAGACGCTGTGGACGGAGTTCTTCTCCAACCGCGACTGGCCGGTCGCCTCGGCGGTTGCGGTGCTGCTGCTAGTCATCCTTGTCGGACCCATCATGGTCTATCAGCGCCAGCAGGCCCGGCAGCTGGAGGCGGGTCGATGACAAATCCGCGGTCCCGGCTGCTCGACGCCACGGCGCTGACGCTTGGCTTCAGCTTCCTCTACCTGCCGATCGTCATCCTGGTGATCTTCTCCTTCAATGCGAGCCAGCTCGTCACCGTCTGGGGCGGGTTCTCGACGCGCTGGTACGGCGCCATCTGGCAGAACCGCCAGCTGATGGACGCCGCCTGGATGACGGTGAAGGTCGCCGCCGCCTCGGCCGCCTTCGCGACCGTGGTGGGCACGCTGGCGGCGCTGGCGCTGACGCGCTACGCACGTTTCCGCGGCCGCATTCTCTTCTCCGGCCTCGTCTACGCGCCCATCGTCATGCCAGAGGTGATCACCGGCCTGTCGCTGCTGCTGCTCTTCGTCTCGCTCGGTATCGACCGCGGGTTCTGGACCGTGACGGTGGCCCACGCGACCTTTACCTGCGGCTTCGTCGCGGTCGTCGTGCAGTCGCGCCTCGTCACCTTCGACCGGTCGCTGGAGGAGGCCGCCGCCGATCTCGGGGCGGCGCCCTGGCAGGTGTTCACGCGCATCACGCTGCCGATCATCGCGCCGGCCGTGATCGCGGGATTCCTGCTCGCCTTCACCCTGTCGCTGGACGACCTCGTCATCGCGAGCTTCACGACCGGGCCCGGCTCGACCACCCTGCCGATGCGCATCTACAGCCAGGTGCGGCTCGGCGTGACGCCGGAGATCAACGCGATCTCGACCATCATGATCGCGGTGGTCACGGTGCTGGTCATCGGCGCCTCGCTCGCCACCAAGCGAAGCGCCGCCGCGCACTGACGGTTGACCTTGCCGTCCCGCCGGTGATTTCTGCTGGCGGGACATCCGTCCCGTCCCAGCGAGCGTCCCATGCCGTCAGCCGTCGATAATCTCCTCGGAATCCTCGACCTCGAGCGCCTCGAGGTGAATCTCTTCCGCGGCCAGAGCCCGCAGGAGGGCTGGCAGCGCGTCTTCGGCGGCCAGGTCATCGGCCAGGCGCTGGTGGCCGCCTGCCGCACGGTCGAGAGCCGCCGGCCGCATTCGCTGCACGGCTATTTCGTGCTGCCCGGCGACCCCAAGGCGCCGATCATCTACGAGGTCGAGCGGGTGCGCGACGGCCGGAGCTTCTCGACGCGGCGGGTGAAGGCCATCCAGCACGGCGCGGCGATCTTCTCGCTGTCGGCCTCCTTCCACGTCGAGGAGGAGGGTGCCGAGCACCAGTTCGCCATGCCCGACGTGCCGCCGCCGGAGGCGCTCAAATCGGAGGAGGATGTCCGAAAGCTGTTCCAGGCCAACATGCCCGAGGCGATGAAGGCCTATTTCGCGCGCGAGCGGCCGATCGAGATCCGGCCGGTCGAGTTTGGTCGCTATACCGGCGAGAGCCAGTCCGAGGGCAAGTTCCATGTCTGGATCCGCACCACCCAGGCCCTGCCGGACGACCCGGTCATCCACCAGTGCGTGCTGGCCTACGCCTCCGACATGACGCTGCTCGATGCCGCCAACGTGCCGCACGGACGCTCCTTCTTCGACCAGTCGGTGCAGGCGGCGAGCCTCGACCACGCCATGTGGTTCCACCGGCCCTTCCGCGCCGACGACTGGCTGCTTTATGCCCATGATTCGCCTTCGGGGCAGGGCTCACGCGGCTTCACGCGCGGATCGATCTATACCCGGCAGGGGGTGCTGGTGGCCTCGGTGGCGCAGGAAGGCCTGCTTCGCCAGAAGCGTCCCTGACGCGTCTGCCTTCTTTTTCATCACATCCGGACGGTGATCGCGGCCAAATCGCGGCCGGCGCTTCGTCCTGCCTAAAAGTCATGCACATGGCCGTTCCGGCCGTATCGCATGACGGACCATATTCCTTCAAGTGATTGTCATCCTTTATGAAATCGTGATGCACCGATATTGGCACGCGACTTGATTCCCTTCATCCCGGTTCGGACTTCGGCCTTCGGGATCGCGGCCGACTTGCAGCCACAAACGCTTCCGCGGGACCTGGTCCGGACGAAGCCAATTCGGGGATGACCACATGAAGATCGTGATGGCGATCATCAAGCCATTCAAACTGGAGGAAGTCCGCGACGCCCTCACGGGCATCGGCGTTCACGGCCTGACCGTCACCGAGGTGAAGGGTTACGGCCGCCAGAAGGGCCACACGGAGATCTACCGCGGCGCCGAATATGCCGTCAGCTTCCTGCCGAAGCTGAAGATCGAGGTGGCCGTGGCGGGTGCCGATGTCGAGAAGGTGGTGGCGGCGATCGCCGGCGCCGCCAAGACCGGCCAGATCGGTGACGGAAAAATCTTCGTCACGTCGATCGAGCACGCGGTGCGCATCCGCACCGGCGAGACCGACGTCGACGCGCTGTGACGCGCCCTCCCACCGCAACGCCTTTCTTCCGGAGACTTTCCACATGATGAGATCGAGCCTTTCCAGGTGGGGCCTCGGCGCGCTGGCGCTGGCGGGCCTTGCCGCGGCCCTCGCCGAACCGGCCCTCGCGCAGGCGCCGGCCGCAACCCCGCCCAAGCCGAATTCCGGCGACACCGCCTTCGTGCTTTTCTCCGCCTATCTCGTGCTGCTGATGGTCATCCCCGGCCTCGCCCTGTTCTACGGCGGCCTGGTGCGCGCCAAGAACATGCTGTCGGTGCTGACCCAGGTCTTCGTCATCGTCGCCGTCGTCTCCATCATCTACGTGACCTACGGCTACTCGCTGTCCTTCACCTCGGGCGGCGGGCTCAACAGCTTCGTCGGCGGCTTCTCCAAGGCCTTCCTCATGGGCGTGACGCCCGAGTCGACCGCGGCGACCTTCTCCAACGGAGTCGTCATTCCGGAATATGCCTACATCCTTTTCCAGATGACCTTCGCCTGCATCACGCCGGCCCTCATCGTCGGCGCCTTCGCCGAGCGCGTGAAGTTCTCGGCGCTGCTGCTGTTCGTGGTCCTGTGGGTCACCTTCATCTACTTCCCGATGGCCCACATGGTCTGGTACTGGGCCGGCCCCGACGCCATCGCCGACGCCGTCAAGGCCGTCGCTGCAGCCGGAACCGATGCCGCTGCCAAGGCTGCCGCCGAGGCGAAGCTCGCCCAGGTCAAGGCTGATGCGGGCCTGCTCTTCTCGTGGGGCGCCCTCGACTTCGCCGGCGGCACGGTCGTCCACATCAATGCCGGTATTGCCGGTCTGGTGGGCTGTCTCGTCATCGGCAAGCGCATCGGCTACGGCAAGGAGCTGATGCCTCCCCACTCGCTGGTCATGACGCTGATTGGTGGCGCGCTGCTGTGGGTCGGCTGGTTCGGCTTCAACGCCGGCTCCAACCTCGAGGCCAACGGCGTCGCCGCTATGGCCGCGATCAACACCTATGTCGCGACCGGTGCCGCGACGCTGTCCTGGCTCTTCGTCGAATGGGCCGCCAAGGGCAAGCCATCGCTCCTCGGTGCCGTCTCCGGCGCCATTGCGGGCCTCGTGGCGGTCACCCCGGCGGCAGGCTTCGCCGGCCCGATGGGCGCCATCGTCCTCGGTCTCGTCGCCGGCGGCGTCTGCTTCATCTTCTGCTCGACGGTAAAGAACGCCTTCGGCTACGACGACTCGCTCGACGTGTTCGGCATCCACTGCATCGGCGGCATCATCGGCGCCATCGCGACGGGCATCCTGGTGAACACCGCCCTCGGTGGCGCCGGCATCGCCGACTACGAATCGAAGCCCGGCGAACTCGCCGTCGGCGCCTACGATTTCGGCACGGCGGTCTGGGCCCAGGTGAAGGGCGTTCTCTTCACCATCGTCTGGTCCGGCGTCGGCTCCTTCATCCTGTTCAAGATCGTCGATGTGATCATCGGTCTGAGGGTGACGGCCGACCGCGAACGCGAGGGTCTCGACCTCGCCGAGCACGGCGAGCGCGCCTACAATCTCTGACGCCTGTCCTCCTTCAGGCTTCCAGCCCCCGGCGTCCCGCGCCGGGGGTTTTTTCTTGGCACAGGCCGGTGGAGTCTGGTCGCCAGCGATGGTTAATCCGGCGTCAACCGTTGGCTCGCTAAGGTCCGGGACTGAACCGGAGGGCGCTCCGGCCCGGCGCGAGGCTCCTTCTCGCCCGGCTTCGCGCCCCCTCGCACGGGATTGGATGACGATGGCAGTGGCGCGCCGGCAGACCGGACCTTCCCTGGTCCCCGACGGATTGGGCGGCGCCATGCGACGCCAATTGCGCCGGCTGACCGGCCTCGGCATCCTCGCTGCGGTCGTCGTTGCCGCGGTGGCGATGCTCACCTGGACCGCCGGCGACCCCTCCCTCAGCCACGCCACCAACGCCCCGGTGAAGAACTGGATCGGCAAGCCCGGCGCCATTCTCGCCGATCTCCTGATGCAGCTCTTCGGCCTCGCGGCCATCGTCCTGCTCGCCGTCTCGGCCATCTGGGGCTGGCTCATGCTCCGGGCGCGGCCCTTCGATCGCGAGGGCTTGCGCGTTCCGCTCGGGATCGGCGCGGCCATGGTGCTGGCCGTTGCTGTCTCGCTGATCCCGCCCCCGGCCGGATGGCCGCTGCCGACCGGCATCGGCGGCGTTGTCGGCGACGGCGGCATCACCGTTCTGTCGACCCTGTTCGGCCGGATGCAGGGCCTGACCCGCATCATCGCCCTGTCGACTATCGCGGGCATGGGTCTCGCGCTGCTGGCCGCTGCCGTCGGGCTCATCCTGAGGCCCGAGCCGGAGACGCTGGAGGAGGAACTCGATCGCGTCGCCCCCAGGGCGCGTCGTCCGAGCGATGAGGATAGCGAGCCCGGCCTCGTTGGCGGCATGGTCTCCAGCGCCGTCGGCGCCGTCGCCCACGGCATGCTCTCCACCAGGGCGCGCCTTGCCCGCATGGTGGCGGAAGCCCCCCAGACGGCGCGTGTCGCCGCGGGCGCCCCTGCAGAGGGTGCGGAGGCGAGTGCCGGCCCCGGCCTTGCCGCGCGGGCGAAGGCCTTCTTCACCGAACCCGACGATGACGGCCTGCCCGCGTCGCGCCGCTCCTCGGGCGTGCGCCGCGAGCCCGTGCTCGAGGCGGCCCCGGATCGCCTGCCGCGCACCTATCACGCCCCACTCGACGGCCGTGTCCGCCCGGAGGACCCCGATGAGATCGCCGCGCCGGACATCGCGCCGGCGGACGACGTCGAGGACGAGCGGCCGCTGCCGTCGGCGTCGCCTGCCGCCAGGGTCGGGCCGCGCATCCATGCGCCCGCCCCGACCCCGCGCCCCGTCGCGATCCAGCAGAAGCTGCCGCTTCCGCCGCCGGAGGGAGTGGACGACACCTACGAACTGCCGCCGCTCGACCTCCTGACCGAGCCGAAGCCGTCCGAGCGCGACGCCTCCATGTCGATGGAGGTGCTGCAGGAGAACGCCGCGACGCTCGCCTCGACGCTCGACGATTTCGGCGTGCGCGGCGAGATCATCAACGTGCGTCCGGGCCCGGTGGTCACGCTCTACGAACTGGAGCCTGCCCCCGGCACCCGCTCCAACCGCGTCATCGGCCTTGCCGACGACATCGCCCGCTCCATGTCGGCCATCTCGGCGCGCGTCGCCCTCGTCGCCGGCCGCAACGCCATCGGCATCGAGCTGCCGAACGCCAAGCGCGAGAATGTGCTGCTGCGCGAGATGCTGGCGAGCCAGGATTTCATCACCGCCAAGGAAAAGCTGCCGATCGCGCTCGGCAAGACCATCGGCGGCGATCCGGTCATCGCAGACCTTGCCAAGATGCCGCACCTGCTGGTCGCCGGCACCACCGGCTCGGGCAAGTCGGTCGCCATCAACACCATGATCCTGTCGCTGCTCTACCGACTGCGGCCGGACCAGTGTCGCCTGATCATGGTCGATCCGAAGATGCTGGAACTCTCCATCTACGACGGCATTCCCCATCTGCTGACGCCCGTCGTCACCGACCCGAAGAAGGCGGTCGTGGCGCTGAAATGGGCGGTCCGGGAGATGGAGGAGCGCTACAAGAAGATGTCGAAGCTCGGCGTGCGCAACATCGATGGCTTCAATGCCCGTATGGCGCAGGCCAAGGCCAAGGGTGAGGTGCTGACCCGCACCGTGCAGACGGGTTTCGACCGCGAGACGGGGGAGGCCATCTACGAGCAGGAGGAGATGGGCCTCGAGCCGATCCCCTACATCGTCGTCATCGTCGACGAGATGGCTGACCTGATGATGGTCGCCGGCAAGGAGATCGAGGGCGCCATCCAGCGCCTGGCGCAGATGGCCCGCGCCGCGGGCATCCACCTGATCATGGCGACGCAGCGCCCCTCGGTCGACGTCATCACCGGTACGATCAAGGCGAACTTCCCGACCCGTATCTCCTTCCAGGTCACCTCCAAGATCGACAGCCGCACCATCCTCGGCGAGCAGGGCGCCGAGCAGCTCCTCGGCCGCGGCGACATGCTCTACATGGCCGGTGGCGGCCGCATCAGCCGCGTCCACGGTCCCTTCGTCTCCGACGAGGAGGTGGAGCGCATCGTCGGTCACCTGAAGATGCAGGGCGCTCCGGACTATCTCGAAGCCGTCACCACCGACGACGACGAGGGCGTTGAGGGCGATGGCGACGACGGCGCTGTCTTCGACAAGGGCGCCTTCGGCGAGGAGCCGGCCGACCTCTACGACAAGGCGGTTCAGGTCGTGCTGCGCGACAAGAAGGCCTCGACCTCCTATATCCAGCGCCGCCTGCAGATCGGCTACAACCGCGCCGCCTCGCTCATCGAGCGGATGGAGCGCGAGGGCCTCGTCGGCCCCGCCAACCACGCCGGCAAGCGCGAGATCCTGATGCCGGAGGCCGCCGATTGACGGGCGTTCCGCCTCGAAATCGCCCCAACGGCTTCCTATCTCCCAATCCACCATGACCGTTCCGAACACGACGCGCCGAGGATTCACGATGACCGCCAGACCCCGCGCGCTTCCGGCCGGCCTCATCCTCGCCGGCGCGGTCCTTGCATTCGGCATCGCGCCCGCCATCTCCGGCGAGCGGCCGTTCATCCTCGCCCAGGGAACGCCGCTGCAACTCGGTCCGCCGGCAGGCGGCGCGGCGCAGCCGCCCCGTCCCGGTGCTCCGACGGCCTCGCCCGCGCCTGCACCCGCACCCTCCGCGGGCGGCGCCCTGACGGCGCCGGTCCGACGCGCCGCGCCGCGGGCCGCGCGCGGCGTCGATGCCGATTCCCGCGAGATCGCCCAGCAGGTGAATGCCTATTTCAACGGCATCCGCTTCATGCAGGGCGACTTCGTCCAGATCGGCCCGGACGGCCGCCGCACCACAGGCAAGCTCTATCTCGACAAGCCCGGCAAGATCCGCTTCCAGTACAATCCGCCGAGCCCGGTGGAGGTCGTCGCCGATGGCCAGTCGGTGGCGGTGCGCGACCGGCGCCTGAACACCCAGGACATCTACCCGCTGTCGCAGACGCCGCTGCGCTTCCTGCTCTCCGACCGGGTCGACATCCTGCGCGACGCCAACGTGACCTCGGTCACCCGCGATCCGGACTACGTCATCGTCATGCTGGAGGAGCGTCAGGCACTCGGCGGCACCAACCGGCTGATGGTGCTGTTCAACGCCTCCGACATGGCCCTGCGCCAGTGGACGGTCTATGACGCGCAGGGCTACGAGACCTCGGTGGCGCTGCACAACCTCGATCCGCGTTCGCGGCCCGACCAGCGGCTCTTCCGCATCAACTACCAGCGCCTGCTGGAGTGATCGCGTCCGTCAGTCGATTGCGCCGAGCGTGCGCATCACCGTCCAGCGGCAGGTAAGGGCGGCGACCGCCGTCACCAGCACGACGAGGACGGCGATGCCGGCATAGCCGGTGGCGCCCAGGGCAAACGACCCGAACAGCGCCTCGATCTGGTCGCCGCCGGCCGTCGCCCGCCAGCGGGCCGCGACGGCGCCGGAGACGAGGATCGCCGCAAGGGCAAGGACCCCGCCGGCCGCCGCCCCCTTGAGCGCCAGCCAGAGGAAGTGGCGCTGGAACTCGCCAGCGATGAAGGCGTCGCGCGCGCCGACGAAATGCAGCACCTCGACCACGGGCCGGTTCGTCTCGACCGCGGCACGGGTGGCGAAGATGACCGACAGACCGGTGGCTGCGATCATCAGCGCGACGATGACGAGGCCGACGACGATGACGGCGCGCGCCATGGCGCGCAGGCGGTCGAACCACTGGCGATGGTCGTCGAGGCTGGCGGTGGGAACCTCGGCGGTCAGGGCCCTCCGGAAGGCGTCCATGTCTGTGCGCCGGTCGTCCGCGAGCTTGACCACGATCAGTCGCGGGATGGGCAGGTCCTCCGCGCCGAGGCCGGTGCCGAGCCATGGCTCGAGCATGCGGCGCGTTTCCTCCGCGGTGTAGGGCGAGACGTCGGCGACTCCCGGAAAGCGCACGGCGATCTCGGTGGCGCGGGCGACGTCGGCGACAAGGTCGCGGCCGGCTACGGGGCGCACCTGGATGGTCGCCTCCCGGATGATGGAGGAGGTCCAGTCGGCTGCGGCGGTCCGTACCAGGTCGACGCTGCCGACGGTGAGCGATCCGAGGAAGGTCATGATCGCGATGATGACCGCAAGGGCGCGCCCGGCGATCGAGGAGGGCGGCACGAGAGAGGCGCCCCGCGGCCGCATGTCGGCCCGTGCGCCGCCCTGCGCGCGATCCCGTTCCCGGCTCGCCAGCCAGTGCTGCAGGGAGGCGCTGCGCCGCGTTCCGCTCACCACCCGCCGGCCTCCTGGTGATGGGGGTCGCTGACCGAGAGGCTGCCCTCGCGGATGATGAGCTGGCGCGCTTCCACCTGCTCCAGCAGCGAGAGGTCGTGGGTGGCGATGAGCACGGCGGTGCCGGTGCGGTTCAGTTCCACGAAGAGCCGCAGCAGGCGCTTGGCGAGCGGCGGGTCGACATTGCCGGTCGGCTCGTCGGCGAGCAGCATTTCGGGACGCACGATGACGGCGCGGGCGATCGCCGCGCGTTGCTTCTCGCCGCCGGAAAGGATGGGGGGATAGGCGTCGATACGCTCCCCGAGACCCACCCACTCCAGGAGGTCGATGACCTCCGAACGATAGCTCGCCTCCTCCTTGCCGAGCACGCGCAGCGGCAGGGCGACATTCTCATAGGTCGTCAGGTGGTCGAGCAGGCGGAAATCCTGGAAGACGATGCCGATGCGCCGGCGCAGCACCGAGAGTTCGTCCTTTGACAGGCGCGAGGTGTCATGGTCGAAGACGGTGACGATGCCGCGCGTGGCGCGCAGCGACAGGAACAGCAGTTTCAGGAGGCTGGTCTTGCCCGCGCCGGACGGGCCGGTGAGGAACTGGAACGAATGCGGTTCGATGCCGAAGGAGAGATCCCTCAGCACCTCGGGCCCCACCCCGTAGCGCAATCCGACATTCTCGAACCGGACCAAGGCCTCGACTTCCCTCTCTCGGCCGGCGATTCGGCCGGCGCGATCATGCCACGGCCGGGGACTTAACCGCCAATTAACCATGGTGGGCAAAGGTGTGGTGGAGGGACAACCGTCCCGAGGCGCGTAACCCATGCTGATCGTCTGCCCGTCCTGCGCGACGGCCTTCAGGGTCACCAAGACCGTCCTGGGCGATGCCGGGCGGCAGGTTCGCTGCGCCCAGTGCCGGGCCGTGTGGCTCGCCACGCCGGAAAGCGCCGTCGAGGAACAGGTTGAGGCCCCGGCCGCAGCCGAGCGCGTCGGCGCGTCGGCTGGCGGCGACAGCCAGGGCGGCGACGATGCCGACTGGGGCGCGGCTTTCGCGGAGGAGGCCGAAAGCAAGGCCGGTGGCGATGCGCTCGCCGAGCCGGCCGTGCCGGAAGACGAGGTCCCGTCCATCCAGCCCGACGCAGACGTACCGCCCCTGCCGGCCCGCGCCGCAGAACCGGACGAAGCCGAGAGGTCGTCGCCCGAGGCCAAGCGGACTGTCCGTGATGAACGGGAACCCAGCGGTTTGCGGCGGCTGCGTCGACCGAGCCTGCCCCGTCCCGGCGGCCAGTCGTTTCGTCTGTCGCCGTCCTACCTGATCCTGCTCCTGGGAACGGCGATCCTCGCGATGTTTTTCCTCGGACGCGAGCAGGTGGTGCGCACCGTGCCGGATTCGGCGGGGCTCTATGAGAGCATCGGCCTGCCGGTGAACCTGCGCGGCGTCGAGTTCCGGGACGTGAAAGGCGCCAACGAAGTCGTCGACGGCGTCGTCGTGCTGGTTGTCGAGGGGCGGCTGGTCAACATCACCGGCCGGCCCGTCGAGTTGCCGCGCCTGCGCCTGTCCGTCCGCGATGCGGCCGGCAAGGAAATCTATACGTGGACGGCGACGGCGCCCAAGGCCCGGCTCGAGGCCGGCGAGGCCGCGCCGTTCCGCTCGCGGCTCGCCTCGCCGCCGCCGGATGGTGCGAGCGTCGAGGTGCGCTTCTTCACCCGGGTCGACGCCACCGGCAGGTGACGCCGCAGGCACTGCAGGCTACATCTTGATCAAAGGCCCGCCCGACGGGTCCCGCCGGAGTGCGTTTCGATGAATCGTGACAATATCCGCGTCCTGTTTTCGGCCGATGCCATCGCGGAGCGCAACACGGCGCTGGTGAAGGAAATCGCCGACACGAAGCCCGAGCGGCTGCTGGTGGTGGCAGTCCTCAAGGGAAGCTTCGTCTTCGCCGCCGATCTCATCCGGGCGATGGACGCCGCGGGCATGGCGCCGGAGGTGGAGTTCATGTCGCTGTCGTCCTATCTCGACGGCACCGTCTCCACGGGGCAGGTGCGGGTGCTGCACGATGTCGAGAGCCCGGTCGAGGGCCGCGACGTCCTGCTCGTCGACGACATTCTCGAAAGCGGCCGCACGCTCACCTATGCCAAGGACCTGCTGATGGCCCGCGGCGCCCGCTCGGTGCGCACCTGCGTGCTGCTGGAGAAGCCCGGCAAACGCGCCGTCCACCTGGAGGCCAACCACGTCGGCTTCACCTGTCCGGACGTGTTCGTCGTCGGTTATGGCATGGACGTCGCGCATGCCTGGCGCCAGTTGCCGTTCGTCGGCGTCATCGAGGACTGAGGGCGTGGCGCGGGTTCTGATCGCCGAGGATGACGAGCCGGTCCGCGCCTTCGTGCGCCGGGCGCTGGAGATCGACGGCCACACCGTGACAGAGGCGCGGGACGGCGCCGAGGCGCTTGAGTTCCTCGAGCGCGAGCGGGGCGCCTACGACCTTCTTCTCACCGATATCCGCATGCCGCTGATGGACGGCATCGCGCTGGCGCTTGCGGCCGCGCCGCAGTTCCCGGACCTCGTGATCCTGCTGATGACCGCCTATGCCGACCAGCGCGAGCGCGCCCATGGCCTCGAGGCCCTGGTCCATGACGTCGTGACCAAGCCGTTCACGCTGGCCGATATCCGCACCAAGGTGACGGAGGCGCTGGCCGCCGGGCCGAAGCGCCCGGGCTGAGGATACCGGGCGCCTCAGGCCTTCGTCTTGGCCTTGTTGGCCCGCTCGATCGCCTCGAGGATCAGCCGCTTGGCCTCCGCCGCATCGCCCCAGCCGACGACCTTCACCCACTTGGAGGATTCCAGATCCTTGTAGTGCTGGAAGAAATGCTCGATCTGCTTCAGCGTGATCTCGGGCAGATCCTTGATGTCGAGGATCTTCTCGTAGCGGCGGGTCAGACGTGACACCGGCACGGCGACGATCTTCTCGTCCCCGCCGGCCTCGTCCTCCATCTTCAGCACGCCCACCGGGCGGCAGGCGACGATGGCGCCGGGAACAATGCCGCGCTGGTTGGCGATCAGCACGTCGCAGGGATCGCCGTCCTCGGACAGGGTGTGGGGGATGAAGCCGTAGTTCCCGGGGTAGCGCATCGAGGTGTAGAGGAACCGGTCGACGACGAGCGTGCCGGCCTCCTTGTCCATCTCGTACTTGATCGGTTCGCCGCCGACCGGAACCTCGACGATGACGTTCACCTCGTCAGGAGGATTGCTGCCGATCGAAATCGCGTCGATACGCATGGGACGGTGTCTCCGGGGACCTGTGGCGCCTCGTTAGCCGCAACACGACCCGGGCCGCAAGTGCTGCAGTGCAAAATGCACGTTAGACCAAGGGAGATCAGGCGGCCCAGCCGAAGGCCGTCTTGTCGAGCGGCCGGTCGCCGAAGGTCTCGGAGGAACGGGCGACGGGCTTGCCGCCAAGGCTGCGATAGAAGCGCATGGCGGCGTCGTTGTCGGTCAAGGCCCAGATGACGAGGCTGTCGAGACCATGGCTGCCAAGATCCTTGCGGGCGGCATGGAACAGGCGCTGGCCGAGCCCGAGTCCGATGAACTTCGGCCTCAGATAGAGCTCGTAGATTTCGCCTTCGTAGGTCAGCGCCTTGGCGCGGTTCCGGCCGTAGTTGGCATAGCCGGCGATCTCGTCGCCAAAGCCGAGCAGCGCGATGCGGTTGCCTTTCCGGATGGCGGCATCCCACCAGTTCGGGCCACGGCGGGAGATGAGCTTCTCCAGCTCGGCGCCGGGAATCAGGCCGCGATAGGCGGCGCGCCAGGCCTCGTCGTGGACTTCGGCCACGATCGGGGCGTCGGATTGCCGGGCCAGGCGGATCTCTGTGGTGACGGTCTTCATCGCACCGCAATGGAACCACGAGAGCGGAAGCGCCGCAACGGTTTCGTTAAGACTTCCTCAACAGGTATGGACAAAGGGTTAATATCCACAGGGCGGCAAAAGAGCCGCCGCCCGGAAAGAAAAAGCCCCGGCGCGTGGCCGGGGCTCTGGATGTCGTGCGAGGGCTGACGGCGATCAGGTGTTCTGGATCGCCGAGAGCTGCCAGACGCCTCCGTGCGGGCGGCGGAACGTCCACAGTTCGGTCGCCTCCTCGCCTTGCGGATTGCCGCTGACGACCCGGCCGCTGGCGCGATCGATGGTCAGGTCGGTCAGCGCGAAGCGCATGGCGACCGTCGCGTAATCGGCGTCCTGCTCACGCCAGGCTTCCGACAGGTCTCCCTGCAGCAGCTTGACGTCGGAGATGCGGCTGACGACGCCGCGGGAGGCGGCATCCTTCAGGTCGTCGGCGAAATAGCCTGCCATCTCGGGCGTCGCCATGGCGCGCAGGGCATTCAGGTCCTCGCGCGAGTAGGCTTCGTTGACATGCGCGAGCAGGCGCTCGAAGGCATCGTAGTCCTGCGGGGTGACGCCGATCGTGTCGGTGGGGCCAGCGGCCGGGGCGGCGACGGAGCCGCCCGCCATGCCGGGGATCGCCCCGTTCCCGGGAAGACCCATCGGTCCGTTGCCCGGGCCGGTGGACGAACGCGCCATGGCCGGCTGCGGACCGGCGGCGCCTTCGCGACGGCCGCGCACCAGACGGACGACGAGGTAGATGACGCCGGCGATCAGCGCGAACTGGGCCAGAAAACCGAGCATGCCCATCAGCGAGCCGAGGCCGCCGAGGAAGCCCTGGCCCGAGAGCATGCCGAACAGGCCTGCGCCGAGGAAGCCGGCTGCGAGGCCCATGCCGAGACCGCCGAAGCGGGAGCCCTGGGCGGCCGGCGGCGTCATGCCGGGACGGGGCGCCATACCAGGTTGCTGCATGCCGGGCGCGGGTGTCGGCGCGGTCGTGCGCTGCATCGGCGCGGCCACGTTGGGCGCTGTGCTGGTGGCTGCGGGCGGCGTGAAGGTCCGGCCGCCGCGGCTTCCGCCACCGCGCGGACGAGCCTCAGCGGCAACGGCGCCGAGCATGATGGCGACGCCCGCAATCGCGAAGGCGCGCACGATATTCCTGGACCTGAAAAGGGTCTTCGACGACATGGATTCCCCACCGGTGACGCGGCGTTGTCGCTGCCGCTGTTTCATATAGTAGCGACATGTGGGGTCAGAGTCGCCGCGCGACAATGCCGCAGCGTCCACAAGAAAACCGGCGGCGGTTTCCCGGCGCCGGCTCCAATCGTCAGCAGGAAGCGCGCCTCAGGCGGCCTCGGCGGACTTCGCCTCGGCGCTCTTCTTGGCGATCGCCGTCTTGACCTGACGCGCCTTCGGCGACAGGTCCTCGGCGCGGGCCTTCAGCAGGAACGCGTCCAGACCGCCATTGTGGTCGACCGAGCGGAGGGCGTGGGTCGACACGCGCAGCGACACGGTCTGTCCCAGCGTCTCGGACGCAAAGGAGATGTTCTGCAGGTTCGGCAGGAAGCGGTGCTTCGTCTTGATGTTCGAATGGCTGACCCGGTGGCCAACCTGAACACCCTTGCCGGTGAGTTCACAACGACGCGACATCTGTCGGATCCCAAAGGTAAAGTGCGACGGCAACGGCCAGCCGCTGGACAAAATGGTCCTGTTCGGAGACGCGACGGCATAGTGACAGGACCCCGCCCTGTCAAGCAAAACCGGCAGGCGGCGCTGTCGGGAGGTCGATGGACGCCCCACGCGACCGCCGGAAGGTTCAGGCGGAGGCGATGATCGCCGCAACGAAATCCCGAGTCGACTGGCCGATGGCGCCGCCGCGACGGCCGGCCTCGGCATTGATCGCGGAGACGAAACCGTCGTTCCAGACCGACATGCCGTCGCCGATGCGGGCCGAAAAGGCCGAGACCATGGCGCCGGCGATGCCGCGCGCCTGGAGCGCGGGAAGGCGCGAGATTCCGGCATCGTCCAGGCCACGGTCGGCATCGACATAGACGGCGGCCAGCACGTCCGACTTGACCGCAGTCTCCGGCCTGCCGGCGAGCAGCCCGCCATGGGACGCGGTGACGACGATGTGGCCGGCGTCGTCCTTGCCGACGAGACCGTTGGAATCGAGGACGAAGACGCGGATGCCCTTGGCCCCCGCTCCGGCGATCTCGTGGCGAGCCTCGTCGAGCGGGGCCGGCGTCGGCGAGGGCGCGAGGTCTGCGCGCTGCAGGAGGTCGAGCGCCGTGCTGCAGGCCATGCCGGGCCTGAGGCCGAGGCTCGCCGCCGCCGCATTGACGAAGGACAGTACGCCGCGCTCCGGCATGTCGGCCCCCCAGCCGATGCGCGCCGAGCGGTGCGAGACGGTCGCCCCCGGCACGCCGAGTTCGTCGAGCCAGGCGAGGCCCGAGATGCCGGCCCGTTCGCGGCCGATGCCGGCATCGTTGAGGATCATGGCGGCGACGCCCTTCGTCGCGCCGTACCAGGCGGCATAGACCGCACCGTGCGAGGCGCAGACCGCGACCCGGCCGCGGGCGTCGGCGGTCAGGTGGGTGACGCTGTCGAGGATGATGGCTGGCTGCATCGGCAGGCCCCGTTCCGGTCGTCGTGGGCCGGCAGTCTTTCAATCTCGCCTGTCGGCGGCAATGCGCCAAGCCGTGCCGTTCGGCTGGTGCCAGACATGCCGGCGCTCGCCTTGACAGGTCGGGCCCGGTCCTGACACTCGCGGCGCAAGATCCGCTGCACGGATCACAGGCGGGCGAACGATCCGCAATCGGGAGGACTGACATGACGGCGTCGGCCGGGCGCGCGCAGCGCCGTTACCACGTCCGCGAGGAGGACGTTCAGGGCTATCACCCCGCCAACCATACCGGCACCCTGAACCGCCGGCTGATCAGCCGCGAGACGGTGGGGGCGGAATCCGTCGAGATGCTCGTCGGCACGATCGAGAAGGGCAATGGCGCGCTCCCCCACGCCCATCCCGGCATCGACCAGATCTGCTACCTGCTGGAAGGCACGGCCGACGCCGAGGTGGACGGCCAGCGGTTTTCGATGAAGGCGGGCGATTCCTGCTTCTTTCCCGCTGGCATGGAGCATGTCTTCACGGTGACGAGCGAGACGCCGGTGCGCGTCCTCGTCATCTATACGCCGCCCTATGAAGAGAACCCGGACAGGGTCATCCGCCGGCGCTGAGTCCGGCCCAACAGACGTCCCGGGAGGACAAAGCATGATCGACCGCAGAACCTTGCTCGCCAGCGCCGCCGCCATGGCTGTCGCCGCGCCGGCGCGCGCCGCCTGGCCGGAGCGACCCATTACCCTCGTCGTGCCCTTCGCTGCCGGCAGCGGCACCGACACGGTGGCGCGCATCGTCGCCCAGCAGCTCGCCGCAAAGCTCGGCCAGGGCGTCGTGGTGGAGAACAGGGCGGGCGCCAACGGCTCGGTGGCGGCGACCTTCGTCGCCCGCTCCCAGCCCGACGGCTACACGCTGTTCATGACCACCAACACCTCGCATTCGGCCAATCCGAGCCTGTTGAAGACGCTGACCTACGACCCGGTGAACGACTTCTCGCCCATCGCCCGCATGGGCAACCTGCCCTTCCTGCTGGTGGTCGATCCGAAGCTGCCGGTGACCTCGGTGAAGGAGCTCATCGCCCACGCCAAGGCCAATCCCGGCAAGCTGACCTATGCCAGCGGCAATTCCACCGGCATCGTGGCGGGGGCCACCTTCACCAAGCGCGCCGGCGTCGACATCCTGCATGTGCCCTATCGCTCGACGCCGCCCGCCATCACCGACATCATCGGCGGGCGCATCTCGATGATGTTCGTCGACATCACGGCTTCGCTCAGTCAGGTCAATGCCGGTTCGCTCCGGGCGCTCGCGGTGACGACGGCCGAACGGTCCAAGCTGCTGCCGAACCTGCCGTCGATGCAGGAGGCTGGCGTTCCCGAGTTCGACATCACCTCGTGGAACGGCGTGTTCGGGCCGGCGCGCACGCCGCCCGAGGTGATCACCCGGCTCAACAAGGAGCTCGCCGCCATCGCCACCGACCCGGAGACCGTGAAGAAGCTCGCCGAGATCGGCTTCGACGCCTTCACCCAGACGCCGGAGGAACTCGGCGCCTTCGTCAAGGCGCAGATCGCCAACTGGGCGCGCATGATCAAGGAAGCCGGCATCGAGCCGCAGTGACGTCGATGGACTTCTTGCTAACCGACGACCAGATGGCGTTGCGCGATGCCGTGCGGCGCCTCTGCGCGCGCTTCGGCGACGACTACTGGCTCGAGCGCGATACGAAGGGCGGCTTTCCCGACGATTTTCACCGCGCCTTCGCGGAGGCCGGCTTTCTCGGCGTCGCCATGCCGGAGGCCTATGGCGGATCGGGGCTCGGCATCACGGAAGCGGCCATCATGATGGAGGCGATCGCTGCCTCCGGCGCCGGCATGTCCGGGGCCTCCGCCATCCATCTCAACATTTTCGGCCTCAACCCCGTCGTGGTGAAGGGCTCGGAGGAGCAGAAGGCGCGCATGTTGCCGCCGCTGATCGAGGGCCGGGAGAAGGCCTGCTTCGGCGTCACCGAGCCCGACGCCGGCCTCGACACGCTGAAGATCAAGACCCGCGCCGAGCGTCAGGGCGACACCTATATCGTCACCGGCCAGAAGATCTGGACCTCGACGGCACAGGTCGCCGACAAGATCCTGCTGCTCGCCCGCACCGCGCCGCTGTCCGAGGTGAAGCGGCGCACCGACGGGCTGTCGCTGTTCTATACGACGCTCGACCGCGCCCATGTCGAGGTGCGCGAGATCGCCAAGATGGGCCGCAAGGCGGTCGATTCGAACCAGGTATTCTTCGACCGCCTGCCGGTGCCCGCGAGCGACCTCATTGGCGAGGAGGGCCGCGGCTTCGACATCATCCTGCACGGGCTCAATCCCGAGCGCATCCTCATCGCGGCGGAGGCCATCGGGCTCGGCCGCGCGGCGCTGAAACGCGCCACCGCCTATGCCAAGGAGCGCATCGTCTTCGACCGGCCGATCGGCCAGAACCAGTCGATCCAGCATCCGCTCGCCGAATGCTGGATGGAACTGGAGGCGGCCGAGTTGATGATGCTGAAGGCCGCCACCCTCTATGATCGCGACCAGCCCTGCGGGCCTTTCGCCAATGCGGCCAAGTATCTGGCGGCGGAGGCCGGCTACAAGGTCTGCGAGCGGGCCGTGATGACGCTCGGCGGCATGGGCTATGCCCGCGAGTTCCATGTCGAGCGCTACCTGCGCGAGGCGTGGATTCCGCGGCTGGCACCCGTGTCGGCGCAGCTCATCCTCTCCTTCATCGCCGAGAAGGTGCTCGACCTGCCGAAATCCTACTGAACCAGAACAGGACGCCAGTCCCCGGGGAAACGCCGATGCAACAGACCCACAACGTCCAGCGCCTGCTGGATCTCTACGGCACCATGTGCCGTATCCGCGCCTTCGAGACCGCGGCCCTCAACGCGCACAAGGAAGGGGTCGTGCCGGGGCCGCTGCACGTCTCCATCGGCCAGGAGGGCGTCGCTACCGGCGTCTGCCTCAACCTGACGCCTGAGGATCGGATCACCTCCAACCATCGCGGCCACGGCCACGCCATCGCCAAGGGCGCCGGCGTGCAGGGCATGATGCGCGAGCTGTTCGGGCGCGAGGGTGGCCATTGCCGCGGCAAGGGCGGCTCCATGCACATTGCCGACTTCTCGGTCGGCATGCTCGGCGCCAACGGTGTCGTCTCCGGCGGCATTCCGATCGCGGTCGGCGCGGCGCAGGGCCTGAAGATGCTGAAGTCGAGCGCCATCGCCGTCTGCTTCTTCGGCGACGGCGCCATCAACCGCGGGCCGTTCCTTGAAGGCCTCAACTGGGCGGCGCTCTACAATCTCCCCGTTCTCTTCGTCTGCGAGGACAATGGCGTCTCGGCCTTCACGCAGACGGATTCGGTGACGGCGGGCCCCGGCGTCATCGCGCGGGCGGAATCGCTCGGGGTGCCCGGCGTCACCGTCGACGGCAACGACGTCATGGCGGTGGACGAGGCGGCGGCCCGGCTGGTCGCCGAGGTGCGGGCCGGCAAGGGCCCGCGGCTCCTGCATGCGAAGACCTACCGGATCACCGGCCATACCTCGACCGATGCCGCCGCCTGGCGCAACCCGGCCGATGTCGAGGCGGCGAAGAAGCGCTGCCCCATCGACCGGCTCGCCGCGCTCCTCGCCGAGAGGTCTGTCTCCACCGCCCATCTCGCCGCGATCCGGACCAGGGCCGATGCGGAGATGGCGGAGGCGGTCATCGATGCCAAGGGCGCGCCGTGGCCGCAGGAGGCCATCGCCTACGAGGATGTGCAGGACGTCGGCGCGGTGCGCTTTGCAGGAGTTTCGGCATGAGCGGGCAGAGCGTCACCCTGGTCGAGGCCGTGCGCCTCGCCGCCCTTCAGGAAATGCGCCGCGATCCCACCGTCTGGGTGATGGGCGAGGACGTCGCGCGCGGCGGCCTCTACGGCCAGTACAAGGACTTCCTGCCGGAGTTCGGGGCCGAGCGCGTCGTCTCCACGCCGATTTCGGAATCGACGATCATGGGCGCCGGCCTCGGCGCCGCGCTGGTCGGCACCCGTCCGATCATCGAGATGCGCATCTTCGACTTCGTCATGTGCGCCATGGACGAACTGGTGAACCAGATCGCCAAGATCCGCTACATGTTCGGCGGTCAGGCCAAGCCTTCGGTGGTCGTGCGCATGCCGCACGGCATCTGGCGCAACTCGGCCGCCCAGCACTCGCAGATGCTGGAATCGTGGTTCGTCCATCTGCCCGGTGTCATCGTGGTGACGCCCTCGACTCCGGCCGATGCGGCGGGGCTGCTGGTGAGCGCCATCCGCTCCGACGATCCCGTGCTGTTCTTCGATCCGAAGAACCTCTTCCCCGTCACCGGCGAGGTCGCCTCCGTCATCGAGCCGATCCCCTTCGGCAAGGCGCGCCAGGCGCGCGAGGGGCGTGATCTCACCATCGTGTCCTGGTCGGCGATCATGCCGGCGGTGGAACAGGCGGCGGCGACGCTGGCGGCCGAAGGCATCGCCGCCGATGTCATCGACCTGCGCACGCTCTGGCCCTGGGACCAGGCGGCGGTCTGCGCCTCGGTCGAGAAGACCGGCCGGCTTCTGGTGGTGCAGGAGGCGGTGTCGGTCGCCGGCTTCGGCGCCGAGGTGGTCTCCACGGTCATTGAGACGCTCGGGCCGGCGAAGGTGAAGGCGGCCCGCCGGCTCGGCGCACCGCGCATCCCGGTGCCGTTCTCGCCGCCGCTCGAAGATGCGGTGAAGGTGACGCCGGCCAAGATCGTCGCCGCCGCGAAGGCTGCGATGGGGTGACGTGCCACGGCAGGAATGCCCGGTCCGTGCGGCGCGGGCATTCCGCTTAGGGGAATTACGTAGCACCCCTTATTGTCCCTGTTACAGGGGGGTGGGACAGTCCCGACCTGCGGACGATGGGGCGTCGGGCCGCGATGAGGACATTCGTCATGCGCATCCGAGGTCTTGTTGCGGCCGCGGTGCCGCTTGCTGTCGCAGCGGTTCTCGGTTTCACCGACCCCCGGACGGTGCTGGCTCAAGTCTTTGAGCCCGAACTCGTCGATCTCGCGCAGTTGCCGCCGCGCCCGCAGCCGCGGCCCGACGCCGCCCAGCCGCAGCGCGCCCCCACGCAGGCTCTGCCGCCACTGCGGGCCTATCAGCGCGACGACCTCATCGAGCAGGCGCGCCGCTTCGAGGCTTCCGTCGCCAACAAGAGCGCCGTCGATGTCCGGCCGATCCCCGATATCCGCCGCGATGCCGACGCTGCCGCGACGCGCGGCGACTTCCGCGCCGCAGCCCGTGCCTGGGAAGCGATCGCCCTGCGCTCGGGCACCGATTCGGCGCCCTGGGTGCGCTATTCGCAGGCACTTGGCGGCATCCGCACGAACGACTGGCGGGAGCGCCAGCAGTTGCAGACCGACATCCTGGCCTCCGCCTACATGGCCTATCGCCGCGCCGCGAACCGCAACGAGGAGGCCTTCGCGCTGGCTCACGTGCGACAGATCATGGTGGCGCGCCAGCAGTGGCGCCCGGCCATCGACATCGCCCGCGCCGTGGTCGAGACGCGCGACACGCCGGAGGCGCGCGACGCCTACAACCGGCTGCGCGACCAGCACGGCTTCCGCTTCCGCGAGACCAAGATCGATTCGGATGCGACGCGTCCGCGCGCCTGCTTCGTCTTCACCGAGAACCTGCGGACCGGTCGCACCGATTTCGCCCCCTATATCCGCCAGACGGGCGTCAACAATCCGCCGATCACGGTCGAGGACCGCCAGATCTGTGTCGACGGCCTCCGGCACGGCGAGCGCTACAGCTTCCAGTTGCGCGAGGGACTGCCCTCGGTGATCGCCAGCGAGAGCCTGACGCGCAATATCGACGTGTCCGTCTATGTGCGTGACCGGACGCCCTCGGTGCGCTTCACCGGCCGCTCCTACGTGCTGCCGCGCGCCGGCCAGCGCGGCCTGCCCATCGTCAGCGTCAATCTCCAGTCGATCGACGTGGAGATCATCCGCATGGGCGACCGGTCCATCGCCCAGACCATCCAGGAGGAATTTCCCAAACCGCTGGACAGCTACGAGATGCAGCAGGCCATCTCCGAGCGCGGCATCTCCGTCTGGAAGGGCCAGCTCGAGACCGAGAACCGGCTCAATGTCGACGTCACCACGGCGCTGCCGATCGACGAGGCGGTCCGCACGCTGGAGCCCGGCGTCTATGTGGTGACCGCCAAGCCGACCAATGCCCAGCGCCGCACCGACGATGACGACGGCAGCAACGGCCGCGCCGCCCAGTGGTTCATCGTCTCCGACCTCGGCCTCACCGCGCTGTCGGGCGTCGACGGCGTGCATGGCTTTGTCCATTCGCTGAACTCGGCGAAGCCCCTGGCGGATGTCGAGGTGCGCCTCATCGCCCGCAACAACGAGGTGCTCGGCACGGCGCGCACGGATGCCTCGGGCCATGTGCGGTTTGCGCCGGGCCTCACCCGCGGCGAGGGCTCTCTCGCCCCGTCGCTCGTCGTCGCCTCGACCGCACAGGGCGACTATTCCTTCCTCAACCTGCGCCAGCCGGCCTTCGACCTGTCGGACCGCGGCGTTGCCGGCCGCGAGGTGACCGGCCCGCTCGACGCTTTCCTGGTGCCGGAACGCGGCATCTACCGCCCCGGCGAGACGGTCTATCTGACGGCGCTGCTGCGCGACGCCAAGGGCGATGCGGTGCCGAACCTGCCGCTGACCCTCATCGTCGAGCGTCCGGACGGCGTCGAGTATCGCCGCATCGTGACGCAGGACCAGGGGGCCGGCGCGCGCGCCGTGCCGATCCCGATTGTCTCCTCGGCGCCGACCGGCACCTGGCGTGTCAGGGCCATCACCGATCCAAAGAGCCCGACGGCGGGCGAGGTGCGCTTCATGGTCGAGGACTTCGTGCCCGACCGCATCGCCTTCGATCTGACCGCCACCGCGCCACGCCTGACGCGCAACGATGCCTTCAGCGCGACCGTCGATGCCCGCTACCTCTTCGGCATGCCGGGAGCCAATCTCGGCATCGAGGGCGAGGTCGTCATGGAGACGACGCCGAACCTGCCGGACTTCCCCGGCTTCCGCTTCGGCCTCGGTGACGAGGAAGCCAAGCGCGACCGCGAGCCGCTGCCCGACGGGCTGACCACGGACGATGCCGGCAAGGCCACAATCGCTGCTCGGCTACCGCGCATGGAGGACACGACCCGGCCGTTGTCGGCCCGCCTGCAGGTGCGTGTCGCCGAGCCGGGCGGCCGCGCCGTGGAGCGGACGGCCACCGTGCCGGTGCTGCCGGGAACGCCGCTCATCGGCGTCAAGCCGCTGTTCGAGGGCGACCGCGTGTCCGAGGGCGACACCGCCTCCTTCGAGCTGATCGCCGTGGCCGCGGACGGGCGCACCCGCCGCTCGGCCCAGCTCACATGGCAGCTGCTGCGCCTCGAGACGCGCTGGATCTGGACCCGCGGCACCTCCGGCTGGTCGAGCCAGGCCATCGTCTCGACGCGCCGCGTCGCCGACGGAGAGGTGCAGGCGACCGCCTCCGGTGCTGCGCCGCGCATCGGCGCACCTGTGCCCTGGGGCCGCTACCGCCTCGAGGTGACGGCCGGCGGCGACGTTGCCGGGCCGATGACCACCGTCATCTTCGACTCCGGCTATGGCGCCGGCGGCACGGCCGATACGCCGGACGTGCTGGAGATGAGCCTCGACAAGCCATCCTACGTCTCCGGGGAGACCATGACGGTGGCCGTCAACGCGCGTTTTGCCGGTTCGGCGACCGTCGCGGTGATGGGCGACCGCCTCCTCGCCGAGCGCACGGTCGACGTGCCGCAGGGTCGCTCGAAGATCCAGATTCCGGTCGGCAGCGACTGGGGGGCCGGGGCCTATGCCACGGTCTTCATGCGCCGCCCGCTGGATGCCGCCGCCTCGCGCATGCCGGGCCGGGCCATCGGCCTTGCCTGGTTCGGCATCGACACGGCGGAGCGGCGTCTGCGCGTGACGCTCGACGCGCCGGAAAAGATGGCGCCGCGCACGGCGCTGCGCGTGCCGGTGAAGGTCGAGGGGCTCAGCGCCGGCGAGCAGGCCTATGTGACCGTGGCGGCTGTCGATCTCGGCATCCTCACCATCACCAACTACCAGCCGCCGAAGCCGGACGAGCACTATCTCGGCCAACGGCGCCTGTCGGCCGAGGTGCGCGACCTCTATGGCCTGCTCATCGACGGCATGTCGGCGGTGCGCGGCTCCATCCGCTCCGGCGGTGACGGGCCGGCCAACCGCCCCTCCGGCGCGCCGCCGGCGCAGCAGCCGCTGTCGCTGTTCTCCGGCATCCTGACCGTCGGTCCGGACGGCACGGCGGAAGCCGTCTTCGACATCCCCGACTTCAACGGCACCGTGCGCCTGATGGCCATGGCCTGGACGACGAAGAAGCACGGCTCGGCCTCGCGCGACGTGATCGCCCGCGATCCCGTCGTTGTCACCGCGACGCTGCCGCGTGTGCTCGGCCATGCCGATGCCGCGACCGCCCGCCTCGACTTTGTCAATGCCGAGGGACCCGCCGGCGCCTATCGCGTCACCGTCAGGCCGGAAGGCCCGCTGCGGCTTACCCAGACGCAGGCGACGGTCCAGCTCGGCGCCAATGGCGGCCGCGGCGCGGTCTCCCTGCCGCTCTCGGCATCTGGCCTCGGCGTCGGCCATCTCAACGTGCAACTGACCGGCCCGAACGGCCTCGACGTCACCTCGCGCTATGCGCTGGGGGTGAGGCCGGCGCTGCCCGACATCAGCCGGCGCACGGTGATGACGATGGAGCCGGGCCAGTCGGTCACGGTGTCCAGCGACCTCCTCGGCGATTTCCTCGCCGGGTCGGCGCAGGTCTCCGTCTCCGTCAGCCCGTCGACGGCGATCGACGTGCCGGGCCTGATCCTGGCGCTCGACCGCTATCCCTTTGGCTGCACCGAGCAGATTACCTCCCGCGCCCTGCCACTCCTCTATCTCGACGTCCTCGCGGCGGCGGAAGGCGGCCTTGGCCTGGAGACGCCGGTGCGCCAGCGCATCAGCGATTCCATCGAGCGCATCCTGTCGCGCGAATCCGGCTCCGGGTCCTTCGGCCTCTGGTCGGCCGGCTCCAACGAGGACGCCTGGCTTGACGCCTATGTGACCGACTTCCTGTCGCGCGCGAAGGAGAAGGGCTACGGCATCCCGACGGCAGCCTTCAATCTCGCCATCGAGCGGCTCAGGACCCTCGTCGTCTCCACCAACGGCGTCGGCGACAACAAGGGCATGGACCTCGCCTATGCGCACTATGTCCTCGCCCGCAACGGCCGCGGCTCGCTCTCCGAACTGCGCTGGCTCGCCGACACGCAGCTGAACGAAATCGCCACGCCGGTGGCGCGCGGCCAGCTCGGCGCGGCGCTCGCCCTCATGGGCGACATGGGGCGCGCGGAGCGCGTCATGGCCTCGGCGGTGACGCTGCTCACGGCCCGCGGCCAGGTCGATCTGGGCCGCTTCGACTATGGCTCGCGCCTGCGTGACGCCGCCGCCCTCATGGCGCTCGGCGTCGAGGCGCGGGTGACCCGGAGGATCGTCGCCGACGCCCAGCGCGTGGTCGAGGACCTGCGCGGCCGCACGCGCTATCTCTCCACCCAGGAGAAGGTCTGGCTGGTGCTCGCGGCGCAGGCGCTGATCGAGGACGCCAAGCGGATCCGGCTCGATGTCGGCGGCTCAGCCCATGAGGGCGCGCTCGCCCGCACCGTCCGCTCCGACGAGCTCGGCGCCGGCCTCGCCTTGCGCAACACCGGCCCCGAGGCGGTGCGCGCCGTCGTCGCCGTCACCGGCACGCCGGCGACGCCGGAACCCGCCGCGTCGAACGGCTTCACGCTTCAGAGGCGGTACATGACGTTGACGGGACAGCCGGCGGATATCGCCCGCGTCGCCCAGGGCACGCGCCTGGTCGTGGTGTTGCAGGTGACGGAGGCGCAGGCGCATCCCGGTCAGCTCATGCTGGTCGACCGCCTGCCGGCAGGGTTCGAGATCGACAATCCGAGCCTGATCGCCTCGGCGGAGACCTCGGCGCTCAAGTGGCTGCCGGCGGAGGCCGTCCAGCCCGACTACAAGGCGTTCCGCGACGACCGGTTCATGGCAGCCTACGGCCGCACCGGTGGCGGTCCTGGCACGTGGCAGGTGGCTTACATGATCCGCGCCGTGACGCCGGGGCGCTATCTGGTGCCCCCCGCCACGATCGAGGACATGTACCGGCCCGAGCGCGCCGCCCGCACCGCGGTCGGCCAGACCGAAGTCACGGGCGGCCGGTAAGGGAGCCGGCCTTGCGCAAGCGCCACATCGCGGCTGTCGCGGCCGGCGGGCTTGTTCTCGCCGGCCTCGGCGGGACTGTGGCCTTCCACCGGGGCGGCGAGGGATCGGACGGGGCGGCGACGCCGTTCTCCCGCGAGGTGGTGGACCGCAACGGCCGATTGCTGCGGCCGTTCCAGGCCGACGACGACATGTGGCGCTTCCCCGGCGCCGTCGCCGATGTCGATCCGCTGTTCCTCAGAATGCTCCAGGCCTATGAGGACCGCCGCTTCGCGCGCCATCCGGGCGTCGACCCGCTGGCGCTCGCACGCGCCGCCGGACAGTGGGTGGCGAGCGGGCGCATCGTCTCCGGCGGCTCGACGTTGTCCATGCAGGTGGCCCGCCTCATCGACAAGCGCGAGGATGGCCGCTCCGTCGCGGTGAAGCTGCGCGAGATGGCCCGCGCCGTGCGGCTGGAGCGCGATCTCGGCAAGCCGCGCGTGCTCGATCTCTATCTCTCGCTCGCACCCTATGGTGGCAATGTCGAGGGCATCCGCGCGGCGTCGCTCGCCTATTTCGGCAAGGAGCCGCGCCGCCTGTCGCCCGGCGAGGCGGCGCTGCTGGTCGCCATCCCGCAATCGCCGGAAGCGCGGCGTCCCGACAGGCATCCTGAAGCCGCCCGCCGCGCCCGCGACCGGGTTCTCGACAGGATGCTTCTCGCCGGCGTGCTGAAGCCCGAGCAGGTCGCCTCCGGCAAGGCCGAGCGCGTGCCCGTCGCGCGCCGCCAGATGCCGACTTTCGCCTGGCACGCGGCCGGCGAGGCCATCGCCGCGAGGCCGGCCGAGCGCGTGCACCGGATGGCCTATGACCGCAGCGTGCAGGAGGCGCTGGAGGCGCTGCTGCGCGAGCGGGTGCGCTCGCTCGGCACGCGCCTCTCCGGCGCGCTCATCGCCATCGATCACCGCAGCGGCGAGGTCATCGCCCGTATCGGCGCCGCCGATCCGCTCGACCACGAACGACAGGGCGCCGTCGACATGACGCGCGCCATCCGTTCTCCGGGGTCGACGCTCAAGCCCTTCATCTACGCCTTGGCCTATGAGGCCGGCCTCGCCCATCCCGAGACGCTGATCGAGGACAGGCCCTCGCGCTTCGGCACCTATGCGCCGGCGAATTTCGACCGCGGCTACCAGGGCACCGTGCCGACGCGTGTGGCGTTGCAGATGTCGCTGAACGTGCCGGCGGTGGCGCTGCTGGAGGCGGTCGGGCCGCAGCGCTTCTTCTCGCGGCTCGAACAGGCGGGCATCCGCCCCGTGCTGCCGCGCGGCGAGGTGCCGGGCCTTGCCGTCGGCCTCGGCGGCGTCGGCCTCAGGCTGTCCGATCTCGCAAGCCTCTATGCGGGGCTGGCGCGCGGCGGCGAGATGCCAGCTCTGGTCGAGCGGATCGGAACGCCACAGCCGGCCGGCCGGCCCGTCACCGACGAAGCAGCGGCCTGGCACATCGGCGACATCCTGACCGAGGCGCCGGCGCCCGACGCGGCGCTGACCGGCCGCCTCGCTTACAAGACCGGCACGTCCTACGGCTTCCGCGACGCCTGGGCGGTGGGCTTCGACGGCCGGCGCACGGTGGCGGTCTGGGTCGGGCGGCCGGATGGTTCGTCGGTTCCCGGCATCACCGGTCGCACGGCGGCAGCCCCCATCCTCTTCGACGCCTTCGCTCGGCTCGGTGCGCCCGCGGCGATGCCGGCGCGCCCCACGGCGGCCGCTGCGATGAGCCATGCGCAATTGCCCGCGCCGCTCCGCCGCTTCGGCCCGGCCCGCGAGCAGGAGGGCGATACGCGCGACCTCAAGATCGCCTTCCCGCCGGACGGCGTGCGCGTCGACCTTGGTGCCGCGCGCGGCGAGATGGAACAACTGGTGGTGCGCACCACGGGCGGGCGTCCGCCCTTCACCGTGCTGGTGGACGGCCGGCCCGCGGGGCGCTTCGGCGCCCAGCGGCAGGCCAACGTCCTGCCCGACGGGCCGGGCTTCACGACCCTCTCGGTGGTGGACGGCGAGGGCCGCAGCGCCTCGGTGACGGTCCGCGTCGAATAGTCAGCGCGCCGCCACCGCGCCCGGCAGGCCGAGCACCCAGCTTCGCGTCATCATCACGAGGGCCTGGGCGATGACCTCGTCGGGCGCCGGACCGAGCTTTTCCTCCAGCCCCAGTGAGACGATGCCGTGGGTGGCCGAGAACAGCGTGCGCGCGAGGCCGGCGCGCACCTCGGGCGTCGATCCCGGCAGGAGTTCCGTCAGCGGCCCCTCGATGTGGCGGAAAAGCTTGCCGACGACCCCGAGATACCAGTCCGGCGGCGTGCTGCCGTCGGGGATCTGGTGGGCGAAGACGGCGGTCCAGCGGCGGCGTTCGGCGCGGGAAAAGCCATGATAGGCGAGCGCGAGGCGGCGCATGGCGGTCTCCGGATCGGTGCCCGGACGGACGGTCGCGGCAAGGACCCGGTCGAGGCTCTCCAGCGTGCGGGCATTGACCGCGAAGATGAGGGCATCGAGGTCGGGAAAGACGTTGTAGATGGCGCCGACGGCGCAGCCGGCCGCCTCGGCGAGGGCGCGCGCCTTGAGGGCCGAGAGCCCGCCCGCCGCGATGGCCTGCTCGGCGGCGGCGATCAGGTCGTCGCGCAGCCTGGCGCGTTTTCCGGCCGTGTCCATCGACATTCCGAGCCCTCAGAAAAAATCTGAACGATGTTCAAAAAAGACTTGAACGACGTTCACGAGCTTGCTACACCCGATCCGTGAACGATGTTCATAGCGATGGGGTCGCCAATGTTCAAGTCCTTGTTCAGGCTCATGCACGGACAGTTGCATGTCGGCGCCGGACGCGTCGACGATCGCAGCGCCATGGCGCTGATCGACCATCAGGCGCGGGTCGCCGCCCGCGATCTGACCCTCGCCCGGCGCGAACTGGTGGCGGCAATCGCCTCCGAAAAGTCGGAGGCGCACCGGCTGCGCAACCTGAAGGCCCGCATGGCGACGCTCGATGGCCGTGCCGTCGCGGCGGTGAGGGCCGGCTTCGCCGACATGGCGGAGGAGGTCGCGACCGACATCGCCGCGCTCTCCGCCGACTGCATCGTCGGCACGCAATGCCTGAAGGTGCTGGCCGCCGAGATCGAGCGTCAGAAGCAGCGGGTGGCCGATGCCGAGCAGCGCCTTGCCCGCTGCGAGCGGGGCCGGCGCCTGGTCAAGGCCGAGCAAGCCGTGCGGGCGCTCAGGGAACGGACGACGGGACGCTCGGAGGACGATGGCCTCGTTCTCGCCGAGGCTGAGGTGACGCTCGCCTGCCTGCGTCGCCGCCAACTCGACGACTTGTCGCCGCCCCGGCGCGCGGCGGGCGACATCAGGGCGGTGCCTCAGCTTCCCGCAGCCTTCGGCAGCGGCCCCTGCGGGCGACGCAGCCCGAGCGCCGCGGAGGTGCTGGTCGGCATCAAGAACCGCGCGATGATGGCGAACCGGGTAGCGTGAGGACGAGCCTCAGCGCCCGGCCAGAAGCTCCCGGATCTTCGCGACCAGCTCGTCGCGCTTCGCCGCGAACTGCGCCGGACGCGAGGCGCGCCATTCGGCATTGTCGGTGATGGTCTTGGCGGCCTCGGCACCGGCGACGAGGTCCTTGATCATGACCTCGCCGGCCTCGCGCTCGTTGGAGCCCTGGATGATGACGGCCGGCGCGTTGCGGCGGTCGGCATATTTCATCTGTGCCTTCATGCCGGAGGAGCCGAGATACATCTCGGCGCGTATCGGCGGATCAGCATTCCGGAGCTCCGAAACCATTTTCTGGTACTCGGCGATCTGGTCGCGGTCCATGACGAGGACCACGACGGGGCCGACGGGCTTTTCCGCCCCGAGCTTGCCAAGGGATTTCAGCGCCGCCGCGAGGCGCGAGACGCCGATGGAGAAGCCGGTGGCCGGCACCTCCTCGCCGCGGAAGCGGGCGACCAGCCCGTCATAGCGGCCGCCGCCGGCCACCGAGCCGAAGCGCACGACCTGCCCATCGTCGTTGGTGACGGGGAAGGTCAGTTCCACCTCGTAGACGGGGCCGGTGTAGTACTCGAGGCCGCGGACGACGGAGGGGTCGATGCGGATCTGGTCGTCGCCATAGCCGCTCGCATGCAGTAGCGACTTAATGTGGCTTAGCTCCGATACACCTTCAGCGAATTTCACGTTCGCAGTTTGCTTAAACAGCTCATTGAAGGGAAAATCCGCATGGGGCGCGAAGGCGGCAGCGTTGCCGTAAGCCTCCGCGCCACCAGCCGCTCCCTGAATTGCCACCGTCGAATGGATGACAGCTAGGACAAGACCAATCTGCTCCTCATCCAGCCCGGCGCCCTTGGTGAAATCCCCGCTCTCGTCCTTGCGACCGGTGCCGAGCAGCAGTTTCACGCCCTCCGGGCCGAACTTGTCGAGCTTGTCAATGGCGCGCAGCACGGTCAGTCGCCGTCCGGCATTCTCGTCGCCGCCGAGGTCGATGGCTTCCATGACGCCGTCGAGCACCTTGCGGTTGTTGACCCGGACCACATAGTCGCCGCGGGCGATGCCGAGCTTTTCCATGGTGTCGGCGGCCATCATGCAGATCTCGGCGTCCGCCGCGGGCGAGCTTGATCCCACCGTGTCGGCGTCGAACTGCATGAACTGGCGGAAGCGCCCCGGTCCAGGCTTCTCGTTCCGAAAGACATAGCCGGCGCGATAGCTGCGGTAGGGCTTGGGCAGGGCGTCGAAATGCTCGGCGACATAGCGGGCGAGCGGCGCGGTGAGGTCGTAGCGCAGGCTCAGCCACTGCTCGTCGTCGTCCTGGAAGGAGAAGACGCCCTCGTTGGGACGGTCCTGGTCGGGCAGGAACTTGCCGAGGGCATCGGTGAACTCGACAGCCGGCGTCTCCACCGCCTCGAAGCCGTAGAGCTCATAGACGCCGCGGATGGTCTCCAGCATGGCGTTGACGCCGGCGATCTCGGCGGCGTCGCGGTCGACGAAGCCGCGCGGCAGGCGGGCGAGGGCCTGGGCCTTCTTTTTCGGGGCATCGGACATGGCGGTCTTCCGGCAGAAACGTGAGGCCGCTTGCTAACGCACCCTCAGGTCGATGTCGACCGCGCCCCGGTCGGCGTCGCGGCGGACATGGGCGAAATAGACAACCTGCGTCGGGCTGCGGGCGCCGAAGCGCGCCGCCCAGGCGGACACCGGGGCGCGGGAGACGCCATGGACGAGGCGCACCGGTTCGTCGGCGGCCGCGTTGGCGCCGGTTCGCTGGATGACGCGCGCGCCGTTCACCCACAGGGCAAGACGCCCATCCGCGCCTGCCGACCATGTCTGGTCGATGAGGATGTCATGCCAGCGATTGGTGAGAGCGTTGGCCGGCACCACCAGCGTGTCGCCGCCGAGCGCCGGGCCTGTGACGACGAGACCTACCTGTCGCCAGACGACGGCGACGAGCGTGCGGTTTGCCTGCACAAGCCGCGCCAGCGTCACGTCGAGGCCGGGGGTGGCCGTCGTGCCGCGCGGGATGAAGAGCGAGAGCGCCGTGAAGGCCTGCGCGCCGGGCGCAAGGCCCGGCCCCGTCTCAGCCAGTTCGGCCCGCTCGGTGTCGGGCGGGCAGGGCGCGCCGCATTCCCCGGCCCTGAGCTCGAAACGGGTGGTGACGAGGCCTGTCAGGCGCACCGGATGGGGCTGCGCCACCTCCATGACGGCGTGTCCACCGCCCGCCGCCTGCCGAACGAAGCCGGGAAAGTCCTGCGCGGCGGCCGGACCCGCGGCAAGCCAGCCGGCGAGGACCAGCGCCCTGCCGCTCACCGCCTGACCGAGAAGGTGAGGTCGAAGGCCGTCTGCTTGTTGCCGGCGCGGTCGCGCACCGTGGTGCGCACCACGTAGTCGCCCGGCTCGAGGCCGGAGAAGGAATAGGTCATGTAAAGGAAGAACTCGCGGTTCCGCCGGCGGCTGGCGGTGGCGATGGTGTTGAAGGCCTGCTGGGCGACAAGCGACTGGCCGTCGGCGCGGCGCAGCTCGAAGTCGAGCACCAGGTCGGTGCGGAAGATGTCGCCGGAGCGGCGCCAGCCCTGTCCCGCGAGTTCGGCATAGACGAGCAGCGGCTGCCCGATCTCGAAGCTTGTGGAATCGCGCGGGTTGAAGACGCCGTAGCCCTGCGGCTCCTCGGCGACGAAGGTGGCGCGGCGGATGGTGAGCGGCATCTTCTCGGAGACGGCGATGGCCGCCTCGTCGAGGGCGTCCAGCGCCTCGACCGAGCGGCCGGCGGCGGCGGCCTCCTGGGCGCGGCGCGTCTCGGCGGAAATGTCGGTCGGCGTCGGTCCGACCGGGACCGGAGCCACCCTGTCGGGCGCCTGCTGCGTCGGGGTCACCTGCTGGGTCTGACCTTGCGCGGCCGGAGCCGCCAGCAGGAAGGCAAGCGCGAGGCAGGCCGGAATCGAAACGGACAGACGCATGGGCACGAGGCTCCTCCGGACGAATCGAACTCCAAGATAGCACGGTCTCCGGCGCCGCCGAGGCACCCGGCCGCCGCCTCTTCCGCGGGAGGCAAACCCTTGTCATGGCGATGGTTTTCCCTTTGTCTGCGATGTCTTCGCATGGCGGCAATGTGTCCGCAGCACGGCGTGGGCATGGCGATGCCCCTTTCGAAACGCCACCGCGACCGCTATCTCCCCCGACTATGCCGGGCGGGTCCGGCGTGCTTTGCTCCCCGCCCTTCTCGCTCGCATCCGCATCAGGACCCCTGCATGGCCCGCGACACAGTCGACCTGACGCCCATCGAATCCCGCGACGAACTGGTCGCCTGGATCGAGAAGGGCAGCAAACCGAAGGACCGCTTCCGGGTCGGGACCGAGCATGAGAAGTTCGGATTCTACCGCGACGACTTCACCCCCGTTCCCTATGAGGGGCCGCGCGGCATCCGTGCCATTCTCGAGGGCATGGAGGGCCTCCTCGGCTGGGAGCCGATCCTCGACGGCGAGCACATCATCGGCCTTGCCGACGTCACCGGCGGCGGCGCCATCTCGCTGGAACCGGGCGGCCAGTTCGAACTCTCCGGCGCGCCGCTGGAGACGATCCACCAGACCTGGACGGAGGCGCACGCCCATTTCGCGCAGGTGCGGCAGATCGCCGACCCCATGGGCATCGGTTTCCTCGGCCTCGGCATGAGCCCCAAGTGGTCGCGCGCCGAGACGCCGGTCATGCCGAAGTCGCGCTATCAGATCATGACGCGCTACATGCCGAAGGTCGGCTCGCTCGGCCTCGACATGATGTACCGGACCTCGACCGTGCAGGCGAACCTCGACTTCGCCTCCGAGGCCGACATGGTCAAGAAGCTCCGGGTGTCGCTCGCCTGGCAGCCTGTGGCGACCGCCATCTTCGCCAATTCCCCCTTCACCGAAGGCAGGCTCAACGGCTACCTGTCGTTCCGCTCGGCGGTGTGGATGGACACCGACAACGACCGCGCGGGCATGCTGCCCTTCGCCTTCGAGGACGGCATGGGCTTCGAGCGCTATGTCGACTACGCCCTCGACGTTCCCATGTATTTCATCAAGCGCGGCGACACCTATCACGACGTCGCCGGTTCCTCGTTCCGCGACCTGCTGGCGGGCAGGAACGCGGCCGCGCCGGGCGAACGCGCGGTCCTCTCCGACTGGGTGAACCATGTCGGCACGATCTTCCCCGAGGTCCGGCTGAAACGGTATCTGGAAATGCGCGGCGCCGATTCCGGCCCGCTGTCGCGCATCGTCGCGCTGCCGGCGCTCTTCGTCGGCCTGCTCTATGACGACGGTGTGCTCGACGCCGCCTGGGACCTCGTCAAGGACTGGACGGCGGAAGAACGCCAGAAGCTGCGCGACGACGTGCCGAGGCTCGGCTTCAAGGCGGAGATTCGTGGCCTGACCGTCGGCGAACTGGCGCGCGAGATGCTCACGCTTGCCCGCACCGGCCTGCGCCGCCGAGACCGGCTCGACATGAACGGCTGCGACGAGACGCGCTATCTCGACCCGATCCAGGCGATCGTCGACGACGGCCGCACCGCCGCCGAGGCGCTGATCGAGAAGTATCTCGGCCCCTGGCAGGGTCAGATCGACCGGGTGTTCGAGGAGCAGGCCTACTGAGGCCTGCCGGCCTGACCCTAGAGGCTTTCGAGCCGGCTTACTCGATCCTCGTCCCAGACGATGCCGAAGCCGGGCCGGTCCGGGCATTCGGCGGCGCCGTGCGCGAGGCCAAGGGGCTCCACCAGCACCGCGTCGGCCCAGTCGACATATTCGAGCCGGTGCATGGTGGGGCTGGCGGCGAGCAGATGGACGCTCATCTCCGGCATCAGGTGGGACGAGATCGGCATGCCGCGCGCCGCCGCGAGGGCGGAGGCCTGGATCCAGCCGGTGACACCGCCGATCCGCATGACGTCGGGCATGACATAGTCGCAGGCGTCGGCGGCCAGGGCCGTCATCATCGCCTCAGGACCGTTGAAATTCTCGCCGATCTGCAGGGGCAGCGACAGGGCGTGGGCGATGGCCGCGTTACCGCGCCAGTCGTCGTGGCGGATCGGCTCCTCCAGCCATGACAGTCCCTCGCCCTCCAGCGCGCGGCCGCGATGCAGCGCTTCGGCCGGCTGCAGCGCCTGATTGTAGTCGACCATGAGGTCGATGCCGTCCGGAACGACGCGCCGGACGGCGCGCACGGCCGCGAGATCCTCTGCCAGCGTCGCGTAGCCGAGGCGGATCTTCAGTGCGGATAGTCCGCTATCGAGCAGTCGGAGAGCCTCGTCGGCCAGCGCATCCGGCGGCATGAGCCCCAGGCCGCGGCTGTCATAGGCGGGAACCGGCCGCGGTTCGGCCCCGAGAAGGCGGACGAGGGGCAGGTCGAGGGAGCAGGCCAGCGCGTCCCACGCCGCCATGTCGATGGCCGAGAGGGCGGCGCGCACGGTCCCCGTCACGCCGAGCAGGGCGAAGCGGCGCGACAGCATGCGGGCGAGGTCGGCCGGAGCGGCCGGCATGCCCTGCACCATCGCGACGGCCTCGGCGATATGGCCGGCGATGGCCCGCGCTCCTGATGGCGTGTAGGCGAAGAGATAGCACCGGCCCCGAACGCCCTCCTGCATGTCGAGATCGACGAGGAGAAGCGGCACGTCGCGGACGACGGCGGCGCTGGTGCCGAGAAGGAATGTCAGCGGGACTTTCACACCCCGTGTCGTGACGGAGCGGATGCGGAGAGGCGTGTGCGGCATGACGACCCCCTCGTCCGTTGCCGCAATGAGCCATCCTGCGGCCGGAGCGTCCGATCATCTCACCATGGATGACCGGCGGGGATCAACGGAATCCTGCCTGTTCACTCAGCCGCCTGGGCATGCTCCGTCAGGTTGTCGAGGCTGGAGACGACATGGTCGGCAAGGGCCTCGGCGAGCTGGGACATCTCGTGCGGGTTGCGCAGCAGGGCGACGCTGACCGAGGGCAGCGCGGGGAAGCCGTCGGAGGGCTGCAGCACGCGCATGCCGGGACGCAGGGCCGATTCCGGCAGGACGGAGACCGCGAGCCCGGCCATCACCGCCGCGCCGACGGCGGTGGAATTCCAGCTCGCATAGAGAATGCGGTAGGCGCGGCCGGCGCCCTCCAGCCGCTCGGTCGCGGCGCGGCGCCAGTCGCAGGTCGGCCGGCCGACGGCCAGCGGCACGGGATCGTCGCAATGGACCGAGGCCCGCGCCGACGACACCCAGAGGAGTTGCTCGCGCCGGAACACCAGCGCGGGGCCCTTCTGCGGCGTATGGGTGATGATGGCGATGTCGAGGTCGTTGGACTGGATGCGCTCGGCCAGCATCGGCGAGGGCTCGCAGACGACCGTCACCTCGGCGCGCGGATTGGAGCGCGAGAAGCGGGCGAGGATCTCCGGCAGATAGCGGTCCGCATAGTCGTCGGGGACGCCGAGGCGCACCCGGCCCGTCAGCTCGGCGTTGGAGAAGGCCGACACCGCCTCCATGTTCAGCTTCACGATGCGGCGCGCATAGTCGAGCAGGCGCTCGCCGTCCTCCGTCAGCCGCGAGGCGCGGCCGTCGCGCTCGAACAGCGGCTTGCCGATGCGCTCCTCGAGCCGCTTCATCTGCATGGAGACGGCCGACTGCGTCTTGAACACGACGTCCGCCGCCCGCGTGAAGCTGCCGGTGTCGGCGATCGCCATAAAGGTCCGCAACTGGTCGATGTCGAGAAGAATGGCCATCTGCGCGCCCCCGAGCGTCACATCATCAACTCTGATGATCCACATTAAAAACATTCGCTTCAATGATCAATCGTCTTCTGCCATTGTCTCTCCATCGGCACATGCCCCGAAAACCGGGTGAGAACCCGGCCGCTCGCGCCTCCGAGGCACGGCGTCGGGACAGTCGTGCCGACGTCCGTAGCCGTAGAGGAGATCCCCCATGCCGATGTTCGCCGCAACTCTTTCGTCCGCCGCTCTCTCGGTGGTCGCCGTCGTGCGCCGTCAGCTGGAGACCCTGCGAAACTGGCGCGAGGCGCGCCAGGGCTACACCGCGCTCTGCGAGATGGACGACCGCACGCTTTCCGACCTCGGCCTGACGCGGAGCGATCTTCGAGACGCCACGGCCGCCGGTTATTTCGGTGATCCGACCGTGGTCGTGGCAGCCCGGGCCGCCGAGCGCCAGGGCCGACGTGATCGCCCGCGCCCTCACCCGGTGACCGACCCCTCGCTGGTGCCCGACGTCGCCGCCGCGCTGCCGCGCGTCGTTCCGACCATGTGATCCGACGAGGTTCGCGGGGTCGCTTCCCGCTCCCCGCACAGCCTGTCCAGGAAGAGGCCGTCCCCTCGCAACGCTTCCTGGACTTCCCTGAGCCGTCGCGGCTGTCCGCGACGGCTCTTTTTCATGCGCGGCGATGATGCTGCCATGCCCCGCGCCAGGGCCTCTAGGCGACATCATCGACGACAGATATGACCGTCATCGCCATGACCCCCGCAGGATTGCCCGTCGACTGGATTTTCTACGCCGCGGGGGGCGCCGCGACCTTTCTCATGGGTCTCGGCAAGGGCGCCTTCGGCGGCGGGCTCGCCATTCTCGGCATCCCCATGCTGGCGCTCGTCATGGACCCGATCCAGGCGGTCATCGTGACGGCGCTGCTGGTCGCCTTCATGGACATCTTCGCCCTCGGCTCCTTTCCGCGCTCGGCCTGGTCGAAGCCGGATCTCGCCTGGATCATGTCGGGCTTCCTCGGCGGCCTGCTGGTCGGCTTCCTCGTCTTCGAATGGGTCGACCGGCGCTGGGTGGCGCTGGTGATCGCGCTGATCACGCTCGCCTATACCGTCCACTACTTCGCCCGTCGCGGGACGCCGCTTACCGGCATCCCCGTCTCGCCGGGTCTCGCCAGCATCGCGGGCGCGGGGGCCGGCTTCACGACCTATGTCGCCCATGCCGGCGGACCACCGATGGCGATGTATCTCCTGCGCCGCGATCTCACCAAGACCGCCTATGCGGCCACCACCGTGGCGATCTTCACGGTCGGCAACCTCGTCAAGCTGCCCGGCTATGTCTATTCGGGCCTCGGCGAGCCCGGCGTCTTCATGAAGGCGCTGGCGCTGTCGCCGATCGTGCCGGTGGGGGTGCTCGCCGGCCGCTGGCTGCACGACGCCCTGCCGCGCGAACGCCTCTTCACGCTCTGCTACGTCCTGGTCGGCCTCGCCGGCACCAAGCTCCTGTTCGACGCATCGCGCGCCCTGTGGTTTCCATGACCCCATCTCTCATTGCCGGCTCGCGGTTCGCCCCTTTCCTGACGGCGGCCCTTGGCATCCTTCTTCTTTCGATCATGGACGCCATGATCAAGAGCGTGGCCAGCGCCCATCCGACGACGCAGATCGTCTTCATGCGCTATGCCTGCGGGATGCCCTGGGCGCTGGCGTTCCTGCTGTGGACGCGCCCGCCCGCGCCGTCGGCCGAGATGCTGCGCGCCCATGTGCTGCGCGGCGTTCTCGTCACCATCACCGCCTTCCTGTTCTTCTACGCCCTCGCGACCTTGCCGCTGGCGGAGGCGATCACCCTGTCGTTCCTGTCGCCGCTGTTCCTGGCCGTCCTCGCCGCGATGATCCTGAAGGAGCCGATCCCGCGACCGGTGCTCATCGCCATTGCCGTCGGCTTCGTCGGAATGGGGATCATCGTCGCGGGCAAGGTGGGCGGCGGCGAGTTCGATCTCGTCCGCGTGCTCGGCATCGCCGCCGCCACCTCGTCGGCGCTGGCCTATGCGGCCAATCTCGTGCTGCTCAGGAAGCGTGCGCAGACCGACCCCTTCGGTCTGATCATCCTGTTCCAGAACCTTTTTCCCCTGATCATCATCGCCCCCTTCGCCTGGGCGGTGTGGGAGGTGCCGGAAACCCGCTCATGGCTGATGTTCCTCGGCATCGGCGCCTTCGGCCTTGCCGGCCACCTGTGCATGGCCTGGGCCTTCAAGCACGCCAATGCCGGGCCACTCGGGGTGATCGAATACACCGCCCTCGTCTGGAGCGCCGGGCTCGGCTATCTCGTCTTCGCGGAGGTGCCGGCCTGGACGACCTGGGCTGGTGCCGGCCTCATCGTCGCCGCCTGCCTGATGGCGATGCGCCGGTAGGGATCAGCGCGGCGCGCGGGTCTCGAAGATCATGCAGGTCTCGGTGGCGTGGGCGATGAGGCGGCCCCTGCCGTCGACAAGGCGGGCCTCGGAGGTGGCGATGCGCGAACCGGCATGGATCACCTTGCCCTCGCAGCGCACCCGCCCGGTGTCCGGCATCAGGGCGCGGACATAATTCACCTTCATCTCGACCGTGGTGTAGGCCTGTCCCGCCTTGACGAGGGTATGCACGCAGCAGCCGAGCGCGGAATCGAGGATGGTGGCGGTCCAGCCGCCGTGGATGGTGCCCAGCGGATTGAAGAAATCGGCCGTCGGCGTGCCCTCGAAGACGGCGCGGCCGGGATCCACCTCTGTCAGGATGAAGCCCATGCTCTTCGCGATCGGCGGGGCCGGATAGCGCTGCTCCAGCATGCCCCTCAGAAAATCGATGCCGTCCTGGCCGGTGGCCTCGGCGGCATCGACGACGCCATAGCGGAGGGCGGGATGGGGCGTTCCGTCAGTCATGGGGGAACTCGCGGGGAGAGATCTATCGTGTAGTTGCACGATAGCCGGCGGGCGGTAAGAACGTCAATGCCGTCAGAACCCCAACCTGTCAGCAGGCCCCCTCAGGGCCGCCGGCACTCTCAGCCTTCGCAGTCCTTGAGCGCGCGCCTGATGGTGCGCAAGCCATCGCGCGTCTCGGTCCAGACCTGGACGCCGACCGCCTGTTCCATCTTCGCGTGCTCGGCCTCCCAGAGTGGAATGGCCGCGACGAGGCGGCGCGCACCCTCCGGCGTCAGTTCCGGGCGCACGGCGCGTCCCTGTCCCGAGGAGACGCTGACGAGCCCTGCTACCTCCAGACGCTTGAGGTTGCGCGTCATCGTGGTGCGGTCGAGGGCCAGCGCCTCGGACAGCGCGGTGACCGAATTGGTCTTCGCCATCGCCAGCGCCGCCATGATGTTGAACTGCGTGACCTCGAGCCCGAGCGGGGCCAGCGCCCGGTTGTAGGCGCGCGTCACGGCGTGGGCCGTCATCCGCGTCTGGTAGCAGATGCAGGATCGTCCGATGCGCGCGAGCGTCGAAGGATCGGGGAGGGTCCCGTCCGCTTGCGCCGCGGGCCCGGCATGGGTGGTCGCCGTCGTCATGATGTCACGATCCGGCGCGGGAAGCCGCGCGTCAAGGTGATGTGGGGACTGCCAGCCGGATTCACCATGTTTGCGGCAGTTCTTGACTCAAGACCCGGCACAGCCTATATCACCGGCGGACGTTAGCAGTCACATCGAGTGAGTGCTAACAGTCTCGGCCGACGGGCCGTACCGAAATTTCGCGGCCTTTGCGCCGCTCATGCCAGGGACACGATATCCATGAAGTTCCGTCCGCTGCACGACCGCGTGGTCGTCCGCCGCCTCGAGGGCGAAGAGAAGACCAAGGGTGGCATCATCATCCCGGATACCGCCAAGGAGAAGCCGCAGGAGGGTGAAATCCTCGCTGTGGGTCCGGGCGGCCGCGACGAAGCCGGCAAACTCGTCCCGCTCGACGTCAAGAAGGGCGACAAGGTGCTGTTCGGCAAGTGGTCCGGCACCGAAGTGAAGATCGACGGCGTCGACCTCCTCATCATGAAGGAGAGCGACATCATGGGTGTGATCGCGAAGTAATTCGCGAACCGCTCATATCCTCCCATTCCATTCATTCCGACAGGAGTAAGCCACAATGGCTGCTAAGGACGTGAAATTCGGCCAGGACGCGCGCGACAAGATGCTGCGCGGCGTCGACATCCTCGCTGAGGCCGTGAAGGTCACGCTCGGCCCGAAGGGTCGCAACGTCATCATCGAGAAGAGCTTCGGCGCCCCGCGCATCACCAAGGACGGCGTCACCGTCGCCAAGGAGATCGAGCTCGCCGACAAGTTCGAGAACATGGGCGCCCAGATGGTCCGTGAGGTCGCCTCCAAGACCAATGACCTTGGCGGCGACGGCACCACCACCGCCACCGTTCTCGCCCAGGCGATCGTGAAGGAAGGCGCCAAGTTCGTCGCCGCCGGCATGAACCCGATGGACCTGAAGCGCGGCGTCGACATCGCCGTTCTCGAGGTCGTGAAGGCGCTTGAGAAGTCGGCCAAGAAGGTCAAGTCCTCGGCCGAGGTCGCCCAGGTCGGCACCATCTCCGCCAACGGCGATGCGCTGATCGGCGAGATGATCGCCAACGCGATGCAGAAGGTCGGCAACGAGGGTGTCATCACCGTCGAGGAAGCCAAGTCGCTGGACACCGAGGTGGACATCGTCGAGGGCATGCAGTTCGACCGCGGCTACCTGTCGCCCTACTTCATCACCAACGCTGACAAGATGGTGGCCGACCTCGAGGACGCCTACATCCTCATCCACGAGAAGAAGCTCGCTGGTCTCCAGGCCATGCTGCCGGTTCTCGAGGCCGTCGTTCAGACCGGCAAGCCGCTGGTCATCGTCGCCGAGGACGTCGAGGGCGAGGCTCTCGCCACCCTCGTCGTCAACAAGCTGCGTGGCGGGCTGAAGGTTGCCGCCGTGAAGGCTCCTGGCTTCGGCGATCGCCGCAAGGCCATGCTGGAGGACATCGCCATCCTCACCGGCGGCCAGGTCATCTCCGAAGACCTCGGCATCAAGCTGGAGAGCGTGACCCTCGCCATGCTCGGCCGCGCCAAGAAGGTGCTGATCGAGAAGGAGAAGACCACGGTCGTCGACGGCGCCGGCAAGAAGAAGGACATCGAGGCCCGCATCACCCAGATCAAGGCGCAGATCGAGGAGACCACCTCGGACTACGACCGCGAGAAGCTGCAGGAGCGTCTGGCGAAGCTCGCCGGCGGTGTTGCGGTGATCAAGGTCGGCGGCTCGACCGAGGTCGAGGTGAAGGAGAAGAAGGACCGCGTTGACGACGCTCTCAACGCGACCCGCGCGGCCGTGCTCGAGGGCATCGTCCCCGGCGGTGGCATCGCTCTCCTGCGCGCCAAGGCTGCTGTCGCCAAGCTGAAGTCGGAGAACGCCGAGGTTCAGGCGGGAATCAACATTGTGCTCAAGGCCATCGAGGCTCCGATCCGCCAGATCGCCGAGAACGCCGGTGTCGAGGGCTCGATCGTCGTCGGCAAGGTGCTCGAGAACAAGTCGGCCACCTTCGGCTTCAATGCCCAGACCGAAGAGTATGTCGACATGTTCGAGGCCGGCATCGTCGACCCGATGAAGGTCGTGCGCACCGCTCTCCAGAACGCCGCTTCGGTGTCCTCGCTGCTCATCACCACGGGTGCGATGATCGCCGAGTCGCCGAAGAAGGACTCCGGCGCTCCCGCGATGCCGGGCGGCGGCGGCATGGGCGGCATGGACTTCTAAAGTCCATAGAAGCCGCCCGTCACCTCAGGTGGCACGAGCCGGGCAAGCCCGGCACGTGCGTGCGGCATGGACTTCTAAAGTCCATAGAAGCCGCCCGTCACCTCAGGTGGCACGAGCCGGGCAAGTCCGGCACGTGCGGGCGGCATGGACTTCCAAGTCCCGCCACCAGCCACCATTCGCATACGGAAGGGGCGCCCTCGGGCGCCCCTTTTGTTTTGCCTTTGGAGAAAGTGCTGTTCTGCGGGGTCACAAGACTGGCGTCTCTGCGGCAAAGCTCGCCCTTGACCTTTCACGGAAGTGCATCAGTCTCTTCTCCAGCGACCCAATGAGCCCATCCATAAGGGCCGACAGTCGCCAGAGGAGACGTCCCATGACTGAGACCACTGCTTCGGCGCCGCCGAAGTCCGATCGTCGTCGCTTCCTTGCTCTCGCAGGCGCGACCGCCGCGGCCACCGTCGCCGCCCCCAACGTGTCCAACGCCCAGACCGTTTCGCTGCGCTTCCAGTCGACCTGGCCGCAGCGCGACATCTTCCACGAATTCTGCAACGACTACGCCACGCGCGTGAACGCCATGTCGGGCGGACGCCTGCGTCTTGAGGTCCTTGCGGCCGGGGCGGTGGTGCCGGCGTTCCAGCTACAGGATGCGGTCCATGCCGGCATCCTCGACGGCGGCCACGGCGTCACGGCCTACTGGTTCGGCAAGAACAAGGCCTATTCGCTGTTCGGCACCCCGCCGTCCTATGGCTGGGATGCGCACAACTTCCTTGCCTGGATGAACTACGGCGGCGGCTACGATCTCTACAACGAGCTCCTGTCGCAGATCACCCGGGTCAACGTCGTCGGCTTCCTCACCGGGCCGATGCCCTGCCAGCCGTTCGGCTGGTTCAAGCGGGAACTGACGCAGGCGAGCGAGTTGCGCGGGCTGAAGTACCGCACGGTCGGCCTTGCCGCCGACCTGTTCAACGAAATGGGCGCGGCCGTCACCATCCTGCCCGGTGGTGAAATCGTTCCGGCTCTGGAGCGCGGCCTCATCGACGGCGCCGAGTTCAACAATCCGAGCTCGGACTCGATCCTCGGCTTTGCCGACGTGTCGAAGGTCTACATGATGCAGAGCTATCACCAGGCGGCGGAAGCCTTCGAGGTGATCTTCAACAAGACCAAGTTCGACGCCATGTCGAACGAGCAGAAGGCGATCCTGAAATACTCGGCCGAGTCCGCGTCCTCCGACATGTACTGGAAGGCGCTCGACCGCTACTCGAAGGACCTCGCCATTCTGCGGACGCGCGGCGTCAACGTGATCAAGACTCCCGACGCCATCCTCAAGGCGCAGCTGGAGGCCTGGGACAAGGTGGTGAACCGGCTCTCCGCCGAGAACGCCTTCTTCAAGAAGGTGATCGACAGCCAGCGGGCCTGGGTGCAGCGCACGGTTGGCTTCGAGCGCATCAACACGCCCTCGCGCGATATGGCGTTCAACCACTTCTTCGGCGCCTCCTGACGCCGACGCAAGCGAAGGCGGCGGTGTTGTCACCGCCGCCTTCATGACGCGGCGGATAGCCACCGCCGTCCCTTCCGGCCTGCCCCGCGGACCTGTTCGATGGCGCCAAACCCGCTCTTTCTCTCGATGCTGCTCGGCGGCTGGGCCCTGACGCTCGCCGCCATCGCCTGGGTCATGGTCCGGCGCACCGGCAGCGACAGGCTGATGGCGCTTCTCTTCGCCGTCGACGAGGTCTCCACAATCATCGGCAAGGCTGCCGCCTGGGCCATCGTCGCGCTGACCGCCGCCATCTGCTACGAGGTCTTCTCGCGCTACATCCTGCAGGCCCCGACCATGTGGGCCTTCGACGTCAGCTACATGCTCTATGGCGTGCTGTTCATGCTCGCCGGCCCCTATGCGCTGGCCCGCAACGGCCATGTGCGCGGCGACTTCCTCTATCGTGCGTGGGCGCCGCGGACCCAGGCCCGGCTCGATCTCCTGCTCTATTTTGTCTTCTACTTTCCCGGGATCCTGGCGCTCTGCTACGCCGGCTTCACCTTCGCCAACTTCTCCTGGTTCATCTTCGAACGCTCGGCCAATTCGCCGAACGGGCCCTATGTCTTCCCCTTCAAGTCGCTCATCCCGCTGGTTGGCGGGCTGATGGTCATCCAGGGGCTCGCCGAGGTCGTGCGCTGCATCCTGTGCATTCGCACCGGCGAGTGGCCGCAGCGCCTGCACGACGTGGAGGAGACCGAGAAGATCATTCTGGAACAGGCCGAGGCGGCCAAGTCGAAAGGGGCCGCCTGATGTTCGGCATCACCATCGGCAATCCCGAGCTCGGCGTCCTGATGCTCGTCCTGTTCGTCATCTTCATCATGCTGGGCTTTCCCATCGCCTTCACGCTGATGGCGCTGGGCGTCATGTTCGGCTACGCGGCGCAGGGCGACATCGTCTTCGCGCTGGTGGTGCAGCGCACCTATTCGGTGATGACCAACGACGTGCTGGTCGCCATCCCGCTGTTCATCTTCATGGGCTACATCATCGAGCGCGCGAACATCCTCGACCGGCTGTTCAATTCGGTGCAACTCGCCATCGGCGGCCTGCCGGGATCGCTCGCGGTGACGACGCTGATCACCTGCACGATCTTCGCGACCGCCACCGGCATCGTCGGTGCGGTGGTCACGCTGATGGGGCTTCTCGCCTTCCCGGCCATGCTGCGGGCGGGCTATGATGAGAGGTTGTCGGCGGGCGTCGTCTGTGCCGGCGGCTGCCTCGGCATCCTCATCCCGCCGAGCGTCATGCTCATCCTCTACGGCGCGACCGCCGGCGTCTCGGTGCCGAAGCTCTACGCCGGCGCCTTCTTCCCGGGCCTGCTGCTCGCCACCCTCTACGTTCTCTACGTCATCGGCCGCTGCATGCTGAACCCGGCGCTGGCGCCGAAGCTGCCGAAGGAGCAGCGCATGCCGCTGGGCTTCGATTTTGACAAGGACAAACGGTCGCTGGTCAAATATGTGGCGATCGTCGTGCTGGCCGTTCCGGTCGCCTATGCAGTGGTCTACGGCCTGGAATGGGTGCTGAACACGTTCCGGGCCTTGACGACGCCAGCCGGCATCACGCCGCGCGAGATCGACTATTCCGTGCCGGACAAGTTGCCCCACGTTATCCTCGGGGCCGGGGCCATCGGCTTCGTGCTGCTCCTGATCCTCGGCAAGGCGGTGTTCAAGGAACTCGCCCGCAGCTTCTTCCCGCTGACGCTGCTCATCATGTCGGTGCTGGGCGCCATTTTCTTCGGCATCGCCACGCCGACGGAAGCGGCCGCCGTCGGCGCGCTCGGTTCGGTGCTGCTCGCAGCGGCCTATCGCTCCATCAGCTTCGTCAAGCTCAAGGAATCGGTGTTCCTCACCGCCCGCACCTCGGCGATGGTGTGCTGGCTCTTCGTCGGCTCGTTCATCTTCTCGTCGATCTTCGCCATTCTGGGCGGCCACGAGCCGATCAAGGCCTTCGTCGCCATGCTCAACCTGTCGCCGACCATGTTCATGATCCTGGCGCAGATCATCATCTTCATCCTCGGCTGGCCGCTCGAATGGACCGAGATCATCGTGATCTTCGTGCCGATCTTCCTGCCGCTGCTGGACACGTTCAAGATCGATCCGCTGTTCTTCGGTATCCTGATCGCCCTGAACATCCAGACCTCGTTCCTGTCACCGCCCGTGGCCATGGCGCCCTTCTACCTGAAGGGCGTCGCGCCGCCGCACGTCACGATCAACCAGATCTTCGCCGGCGTGATGCCCTTCATCTTCATCGTCGTGGCCTGCATGGCGGTGGTCTACACCTTCCCGGGCGTCGCCATGTGGCTGCCGTCAGTACTCTATCGCTGATCCCTCTCAGCCGCAGGAGGCTCCGCGAACAATGCCGCGCTCGTCGAGCCCGAAGGTGAGGCGGTTCGGCCGGAAGTCACGGGTGCAGATGGCGCAGTAGCGGACGATGACGCCGCGCGGGGCGCGAAATCGCGCCCGAACGGTCTCCTGCGGCAGGCCGACGAGGCGGCGCGCAATGGGCAGCACACGCCGGCAATGGCGCATCGCGGCCTGAAACGCGGCGGCCGACGACGGTCCGGAGACAGCTGGCTGGGCCATGGCGGCGGCGGGAAGGCCGGCCGTCAGCGGGGCGATGAACAAGGCCCCGGCGAGGGCTGTGGACAGAATGGCAATGCGCATGAGGCTCTCCTGATGTCGGGCCGGCAGCTTGGCACCGGAACGTGGCCTCAAGATGCCGGCAGGTTCTGATCCGATCCCGGGATGGCGCTCTCGCCCTGCCGTTCGTCCGAAACAATGCGGCCGTCGACGAGATGGACGCGCCGGTCCATGCGGTCGGCAAGGTCCATCGCGTGGGTGACCGCGACCACCGTGCGGCCGTCCCGGTCAACGAGCTCGCGCAGGATCTGGAACACCTGTTCCGAGGACTTCGAATCGAGGCTTCCGGTCGGCTCGTCGGCGAGGATGACCGGTGGATCATTGGCCAGCGCGCGGGCGACGGCGACGCGCTGGCGCTGCCCGCCGGACAACTGGTCGGGCCGCTTGGCGAGGTGATCCTTGAGACCCAGCGAGCTCAGAAGCCCCTCAGCCCGCTCGCGCATCTGCGCCGGCGTGAGCTTCGCCAGCGCCCGCATCGGCAGCATGACATTGTCGGTGATGGTGAATTCGGGCAGCAGGAAGTGGAACTGGAAGATGAAGCCGAGGGTGGCGAGGCGCACTGCGGCGCGCTCGTCATCATCAAAATGGCTGGTGTCCCGCCCGTCGACCAGCACCTCGCCGGAGGTCGGCACGTCGAGAAGTCCGAGCAGATAGAGCAGGGACGACTTGCCTGAGCCGGACGGGCCCGTGATGGCGACGAACTCCTTCGCGCCAATGGCGAGGTCGATGTCGGCCACCAGCGTCACCGGCACGATGCCCGGCAGGATGCGTGTCGCCTTGCGCGTCTCGATGATCGAACCGCTCATGTGGCGCCCCGGATGATCTCGACCGGGTGGACGCGGGCCGCCTTGCGGGCCGGGAAGAAGCCGGCGATAGCCGACGACGCGAGCGCGATGCCGCCAGCGATGGCGTAGTGAAGCGGGGCGACGACCAGCGGCAGATGCGTCGCATCGGTGAAGCCCGTCTTGATCTCGATCGACAGCATGATCTGCGTCAGCACGAAGCCGAGTACCGAACCGGCGAGCGCGCCGGCGAGGCCGATTGCCAACCCCTCCAGGATGAAGATGCGCCTGACCGTCGCCTGCGTCAGGCCCAGCGACTTCAGGATGGCGATGTCGCGGCTCTTCTCGAAGGTGATGGTCGATATGATGTTGTAGGTGCCGAAGGAGGCGACCAGCAGGATCGCGCCGACCACCGTGTACATGATGATGTTGCGGACGACGAAGGCCGACATCAGGTCCTCGTTGGCCTCCTGCCAGGAGATCGTCTTGAGGCCCGTGTCGGCGATGATCCTGTCGGCGACCGCCTTCGCGCCCATGGGGTCGTTGAGGCGGATGCGGATCTCGTTGATGAGGCCGGTCTGCTCGGCCAGCACCTGCGCGGTCTTGATCAGGACATAGGACGATCCCTCGTCCACCGCGCGCACGCCCGACCGGAAGATGCCGACCACCTGGCCCGTCATCACCTTGCCGGTGCCCGCCGACATGGAGATGTTGGAGCCGATGCGCGCGCCGAGCTTCTCCGCCAGGCGGTCGCCGAGAATGATGGCGTTGGTGGCTCGGAACAGGGCCGGGATCGAGCCCTGGCGCATCTGGTTGACGAGTTGCGAGACGCGCGGCTCGCGCTGCGGATCGATGCCGACGATGGACGCGGCGACGTCCTTGCCGCCGTAGCGCAGGATGCCCTTGGCCTGCACCGACGGCGTCACCGAGCCGGGCACCCAGCTCTCAAGCGCCGCAATGGTGGCGATGGGGTTGTTGATGCCGCGCCGCCGGGTGGCCGGCGTCAGGCCGCGGATCTGCGCCGCATCGAACATCACCTCGGCCGGCTGGCGCGGCGGCTCGCGCCGCTCGTCGTTGATCGAGACATGGGGCATCGCGTTGATCAGGGTGCGGACGAAATCGTCCTGCGAGCCCTGCATCAGCGCCGCCATCATGATCGAGAAGCCGACGCCGATGGCGACGCCGAGGACGGCCACCAGCGTCTGGCGCAGGCGCGCCGCGATATGGGTCCAGGCGATATCGAGGACGAGCGTCATGGCCCTGCGTCCCTCATGGCGCCACGCGCACCCGCTCGCCGCCGCGCCAGCGCGCCTCGGCGGGAACCGCGATGCGGTCGCCTTCGGTGAGCCCCGCGCGCACCTCGGTCAGGCGCGTGCCGCGGATGCCCGTCTCGACGGGACGGCGAACGATCCGCCCGTTGGCGACGGAGAACACTGCGCCGCCGACGATGGCCTCGTTGGGAACGAGAAGCACGTCCTTCGCCTCGCGCGTGATGATGTTGGCCTCCACCGACATGCCGAAATGCAGCGGCGTGTCGTCGGGCAGGGCAATGCGGATGCGGAAGGTCTTGGTCGCCGTGTCGCCCATGGGCGTGATGTCGCGCACCGTGCCGTCCAGCGGCCGGTCCTTGAAGGCGTCGGTGCGCAGGAGAACGGCCTGGCCGATCTTTACCCGGGGAATGTCCTCCTCCGCGACGTCGGCGGTCATCTGCAGGGGACGGGGGTCGCCGACGCGGAACAGGATCTGCCCGACATCGGCGATCTCGCCGACCTCGCCGTCCTGGCGCAGGACAACGCCGGCACGCGGGGCGAGAATGAGGTAGTTGCCGAGCCGTTCGTTGGTGGCCGCGATCAGGGCGCGGATCTGGGCGAGGTCGGCCGTCGCCTTGTCGAAGGCCTGCTGTGTCGCGACGCCGCGCTGAAGCAGCTGGCTGACGCGCTCGACCTCGCGCTGCGCCAGCGCCTGCCGCGCCTGCTGCTCGGCGAGATTGGCGCGCACCTCGCGGTCGTCGAGGCGGGCGAGAACGTCGCCCTCCTTCACCGTGCGACCCTCGCAGGCGCAGTGCTCGACGATGCGCTCGCGCGCCATGGAGGCCATCTTGGCCCAGCGCACCGGCTCCACCACGCCTGTCGCATAGACGATCTCGGCAGCGGTGCCGCGGCCGACCGGCTGGAGTTGCACCTCCTGGCCGCGGCCGTAGCGCCACCACAGGCCGCCGCCGGCGAGAGCGGCGAGAACCGCGAGAATGATCCAAGACCGCAGTTTCATCGCATGCCTTCCCGATCGCACGGCCATCCGCTAGCCGAGGATATAGCCCGCGGCCTTGATCGGTGTCATGTCGGTTCGGAACAACCTTGCCGCGAGGCCGCGGCCGAGGCGTCAGGCGACGCCCATCTCCTCGCGGATGCGCGCGCGCAAGGCGTCGATCGGCGACAGGCGGCCGTTGTCGTTGAGGTGCCAGAAGGTCCAGCCGTTGCAGGCCTGGGCGCCCTGGACCAGCGCGCCGATCTTGTGGATCGAGCCAACCTGCGGACCCACCATCAGCGCGCCGTCGGCCCTCACGATAGCCTCAAAGCGGCGCTTCTCGTCGGTCAGCACAGTGCCGGGGGCGATCATGCCGCGCTCGATCAGCGAGGCGAAGGCGACGCGCGGCGCCTCGCGGGCCGTCGTGAAGGCGGCGAGCGAGGCTTCCGCCAGCGGTTCCACCGAAGAGATGCGCGCCTCGGCCGCTCCGGCATAGGCAGGATCGCGTTCGATCCCGATGAACCGGCGGCCGAGGCGCTTTGCGACGGCCCCGGTGGTCCCGGAGCCGAAGAACGGATCGAGGACGACGTCCCCGGGTCTGGACGAGGCGAGCAGCACGCGGGCGATGAGCGCCTCGGGCTTCTGTGTCGGGTGAACCTTGCGACCCGCGCCGTCCTTGAGGCGTTCCTCGCCGGTGCAGAGCGGGATGAACCAGTCCGAGCGGACCTGGACATCCTCGTTGCCGGCCTTCAGCGCCTCGTAGTTGAAGGTGTAGCGGGCCTTGGCGTCGCGCGAGGCCCAGATCAGCGTCTCGTGGGCATTGGTGAACCGGCGGCCGCGGAAGTTCGGCATCGGGTTCGCCTTGCGCCAGATGACGTCGTTCAGAACCCAGAAGCCGAGGTCCTGCAGCGCCGTACCGACGCGGAAGATGTTGTGGTAGGAGCCGATCACCCAGAGCGAGCCATCCGGCTTCAGCACCCGCCGGGCGGCGGTCAGCCAGGCGCGGGTGAAGGCGTCGTAGGCGGCAAAGCTCTCGAACTGGTCCCAGTCGTCGGTGACCGCATCGACGCGGCTGTCATCCGGGCGGTGCAGTTCGCCCTGAAGCTGGAGGTTGTAGGGCGGGTCGGCGAAGACCATGTCGACGGAGCCCGCCGGCAGGTCGTTCAGCGCGGCGACACAGTCGCCGAGGATGATGCGGCCTCCCAGACCCATGCCCTGCTCGGGCACGATCGAAGGCGAACGGACCGCCCGTACGCGGTCACCAGATCGGGCAGTTCCGTTCGACGTCAACAGCATCAGGCGGCACTCGGTACGCAAAACAATCGTGTCGCAACGCCCCGCGAGATTGGCCGGGCAGGGTAAAGGGTTGCTTAAGCGCCCGCGTAAACTTCGAATTTATTCTGTGACCGAAACGTAAACGCGGCGTCCCGCAATCCGAAGATCTGCCTGAAACCCTTTGGCGCTTCGGGAGTTGCACCTGCCGTATCGCAGCGGCATGATCGCCGGGATCAGAGGGTTGGTTCGCCATGCGTTGGGAAGATCTGCGTCGTTCGGAGAACATCGAGGACCGCCGCGGCGGAGGTGGCGGAGGGGGCCGCGTTCCCGGCGGCGCCGCCGGCATCGGCATCGGCGGCATGATCGTCGTCGGCATCATCTCCTACGTCACCGGCATCAACCCGGCGGTCCTCGTCGGCGGCTACGAGGCTGTGACCCGCGGCAGCCAGCGCCAGATCGAGCAGCAGGCTCCCACCCGCCAGGGCGGCCGCCCGACCGACCAGATGGGCGATTTCGTCGCCGCCGTTCTCGGCTCCACCGAGGATGCCTGGCAGAAGATCTTCCAAGAGGCGGGACGCCGCTACCAGGTCCCGGGCCTCGTCATGTTCGCCGGCCGGACGCGCTCGGGCTGTGGCGCGGCGCAGTCGGAGATGGGACCCTTCTATTGCCCGAACGACAACAAGGTCTATCTCGACACCGCCTTCTTCCAGGAACTGGCGACGAAGTTCCGCGGCTGCAGCGGCGGCGACACCGCCTGCCGCTTCGCCTATGCCTATGTCGTCGCGCACGAGGTGGGCCACCACGTGCAGAACCAGATGGGCGTGCTCACCCGCGTGCAGCAGGCCCAGCGCGCGGCGGGCAGCGAGCGCGAGAGCAATGCGCTGCAGGTGCGCGTCGAACTCCAGGCCGACTGCTTCGCCGGCGTCTGGGCCTACCATACCCAGCAGCAGTATCGCTTCATCGACGAGGCCGACGTCCGGCAGGCGATGCAGGCCGCTTCGGCCATCGGCGACGACATGCTGCAGCGACGCAGCCAGGGCTATGTCGTGCCCGACAGCTTCACCCACGGCTCGTCGGCCCAACGCCAGCGCTGGTTTATGACGGGCCTGCGGAGCGGGCAGGTGTCGACCTGCAACACGTTCCAGGCGCGGGAGCTGTGAGGCAGGACCCTCACCCGTTGAGCGCCTGCCCCGGCCAGCCTTCCGCCGCGATCTTCGAGGCGGCGATCACCGCCTGGGTGCGGCTGTCGACGCCGAGCTTGGTGAGGATGGCGGAGACATGGGCCTTCACCGTCGCCTCGGAGACGGTGAGCTCATAGGCGATCTGCTTGTTGAGCAGCCCCTCCGACAGCATCATCAGCACGCGCACCTGCTGCGGCGTGAGGCTCGCGAGCCTCGCCGCGAGCTTGGCGCTCTCCGAATCCTGGCTCTTCGACAGGTCGACGTCGGGCGGCACGTAGCTGCCGCCGTCGAGGACCATCTGCACCGCCTGCCGCATCTCCTCGGTGCCGAGCGTCTTGCGGATGAAGCCGGAGGCGCCGAACTCGAAGCAGCGCCGGATGACGTCCGGGTCCTCGGTGGCCGAGACGATCACCACGGGTACACCGGGGTGCTGGGCGCGAAGATACATGAGGCCTGAAAAGCCCTTCACGCCAGGCATGGCGAGGTCGAGCAGCACGAGGTCGACATCGCCCTCGGCGCCGACGATCTCCGACATCTCGGCGAAGGACCCCGCCTCGGCGATGGACAGATGGCACGGCAGGCCGACGATGGCCTCGCGCAAGGCCCCGCGAAACAGCGGATGGTCGTCAGCGATGACGATGCGATAGGTGGCCGATGCGCTGTCCACGCCGCTTCCTTCTTGTTTCCCCTCGTGCGGCATTCTTGCGTGCCGATCCGGCGAATTGTCGCGCCTTGCGGCGGACAAGACAAGGCCGCACCGGAATATCGCGCCGAATGTCGGGGGAACGATGCCGTGGCGGCGGCGCATCGCCATCCGTGTAGCCGTTGCGGGCGGGGTCGGGTGCGATTGACAGGTCGGCGGCACGGGTCTCTGTTAGTCGTCACAGGCCTTCGGGGGCGTCGAATGCGTGGTGCGAGAGGTGATGCATGGTGCGGCGCGGATTGATGCGGCAGGCCCTGTGTGGACTGGCGGTGGCGGCGGTGCTGGCGTCGGCCGGCGAGGCCCTCGCCGTCATGCGCGGTGAGCCGGCGCGCGATCCCAACGGCACCCGGCGCTCCACCGTGCTGATCGAAACTCCCGAGGGCATCTGCACCGGCGCCATCGTCGGCCCTGACCTCGTTCTCACGGCCGGCCACTGCGTCTCCGCGCGCGGACGCTATCGCGTACGCTATCTCGACCGCGGTTTCCGCCGCCACGCCGTCGGCGTCGCCCGCACGGCGGCCCATCCGGGCTTCGATCCGGCCCACGGCTTTGCCTCCGACGATGTCGGCCTGATCCAGGTGGCGCGGCCCTTCGGCGCCGATACGGGTTCTGCGAGCCTTCCCGCAGGCGGCTGGGGGGTGTCCTGGTTCGGTGGCGCGCCGACCGGCGAGGAGCTGATCATCGCCGGCTTCGGCTCGACGGAACGCTCGCGCTCCCGCGACGGCGTGCTGCGCGAGGCGCTGATGCGCACGGCCCAGCCGAGCGTCGTCGGGCGGGGTTTTGCCGGCCTTGCCGGCGACGAGAGCCAGCAGCGGCCGGGCATGTGCGTCGGCGATTCGGGCGGACCGGTCTATCGGCGGACCGGCCGCACCTTCACCGTGGTCGGCATCCTGAAGGGCGGCACCACGGATCCCGGGCGCGAATGCACCTCGACGCCGATCTACGTGCCGGTGCGCGACTATGTCTCGTGGATCCGCCAGACCGCCGCCGGCTGGAACGCCCCGCTCGGCGGCGCCGTGGAAATGCGCCAGTAGGACAGGACCCCTGCGTCAGGCCGCCGTCGCAAGGCCCCGCTTGACCAGCAGCGCCTGCGGGTCGGGCTCGCGCCCGCGGAAGGCGACATAGGCCTCCATCGGATCGCGGCTGTTGCCGGCCGCATAGATATAGCGACCGAGCCGTTCGGCGAGCTTCGGGTCGAAGGGATCGCCGGTCTCCTCGAAAGCCGAGAAGCCGTCGGCGTCGAGCACCTCCGACCACATGTAGCTGTAGTAGCCCGCCGAGTAGCCGTCGCCCGAGAAGACATGGGCGAAGTGGGGCGTGCGGTGGCGCATGACGAGGCTCTCCGGCATGCCGATGCGCTTCAACTCCCCGGTCTCGAAGGCGACGGGATCGATGCCGTCGGCCGCGTCAAGGGAGTGGAAGGCGAGGTCGACCAGCGCCGAGGAGACGTATTCGACCGTAGCGAAGCCCTGGTTGAAGGTCCGCGCGGCGATGAGCTTGTCGATCAGCGCCTTCGGCATGGCCTCGCCGGTCTCGGCGTGGATGGCGAATTTCGACAGGACTTCGGGGCGCTCCAGCCAGTGCTCGTAGATCTGGGAGGGGAACTCGACGAAGTCGCGCGCCACCGACGTGCCAGAGAGCAGCGGATAGGTGACGTCGGACAGGAGGCCGTGCAGGCCGTGGCCGAATTCGTGGAACAGCGTGCGCGCATCGTCGAAGGAGAGCAGTGCCGGCTTGCCCTCGGGAGGCTTGGCGAAATTCATCACGTTGACGATGATCGGCCGCACCGGTCCCGACAGGTTCTCCTGGCTGCGGAAGGCGCTCATCCAGGCGCCCGAGCGCTTGGTGGAGCGGGCGAAATAGTCGCCGAGGAACAGGCCGACATACTCGCCGTCGCGCAGCACCTCATAGGCCCGCACATCAGGGTGATAGACGGGAACATCGTCGCGGCGGCGGAAGGTGACGCCGAACAGCTTGGTCGCCACGTCGAAGGCGGCCTCGATGATGCGGTCGAGCTGGAAATAGGGCTTCAGCGCCGCCTCGTCGATGGCATAGCGGCGCTGGCGCACCTTCTCGGCGTAGTAGCGCCAGTCCCAGGGCTGGATGGCTTCGTTCATGCCGTCTTCGCGGGCGATGGCCGCGAGGTCCTCGCGCTCCTCGCCGGCCCGCACCACGGCGCGGCTCCAGACACGCTCCAGCAGGGCGCGCACCGCTTCCGGTGTCTTCGCCATGGTCTCGTCGAGCTTGAACGCGGCGAAGGTCGGATAGCCGAGCAGCTTCGCCCGCTCGATCCGCAGTTTCACGGTCTCGGCGACGATGGCGGTGTTATCGGTCGCCCCGCCCATTTCGCCGCGCTTCACCCAGGCCCTGAAGATCGTCTCGCGCAGGTCGCGCCGCGGCGACAGCGTCAGGAAGGGTTCGACCATGGACCGGCCGAGGGTCATGACGTAGCCCTCGCGGCCGCGATCCTTTGCGGTCTGGGCGAGCGACGATTTGAGGAAGTCCGGCAGGCCGGCGACGTCGGCCTCGGACAGATCCATCGTCCAGGTGGATTCGTCCTTCAGGACGTTCTGGCCGAAGGCCGTGCCGAGCGTGGCGAGACGCTCCGTCACCGCCCGCATCCGCTCCTTGCCGGCCTCGTCGAGAGCGGCGCCGCCGCGGACGAAATTCTTGTAGGTCTTCTCCAGCACCCGCATCCGCTCGGTGGTCAGATGAAGATGGTCGCGCCGCTCGTGGAGCGCGCGGATGCGGGCGAAGAGCCGGGCATCCAGCGTGATGGCGTTGGAATGCTGCGTCAGGACCGGCGCCATGTCGCGCTGGATCGCCTGGATCGCCTCCGTCGCATCCGAGCCGGCGAGATTGAAGAACACACCGCAGAGTCGGTCGAGGGCGTGGCCGCCGGTTTCCAGCGCGTCGATCGTGTTGGCGAAGGTGGGCGCATCCGGATTGGTGGCGATGGCCTCGACCTCGGCGCGGTGCTCCGCCAGCGCCCGCTCGAAGGCAGGTCGATAGTCGTCGATCGTGATCTCGGTGAAAGGGGCGATCCCGAACGGCGTGGTCCAGGGGCGGAAGAAGGGGTTGTCGGTGCTCTGGGTCATGGTCACAATGTGGCGGTGCGGCGATGGCGCGGCAAGTCCGCGGGCGGGGTGTCCTCAACCCTTCGTGAAGGGTGTCCCGATGCCGCTAGAGCACCTTCGCGCCGAAATTCCGCGCCGGGTCCATGTCGGCGGTCAGCCTGCCGGTCGGCTCGGCCGCCCAGCCTCCCGTGCGCTTCAGCCAGCGCCCCGCGCCCGGTTTGCCGGCGAGCGCCCCGCCAGCCACCACTTCCTCGCCGCGCACCATCACCGTCTCCGGCCAGCCCTTCACGGTGCGGCCGGCGAAGGGCGTGTAGCCGGTGAGGTCATGCATCAGCGCGTCGGTGATCGTGACGGTCTTCTGCGGGTCCCAGATGGCGATATCGGCGTCGAAGCCGGGCGCGATCTGGCCCTTGCCCGGCAGGTTGTAGATGGAGGCCGGCTGTGTCGCGGTCAGGCTGACGAAGGCCTCGAGGCCGCGGCCGGAAAACTCCGGGCGCCCTTGTGAGACCATGGCGTCGAACATGAGCGGCAGGCGCACCTCGAGGCCCGGCAGGCCGTTGGCGATGGCCTTGAAACTGGAGTCGGGGCCGGCCGCGAGCTTGCCCGTCTCGTCGAAGCGGTAGGGGGCGTGGTCCGAGGTCACCGTCTGCAGGTCGCCGAGCGCCAACGCCCGCCACAGGGCGTCCTGGTCCTCGGTCTCGCGGGGCGGCGGCGAGCACATCCATTTCGCGCCCTCCATGCCGGGCTTGTCGAGGTCCTGCTTCGTCATGAACAGGTATTGCGGGCAGGTCTCGGCGAAGACCTTGAGCCCCTGCGCCCGGGCGTCGCGAATGACCCGCGCCCCTTCCGCCGTCGAGACGTGGAAGATCATGATCGGCTGGTCGATCAGCGCGGAGAGCGCGATCAGGCGGGTGAAGGCCTCGGCCTCCGAGCCGCGCGGATGGCTGATGGCGTGGTATTTCGGCGCGACATAGCCCTTCTTTACCAGACGCTTGCCCATCCAGGAGATCATGCCGTGGTTCTCGGCATGGACGCAGACGAGCGCGCCGTTCTCGCGGGCGGTCAGCAGCACGTCGAGCAGGGGTTCGTCGTCGACCTTGATGAGGTCGTAGGTCATGAAGATCTTCACGGAGGCGTGGCCCTCGCCGATGAGCTCGGGAAGGTCCTTGGCAATGGTCTTCTCGTCCGGATTGGCGACGATGAGGTGGAAGGCGTAGTCGATCAGCGAGCCGCGCGCCGCCAGGACCGAATAGTCGTCGACAACCTTGCGCAGGTCCTTGCCGCGGTGCTGCGCGGCGAAGGAGATGACCGTTGTATTGCCGCCGAAAGCCGCCGAGGTCGTGGCGCTCTCGAAGGTGTCGGCATTGAGCAGCCCGCCCGCCGAGACCTGCTCGATGTGGGTGTGGCTGTCGATGCCGCCGGGCAGGACCAGCTTGCCCGTCGCGTCGATCTCGCGGGCACCAGTTCCGAGGCCGATGCCGAGGGCCGCGACCTTTCCGTCCCTGATGCCGACATCCGCGGCAAAGCTGCCGCTCGCCGACCCCACGGTTCCACCGCGGATCACGACGTCGAAGGGGGTGGCAGGCATGTGGCGCTCCGGCTGGACGGGGAGGAATTCCGGCCCGACAATAGACCGACCCCGAGCCGAAGCGGAACCTCATGTCACGCAGACCCCGTATCCTCGTCATCAACCCCAATTCCAATGAAGCGGTGACCGAAGGCCTGCGCCAGGCGGTGAAGCCGCTGAGCTTTGCCGACGGCCCTGAGATCGTCTGCGAGACGCTTTCCGAGGGGCCCTTCGGCATCGAGACGCAGGAGCATGTCGAAAGCGTCACCCTGCCGCTTCGCCGCAAGGTCGAGGCGACGAACGATGCCGACGCCTTCATCATCGCCTGCTATTCGGACCCCGGCCTCTACGTCGCCCGCGAGGGCACGAACCGGCCGGTGTTCGGCATCGCCGAGTCCGGCGTGCTGACGGCGCTCGCCCGCGCCGACCGCTTCGGTGTCATCGCCATCAAGTCGCGCTCCATCCCGCGCCACATCCGCTATCTCCGCCAGATGGGGCTGATGGAGCGGCTCGCCGGCGAGCGGGCGCTGGAGATGTCGGTCGCTGAAACCGCGTCGGGCGACGGGACGCTCGCCCGCATGATCACCATCGGCCGCGAGCTCAAGGACCTCGACGGCGCCGGCGCCATCGTCATGGGCTGCGCCGGCATGGCGCGGCACCGGAAGCCGCTTGAGGAGGCCCTCGGCATTCCGGTGATCGACCCGACACAGGCGGCGGTGACCATGGCCATCGGCACGCTGGCGGTGAGTTGAACGCTCCGGGCCGCTGCGACGACGCCCCGCTATTGACGCGGGACTCCGACGCACCGAACCTGCCGCCATGCTGACCTACATCATCCGGCGCATCCTGCTCATGATCCCGACCATCCTCGGGATCATGCTGATCTCTTTCCTCGTCATCCAGTTCGCGCCCGGCGGACCGGTGGAGCGCGTCATTGCGCAGCTCACCGGCAATGACGTTTCGGCGACGCAGCGGGTCTCCGGCGGCGGGGCGGATGCGGCGCAGGCCAGTGCGGCCGAGGCCGCCAACAGCGCCTATCGCGGCGCGCAGGGCCTCGACCCGCAGTTCATCGCCCAGCTTGAGAAGCAGTTCGGCTTCGACAAGCCGGCGCACGAGCGTTTCCTGCTGATGATCTGGAACTATGCCCGCTTCGATTTCGGCAAGAGCTACTTCCGTGACGTCTCGGTGCTTCAGCTCATCGGCGAGAAGCTGCCCGTGTCGATCTCGCTCGGTCTCTGGCTGACGCTCCTGACCTATGTCGTCTCCATCCCGCTCGGCATCCGCAAGGCGATGCAGGACGGCTCGCGCTTCGACGTCTGGACCTCGGCGGTCATCGTGGTCGGCTATGCGATCCCCGGCTTCCTGTTCGCCATCCTCCTGATCGTGCTGTTCGCGGGCGGATCGTTCCTCGACTGGTTCCCGCTGCGCGGCCTGTGGTCGGACAACTGGGCAGAGCTGTCGTCCGGCCAGAAGATCGTCGACTATCTCTGGCACCTCGCCCTGCCGCTCACCGCCATGGCGCTCGGCGCCTTCGCCACCATCACGCTGCTGACTAAGAATTCGTTCCTCGACGAGATCCGCAAGCAGTACGTGATGACGGCCCGCGCCAAGGGGCTCGACGAGAACCAGGTGCTCTACGGACACGTCTTCCGCAATGCGATGCTCATCGTCATCGCCGGATTTCCCGGGGCCTTCGTGCATGCCTTCTTCACGGGATCGCTGCTGATCGAGACGATCTTCTCGCTCGACGGGCTCGGCCTGCTCGGCTTCGAGAGCGTGCTCAACCGTGACTATCCGGTGGTCTTCGCCACCCTCTTCATCTTTTCCCTCGTCGGGCTCGTCGTGAACCTCATCTCCGACCTCATGTACACCTGGGTCGATCCGCGCATCGACTTCGAGGCGCGGGAGGTCTGACATGAGCGCCGCCGCCCTGCGTCAGGCCGCCGCCGTCCCGACGCGGCCTTTCCTGTCCCCGCTCAACCAGCGCCGCCTCGCCAATTTCCGGGGCAACCGGCGCGGCGTGTGGAGCCTGCGTCTCTTCATGATCCTGTTCGTGGTGACGCTGTTCGCCGAGCTGATCGCCAACGACCGCCCGCTCTTCATCCGCATCGAGGGGCAGAACTTCTTTCCAGCGCTGGTCAACTATTCGGAGAAGCAGCTCGGCGGCGAGTTCGAGACCCCGGCCGACTACAAGGACCCGTTCCTGCTCGACCACTTCGACGAAAAGCGCGCCTTCATCGTCTGGCCGCTGGTCCGGCACAACTATGCCTCCACCGTGAAGGACCCGGTGACGCCCTTTCCCTCGGCGCCAACCTGGGCGCAGCGCGAAAGGCTGCCGGATTGCGCGGCGGCCGAGGCGAAGCCCCGCGGCGAGCGGCCGCAAGGGTCGAGCTATTGCCAGCTAGGCAACTGGAACTGGCTCGGCACCGACGACCAGGGCCGCGACGTGCTGGCCCGCGTCATCTACGGATTCCGCATCTCCGTGCTGTTCGGCCTGACCCTGACCGTCATCTCATCGGTGGTCGGCATCGCCGCCGGCGCCGTGCAGGGCTATTCCGGCGGCAAGACCGACCTCCTGTTCCAGCGCTTCATCGAGATCTGGACGGCCATCCCCTCGCTCTATCTCCTGCTCATCATCTCCTCGGTGCTGGCGCCGAGCTTCTTCGTTCTTCTCGGCATCCTGCTGTTGTTCTCGTGGGTGACGCTGGTCAACGTGGTGCGCGCGGAATTCCTGCGCGCCCGCAATTTCGAGTACGTCAACGCCGCCCGGGCGCTGGGCGTCGCCTCCTCCACCATCATGGTCCGCCACCTCCTGCCCAATGCCATGGTGGCGACCATCACCTTCATGCCCTTCGTGCTGTCTGGCAGCGTCATGACGCTGACGGCCCTCGACTTCCTCGGCTTCGGCCTGCCGGTGGGATCGCCCTCGCTCGGCGAACTGCTGCAGCAGGGAAAGTCGAACCTGCAGGCCCCCTGGCTGGCGCTTACGGGCTTCTGCACGGTGGCGGTGATGCTCTCGCTGCTCATCTTCGTCGGCGAGGCGGTGCGCGACGCCTTCGACCCGCGAAAGACCTTCGCGTAAGGGTATGATAGGCTGGCGCCATGAACGAGATCGTCAAACCACACTATCCGGTAAGCCAGCTGCCGGAAGATCTCCGCAGGGAGCTTGGCGACGTCAGTCACGTCACGCTGCGCATCGAGACGGAGCCATCGGCCCGACGCGAGAGCCTCGCCGAGATGCGCGCGCGCATTCTCGCGCAGCCCGGATTCAAGCCCTACGAGAGCACGCAAGAGGTTGTGGACGTGGTCCGCTGGATCCGCGACGCGGAGGGCGAACCGCCGGTGCGGTGGTCGCGCCGTTGATGGCTCGTCGCTTCTATTGCGACTCCAACGTCTTCATCATGGCGGTCGAGGGCGCTGCCGAGAGGATCGGTGCGGCGGGTGCATTGCTCGACGCCGCAATGGATGAACGCTGCACTGCGATCACCAGCATGCTGACGCTGAGCGAGACGCTGGTCGTGCCCCTGCGTTTCGGCCAGGGCGCTACGATCCAAAGCTATCGCAATCTCCTGGGGGGCGGCTTCCCCGGAATCGTCGTCAGGGGCGTCGACCCGGAGACGCTCGAGGCGGCGGCCCGACTGCGTGCACGGCATCCCCGCCTCAAGCTGCCGGACGCTATCCATCTCGCCACGGCCCAACTCGCGGAGGTCGGCTGGCTCGTCACCAATGACACCCGGCTTCCGACCTTGGCGGGCCTGCGCATTGTAACGCCCTTCGACGAGATGCTCGTTGATTTCATCGCACGCCTGTCCGAGACGCCATGAACGCCACCCCCCTTCTCTCGGTCGAGAACCTCTCCGTCGCCTTCCGGCAGGCGGGTCGGGAGACGCTGGCCGTCGACCGCATCTCCTTCGACGTGAACCGCGGCGAGACGGTTGCCATCGTCGGCGAGAGCGGTTCGGGCAAGTCCGTCTCCGCCCTGTCGGTGATGAAGCTGCTGCCCTATCCCGCTGCCTCGCACCCCTCTGGTCGTATCCTGTTCAAGGGCGAGGATCTGCTCGCCGCCGACGATGCGGCCATGCGGCGGGTGCGCGGCAATGCCATCACCATCATCTTCCAGGAGCCGATGACTTCGCTGAACCCGCTGCACACGATCGGGCAGCAGGTGGCCGAGACGCTGATCCTGCACAGGGGCATGTCGGTCGAGGCCGCACGCACAAGAACCATCGCCCTGCTCGGGAAGGTCGGCATTCCCGACCCGGCCGGCCGGCTCGACGCCTATCCGCACCAGCTCTCCGGCGGGCAGCGCCAGCGCGTCATGATCGCCATGGCGCTCGCCAACGAACCGGACCTGCTCATCGCCGACGAACCGACGACGGCCCTCGACGTAACGGTTCAGGCGCAGATCCTCGCGCTGCTGAAGGATCTGCAGCGCGAACTCGGCATGGCAATCCTGTTCATCACCCACGACCTCGGCATCGTCCGGCGCTTCGCAGATCGCGTCTGCGTCATGCGGCAAGGAAAGATCGTCGAACAGGGCAGGGTCTCCGACATCTTCGAACGGCCGCAGGACCCCTACACGATCGAGCTCATGGCCGCCGAGCCGCGGCGGGAGATCCGCACCGCCAGCGAGGAGGCCTCCATTATCATGGAGACCGATGAGCTCAGGGTCTGGTTTCCGGTGAAGCGGGGACTGCTGCGCCGCACAGTCGGGCACATCAAGGCGGTGGACGGCATCTCGATCAAGGTCCGCGAGGGCCACACCCTCGGCATCGTCGGCGAATCCGGCTCGGGCAAGACGACGCTCGGCCTTGCCGTGCTGCGCCTCATCTCCTCGCAGGGGCGGATCGTCTTCATGGGTCGCCCGATCCAGGAACTGGACTTCAAGGCCATGCGGCCGAACCGGCGCTTCATGCAGGTGGTCTTCCAGGACCCCTACGGCTCGCTGTCGCCGCGCATGTCGGTCGCCGAAATCGTCGCCGAGGGCCTCGCCATCCACCATGCCGGCCTGTCGGCCGATCAGCGCGACGCCCGCGTCGTCGCGGCGCTTGAAGATGTCGGCATCGATCCCGAGACGCGCCACCGCTACCCGCACGAGTTTTCCGGCGGCCAGCGTCAGCGCATCGCCATCGCCCGCGCCATGGTGCTGGAGCCGAGTTTCGTGCTGCTGGACGAGCCGACCTCCGCCCTCGACCGCATCGTGCAGGCACAGATCGTCGACCTGCTGCGCGACCTGCAGGCGAAGCGGAACCTGACCTATCTCTTCATCTCCCACGATCTGAAGGTGGTATCTGCGCTTGCCGACGACATCATTGTCATGAGGGGCGGCAAAGTCGTGGAGCAGGGTCCCGCCGAGCGCGTGTTCAGGGCGCCCGAGAACGACTACACCAAGGCATTGTTTGCGGCCGCCTTCGACCTTGCCGCCACCCCGAACGAGAGACCTGCGACGTGAACACCCTGCTTCTCGGCATCGGCGCCTGGGACCCGGAACCCTGGCGCGAGCGTTTCCAGAACGTCCTGCCCGACTGGCAGGTGGTGCTGCCGGGCGAGATCTTCGACCGGCGCGCCGTCCGCTACGCCGCCGCCTGGAAGCAGCCGGAGGGGACCTTCGCCGACCTGCCGCTGCTGGAAGCCATCTTCTCGCTGGGCGCCGGCGTCGATCACCTGTTCAAGGACCGCCGCCTGCCCGAGGGCGTGCCGGTGGTGCGCGTCGTCGATCCCGACCTCACCACGCGCATGTCCGAATATGTCGTCATGCACTGCCTCATGGCCCTGCGCCGGGTGCGCGTCTATGACGGCTTCCAGCGCGAGCGGAAATGGATCGACCTGCGCGACCAGCCGCAGGCGAGCGACATCCGCGTCGGCCTCCTCGGCATGGGTGTCCTCGGCCAGGATGCAGCTGCCAAGCTCAAGGTGATGGGCTTCCAGGTCGCGGGCTGGAGCCGTCGCCCGAAGGCTGTCGAGGGCGTCACCATGCATGAAGGCGCTGAGGGCCTGACCGCGCTCGTCGCTTCCTCCGACATCCTCGTCGCCATGATGCCGCTGACCCCCGACACGGCCGGCATCCTCAATGCGAAGCTGTTCGCCAATCTTCCGAAGGCCGAGGCCATCGGCGGGCCGGTGCTGATCAATGTCGGTCGCGGCGGGTTGCAGAACGAGGCGGACATCCTGGCGGCCCTGGATTCGGGCAGGCTCGGAACCGCGGTGCTCGATGTGTTCCAGACGGAGCCCCTGCCAGAGGACAGCCCGCTCTGGTCGCATCCGAACGTCACGGTGACGCCGCACAACTCGGCGATCTCCTCGCCGCCGGCGATCGCCGCCTATGTGGCGGCCCAGATCACGGCACACATGGACGGCGAACCGCTGGTCAACGTCGTCGATCCCGCGCACGGCTATTGATACAAACTTCCGCTACGGAAGGTAAAGCACGACAGGGTCTGGCTTTTTTGGTTCGCTCTGGCTTGCGCTTAGGGGTTCATTTACCCTGGGCGGCGATGGTGTTTTTGCACCTGCGAAGACGCCCCGGAGAATCCCCTTGCTCAACCGCCTGACCGTCAGCGGCCTCGTGAAGACCGTCGTTTCCGTCTTCGCGCTGGTGCTTATCGCCCAGTTCTCCATGGGGGCATGGACCTCCTGGACCCAGTATCAGAAGTCGATCCGGATCGCCTCCGTGGTCGACGCGACCACGCACATGTTCACCGCGCTGCACAACCTGCGTGTTGACCGGTCGAACTCACGGCGCGCCCTGATCCTCGAGGAGGTTCACCCGACGGTCCCGCGGACCATCGCGCCGCACCGGGAAGCCGAGATGCCGGCGCTGCGCGCCGCACTCGCGACGCTCAGGGGGATCCAGTATCCGGGAGCAGCGGCAGCCGCCGCGCAACTCGACCAGACCATCACCCGGCTCGCCGAACTGCAGGTGGAGACGGCGCGGGCCATGGCCCAGCCGAAGGCGCAGCGCCCCGCCGGCATCGCCGACGCATATTTCAATGCCACGGACGGGGCTATCACCCTGCTCGACCGACTCTCGGGTGAACTCACCCGGCTCATCAAGCTCGATGACGCCTTCGTCGATCAGCTCATGGAGATCAAGCAGAACGCCTGGGTCACCCGCCAGGCGGCCGGCGACGTCTCGGTCTACATCTCCAATCCGCTCGCCGGCATGCCGCTGCCCGAGAACCCGCTCGTCGGATACGCGACGCTCACCACGCGCATGGAAACCTCCTGGGCCGCGGTGCAGCAGCTCGCCTCCAGCCTGACGCTGCCGGCGAGCTTCGCGACGGCGATGCAGCAGGCGCAGACGGGCTTTCTCGATCCCGAGTTCGCCAAGGTACGCATGACGACCCTAACGGCGCTCATCAACAAGCAGCCTCCGGGCTTCACGGCCAGCCAGTGGTCGCCGATGGCGGTGGCCAAGCTCGCCACCATCCTCAACGTCGCCGATGCGGCGCTTGCCGCTGCGCGCGACCATTCGGCGTCGATGAAGGCGAGCGCCTTCCGCGCCCTGACGATGCAGTTGGGCGAACTCGCCCTCGCCCTCGCCTTCGCCATCGGCGCTCTTATCCTGATGTCGCGCCGCGTGATCGGGCCGCTCACCGAGATCAAGGACAACATGCTGCGGCTCGCCTCGGGCGACACGACCGTCGAGAGCCGCTTCGCCGGCCGCCGCGACGAGATCGGGGCGCTGGCCAGCGCCATGCAGACCTTCAAGGACAACATGATCGAGGCCGAGCGGCTGCGGTCCGAGCGGAGCGAAAACGAGGCGCGCGCCGCCGAAGCCCGCCGCGCCGACATGCTGCATCTCGCCGATGCCTTCCAGGCCACCGTCGGCGGCATCGTCGAGACGGTCTCGCGCGCCTCGTCGGAGCTGGAATCCGCAGCCACCAGCCTGTCGAAGACGGCGGCCAATACGCAGTCGCTGGCCACCGTCGTCGCCTCTGCCTCCGACGAGGCCTCGGCCAACGTCCAGTCGGTCGCCGGCGCGGCCGAGGAGATGGCGAGCTCGGTGAGCGAGATCGGCCGGCAGGTCGAGGAATCGAGCCGCATGTCGAGTGAGGCCGTGAAGCAGGCCGAGAAGGCCGACCAGCGGATCGCCGAGCTGCTCACGGCGGCCGGGCGCATCGGTGACGTGGTGAAGCTGATCACCGCCATCGCCGAGCAGACCAACCTGCTGGCGCTGAACGCGACCATCGAGGCGGCGCGCGCGGGCGAGGCCGGCAAGGGCTTCGCCGTCGTCGCCTCCGAGGTGAAGCAGCTCGCCACCCAGACCGCCAAGGCGACCGAGGAGATCGGTGCGCAGATCTCCATGATGCAGTCGGCAACGCAGGACTCGGTCGCCGCCATCCGGGAGATCGGCTCGACCATCGACACACTGGCCGGCATTGCCGCCGCCATCGCCGCCGCGGTGGAGGAGCAGGGCGCGGCGACGCAGGAAATCTCCCGCAATGTCCAGGAAGCGGCCCAGGGCACGGCCGAGGTCGCCGGCAACATCGCCAGCGTCAACAGCGGCGCCGCGGAGACGGGCTCCGCCTCCGCGCAGGTGCTCTCCTCGGCCCAGTCCCTGTCACGCGAGAGCGACGTCCTGCAGCGCGAGGTGGCGCGCTTCATCGAGACGGTGAAGGCGGCCTGAGCCGTCTGCCATCCGCCTGCCCGTCACGCAGGCTTGATTGTTATCCGGACGGCCGCTCCACGATGGTGCGGCCGTTCGCATATCGGAGACATCGCATGTTGCTGACCCGCCGCCTCGCCGTGCTGGCAGGGCTCGTACCCCTGACGGGTCCGCTCACCGCTCAGGAGGGCTGGTATCCGCTGAAGGATGACGCGGGGCGCGGCATCCAGAACTTCCGCGTGCCCGTCGAACTGCAGGGCGAGATCATGGCGCTCGACAACGCCTTCACGCTGGGCTCGGCCGATGCCGACGTCACGCTGATCGAGGTCTATGATTCCAACTGCAGTTTCTGCCGTCGGGCGGCGGACGACGTGAAGGCGATGACGGCCGCCGACGCCGACCTCGCCGTCAGCCTGATCAATGCGCCGAGCCTCGGACTACCCTCGGTGCAGGCGGCGCGGGTGGAGTATGCGGTGAAGAAGCTCGGCGGGGAGGCGAAGGTGCGCGAGTTCCATGCGCGCTCGATGGCGGTGCGCGGCGTCTTCGACGGCATCCGCGCCCTCGAACTGGCCTCCGATCTCGGGCTCGACCGCAAGGCCGTGGAAGAGGCCGCCGACCGCCCGGAGACCGGCCAGACGATCGTCCAGGCCGTTCGTCTCGCCAACGCGACCAATCTCGCCGCGACGCCGTCCTGGCTCATCGCCGGCACGGCCGTGATTGGCTGGCCGGGACGGGCCGTGATGGAGCGGATCGTCGCGTCGGTGCGCGACTGCGACAAGCCCGTCTGCAGCTAGGGTGCGAGACGCCGGACGCTGGTCACTTCGCCGTAGGACTTGTCGCGGATGCGGGCGATGGCGCCCGACAGCGGCTCCCTCACCACCATCATGTGGTGGCCGTTGGCGTGCAGGAGTTCATCGGGTCCGGAGACGATGCCGACATGGCCCTTCCAGAAGACGAGGTCGCCCCGCGCGAGGTTCGCGATGTCGCCATCGAAGGCGACCAGCTCCCCGATGGCCGTCTCCTGCATGTCGGTGTCGCGCGGCACGGCGATGCCGCAGGCCTCGAGAGAAGTCTGCACGAGGCCGGAACAGTCGATGCCGAAGCTGGTGCGCCCGGCCCACAGATAGGGCGTGCCGAGATAGGTCTCCGCCACCGCGACGAAGTCCGTCTCGTATTGATCGACGGGGACGAGATGTGCGGCGATCAGATGGGCGCCGGTATCCGTCACGGCGAAGCCCTCGGTGAAGCGCTCGACCGTGACGCGGCTGTTGCGATGCATGATCCAGGTGGGCGGCAGCTTGATGCTGGGACCGGGATAGGCATGGGTGCGGATGACGCCGACACGATGGGTCGCCGGCGCCCGTCGCGGCCGGAAGGCGCCGGCGATGGCGTAGCCAACATAGCCGTCGCGGTCCGACTGGACATAGACGAAGCCGCCGTCCTCGTCATAGACGACCACCTCCTCGCCGAGGAGGAATTCGCTGTCGCGGGCGGCGTTCATCAGCCGCGAGGGGGCCAGCGGCGCGACGGGAAACTCGACGCGCATCGGCCGGCCCTCGGCATAGCGGGCGGCCTCGACCTGGCCCTTCAAATGGGCGGCGGCAAGATCGGCACGGGCAGGAGTGAGGCGGCGGTCGAAGCCGGGCGGCAGCGTGAAGGTCATGGGCAGAGTGCTAGCACAAGGCGGTTAACGGCTCACGGCTGTAGCAGGCCGGCGTGCTCGGCGACGAGATCGCCGAGGCGCTCCACCGCCAGGGCGCCCTTCACCGTGCGCTGGATGACGACGTCGCGCCGGTCGTTCTCGTCGCGGCGGCGCGTGACGAGCTCGAGCTTGCCCATGCTGTCCAGCGCCCGGGTGATGACCGGCTTGGTGACGCCGAGCTTGCGCGCGAGATCGCGCACATGGTGCGGCGGCGGCTCGAGGTAGATCGTCAGGAGGATGGCGAGTTGGCGCGACGACAGATCGGGCTCACCGTCGCGCACGAGCGCCAGCGACACGTCGTGCATCAGCTTCATCGCCTGGGACGGGCGCAACACGACGGCCATGGACGATACGCAATCCTGGTCGGGGGAACTCGTTTCGGAGCCGTATTAAACGGGCAGCGGGCGGCCTGTGCAAGCCGGCCCGGGCGTGGCATGAGGCGAGGGTTAACCCGGAGGAGCGCTTGGTCGCCGAATTCGCCTCGCTGACGACCATGGCTCTCGCCGCCTTCACCGCCGCCACCCTGCTTCCCGGCGGTTCCGAGGCGGTTTTCCTGGCCCTGCTCGCCACCGGCTCCGCGCAGCCCTGGATGCTGTTCGTCGTCGCCGCGCTCGCCAATACGGCGGGCGGCATGACGAGTTGGTGGATCGGCACGCAGATCGCCCGCGGCGCGGACAGCGAAAGCGGCCACCGCTGGATGCGGCGCTTCCGCCTGCCGCCGGAGAGCTTTGCGCGCGCCACCCGCCTGTTCACGCGCTACGGATGGGCGACGCTGCTCCTGTGCTGGATGCCGGTCATCGGCGATCCGATCACGCTCGTCGCGGGGATGGCGCGCTATCCGGCGCTGCCCACCGCCGTCATCACCGGGCTCGCGCGCACCCTGCGCTATGCGGTGATCTGGGCCGCGGCGGCCGGTCTGATGGCCTGGTGGGGCTGAGCGGCAAGCGCCCCGGCTCGCCATTTCGGCCCCTGTACCTCATGGTGGAAATCGACTAATCACGGCGCGTTCCCCGCGATTTCGAGAGGGCCCCGCAGATGCAGACCTACGACCGCCTCGTCACCGTCTTCGGTGGCTCGGGATTCGTCGGACGGCACGTCGTCCGGGCTCTCGCGCGCCGGGGCTTTCGCGTGCGCGTGGCGGTGCGCCGCCCCGATCTCGCCGGCCACCTCCAGCCGCTCGGCGCGGTGGGGCAGATCCATGCGGTGCAGGCCAATCTGCGCTATCCGGATTCGGTGAAGCAGGCCGTGGCGGGTGCCGAGATCGTCATCAACTGCGTCGGCATCCTCTACGAGACTGGCCGCCAGAAGTTCGATTCGGTGCAGGCGCGTGGCGCGAGCGCCGTCGCGAAGGCCACCGCCGAGGCCGGTGCCCGCCTCATCCACATCTCGGCCATCGGCGCCGATGCGGCAAGCCCGGCGCTCTATGCGCAGACCAAGGCGGCGGGCGAGGCGGCGGTGCTGAAGGAGGCCCCCGACGCGGTCATCCTGCGCCCCTCCATCGTCTTCGGCCCCGAGGACGACTTCTTCAACCGGTTCGCGGGCCTTGCCCAGATGTCGCCGGCCCTGCCGCTCATTGGCGGCGGCGAGACGAAGTTCCAGCCGGTGTTCGTCGGCGACGTCGCGCAGGCTGTGATGGCCGCCGTCGACGGCCGCGCGAAGCCCGGCGCCATCTACGAGCTCGGTGGTCCCGCCGTGAAGAGCTTCCGGGACCTGATGGAGTTCGTGCTGGAAACGACCGGCCGCAAGCGGCTGCTCGTGCCGCTGTCGTTCAGTCTCGCCAGACTCAAGGCGAAGTTCCTCCAGCTCCTGCCGAAGCCGATGCTGACCGTCGACCAGGTCGAGCTGCTGCGCTCGGACAACGTGGTCGGCGAAAGCGCGAAGGCCGAGGGCCGCACGCTGGAAGGGCTGGGGATCCCTCCCCAGTCGGTCGAGGCCATCGTGCCGTCCTATCTGTGGCGCTTCCGCCGGCAGGGCCAGTTCGCCGAACAGGCGCGCTGACCGCCCTCAGCGGATCAGATAGAGTCCGGCCAGTCCTGCCGTCCCGACCACGATCCGCCACACGGCGAAGAGCATGAAGCCGTGCCGGCTGACATAGTCGAGCAGGAAGCGGACGACGAAGAGCCCGGAGATGAAGGCCGCGACGAAGCCGACGCTGATGGTGCCGACATCGGAGAAGTCGAGCAGCTTGTAGTTCTTGTAGAGGTCGTAGGCGAAGGCGCCCGCCATGGTGGGCATGGCGAGGAAGAAGGAGAATTCCGCCGCCGCCCTCTTGGTCGTTCCCATCAGCAGCGCGCCGACAATGGTGGCGCCCGACCGCGACACGCCGGGGAACAGCGCCGCGCACTGCCAGAGGCCGATCCTGAACGCCAGCCAGGGCGAGAAGCGGAAGGCATTGTCCTCCTTCGGCTCCAGCTTCAGGCGGTCGACGACGAGCAGAACGATGCCGCCGAGGATGAGCGCGACGCAGACGAGGTCCGGCCGCTCGAACAGCGCCTTGATCCGGCTGTGCAGCAATGCGCCGAGCAGGGCGGCGGGCAGGAAGGCGACGAGGACCGAGACGACGAACCGGCGCGCCCAGGCATCGGTCGGCAGGCAGAGCACAACCCCCAGCAGCCGCGAGAAATAGACCAGCATGATGGCGAGGATCGCGCCGAGCTGGATCAGCACCTCGAAGGTCTTGCCCGTCGAATGGAAGCCGAGGAAATGGCCGATCAGGATGAGGTGGCCGGTGGAGGACACCGGAATGAACTCGGTGCTGCCCTCGACGATGCCGAGGAACAGCGCCTTGCCGAGATTGACGATGTCCATGGCGACCCCGAGAGCGCGACCGGCCCCGGTCGGCCGGCATCAGCCCACTTAAGCGCGACGAGGTTCACGTTTGGTTAAGCATGACGATCGGTGAAGGGAGCCGGGCAATTCGCGTGGTTGTCTCTCCGGCGCGCGGGGGCTATTCACCCGGCCTCCCGCCGCAATGTCATGGAAAGACCATATCGGGCCTCTCGATTGCCGCCCGTTCAGGTTCGGAGCGCATGGAACTCGTTCTCCATCATCGATTCTTCTGTCCGCATTCGCGTTTCGTCCGCCTTGCCCTCGCAGAGCGGGGCATCGAGGCGGCGCTCGTCGAGGCGAGGCCATGGGAGCGGCGTGAGGATTTCCTCCGGCTCAATCCGGAAGCGACGACGCCGGTGGTGGAGATCGCCGACGGTCCGGGCGTCGTCGGGGCGGATGGCGTGGCCGCCTGGCTCGACGATCTGGAGACGGGGCCGGCCGACCGCCGGCTGATGCCCGAGGCGCTGACGCAGCGCATCGAGACGCGCCGGCTGATGCGCTGGTTCCACGGCAAGTTCTTCGAGGAGGTCTCCGGACCGCTGGTCGAGGAGAAGATCGACAAGCGCTTCATTCCGGCCGAGTTCGGCGGCGGGGCGCCCAACACCACGGTGCTGAGGGCGGCCCGCGCCAATATCCGCTATCATCTGGCCTATGTCGGCTGGCTGGCGGCGCGAAACGACTGGCTTGCCGGACCGCAGATGAGCTACGCCGATCTGGCGGCGGCGGCGCATCTGTCGGTCGTCGACTATCTGGGTGAGGTTGCGTGGAACGACGAGGCGGCCGCGAGGGACTGGTATGCGCGGGTGAAGTCCCGGCCGTCCTTCCGCGCCCTGCTGAACGACCGGGTGGTCGGCATGCAGCCGAGCGCGACCTACGCCGATCTCGACTTCTGAGCGATCCGGCCGCGCTGCGCGCCGCCATCACGGAGAAGGCAGCGGCCGAGGGCTTCGACGCCATCGGCTTCACCCGGCCCGACGCCATCCCGCACGCGCCCGCGCGCCTGGCCGAGGCCATCGCCGCCGGCCGTCACGGTTCCATGGCTTGGATGGAGGAGAGCGCGCCGCGCCGCGGCGACCCCCGCATCCTCTGGCCGGAGGGGCGATCGATCATCATGCTCGGGGTCAATTACGGCCCCGACGAGAACCCGCTCGACGGCCTGAAGGACCGCGATTGTGGGCTGATCTCCGTCTATGCGCGGGGCGACGACTACCATGACCTCATCAAGGCGCGGCTCAAGGCTGTGGGCCGGTGGCTTGCCGAGGAGACGGGCTGCGCGCTGAAGGTCTTCGTCGACACTGCGCCCCTGATGGAAAAGCCGCTGGCGGCTGCCGCCGGCCTCGGCTGGCAGGGCAAGCACACCAATCTCGTCTCGCGCCGGTTCGGCTCCTGGCTCTTCCTCGGCGCCATCATGACGACGCTGGAGATCGCGCCCGACGTGCCGGAGGAGGACCGCTGCGGCTCCTGCCGTGCCTGCCTCGACATCTGCCCGACCGCGGCCTTTCCCGCGCCCTACCGCCTCGATGCCCGCCGCTGCATCAGCTACCTCACGATCGAGAACAAGGGGCCGATCCCGCGCGAATTCCGCAAGGCCATTGGCAACCGCATCTATGGCTGCGACGACTGTCTCGCCGCCTGTCCGTGGAACAAGTTCGCGTCCGAGGGCCGGGAGATGAAGCTCGCCGCGCGCGAGCATCTCAAGCGCCCCGCCCTCGCAGACCTCGCCCGTCTCGACGATGCCGCCTTCCGCGCGCTGTTCACGAAGAGCCCGGTGAAGCGCGTCGGCCGCGACCGTTTCCTGCGCAACGTGCTGATCGCGATCGGCAACAGCGGAGACGGGGCATTGGTCGAGACTGCCGCGGCGCTGCTCGACGACCCCTCGCCGCTGGTCCGCGGCGCAGCTGTCTGGGCGTTGCGGGAGCTTGATCCGTCGCGTTTGCCCCGCGAGGCCCCGGTTGGCGAGGGCGATCAGGACGTACTGGCCGAATGGGCCGCGGCGCTGGCGTGAGGCGACGCCTCACTCCGCCGCCATCGATCCCTTCAGCGGCAGCTTGGCGAGCGGCGGCGGCGCCGTCGCCTCGTCGAACTCCAGCGCCTCGATGCGCCCGCCGCGCTTGGCGATCTTGTCGGCCGAGGTGAGGATCTGGCCGAGGTCATCCTGGGCCTGGCCGAAGTGCTTCTGCAGGTTGAGGACGCGGTCGGTGAGACGGGTGACGTCGTCGAGGAGGTGCGAGACCTCCTTCTGGATGACGCGGGCCTCCTCGCGCATCCGCTCGTCCTTGAGAAGGCCCTGCACCACCTGAACCGCGAGCATCAGCAGGGATGGCGAGACGACCAGCACGCGGGCGCGGAAGGCCTTCTGCATGACGTCGTCGAAATGCTCGTTGAGGTCGGCATAGATGCCCTCCGACGGCACGAACATCAGCGCCATGTCCTGCGTCTCGCCGGGGATGAGGTATTTCTCCGAGATATCCTTGATGTGGACGGTGAGGTCCTGCCGCAGGCGCTGGGCGGCGAGGCGCTTGACCTCCTCGGCCTTGGCCTCGCGCCACATGGTGACGGCCTCGAGCGGGAACTTGGCGTCGACGACGAGGCCGCGCGGGTCGCCGGCAAGACGGATGACGGCATCGGGGCGCTTGCCGTTGGTGAGCGTCGGCTGGAAGGTGAAGCCGGTGCGCGGCAGGCCGTCGGTGAGGATCGCCTCCATCCGCCCCTGGCCGAAGGCGCCGCGCGCCTGCTTGTTGGCGAGCACGTCCTTCAGCGTCACGACCTGCCCTGCAAGGTCGGTGAGGTTCTTCTGGGCGCTGTCGATGACGGCGAGGCGCTCGTTGAGCTTGCCGAGATTTTCCACCGTCGTCTTCGTCTGGCCTTCCAGCGACTGCCCGATGCGCGTCGACATGCCGTCGAGCCTGTCGCCGAGCTGCCTTGCCAGATCGTTCTGGCGCGAGCCGAGACCCTCAGCCATCGCCTGCAGACGCCCGGTGAGCTCGGACTGGATGCGCGTCATCTCGCCCATCCGCTCCTCGATCTCCTGGGCGTGGATGACGGCGCGCTCGGCCTCCAGCGCGCGCGCGGAGGCTTGCCGGCGCAGCGCAACGAACAGGATCGCCAGCATGAGCACGGAGAGGCCGAGAAGGCCGAAGGCCAGTTCGCCGGCCGTGATGGCGCGGCCACCGATGACGAGGATGATGTCAGACATGGGACGCAGCTTAAGCGATTCGCCCGGCAGTGCCGAACGAAGAGGGAACGCCCCTCACAGGTAGCGGCGCAGGTCCTGGGCCGCCTTGGCGGGATCGCGCGCGACGTCGAAGGTCGAGACGAACTGGCCCTGCCGGTCCATCAGATAAACGAAGGTGGTATGGTCCATGGTGTAGCCGCCGGCGTCGAGCGGCACCTTGCGCGCGAAGGCGCGGTAGGCGCGCATCGCCTGCGTCACCTGCTCCTCGCTCCCCGTGAGGCCGCGGATGCCGGCGTGGAAGCTGCCGAGATAGGTCGACAGCAGCTCGGTGGTGTCGCGCTCGGGGTCGACGGTGATGAAGACCACGTTGACCTTGCCGGCGTCGGCGCCGAGCGAATCGAGCATCTGCGTGATCTCGAAGAGCTTGGTCGGGCAGATGTCCGGGCAATGGGTGAAGCCGAAGAAGACGAGGCTCGGCTTGCCGGCGAGATCCTTCTCGGTGAAGGGCTTGCCGTTCTGGTCGGTGAGGTTGAAGGCGCCGCCGATGGCCGAGGAGCTGGAGGCGAGCTGGCCGCCGCGCGGCATGGTGAAATGCACCACCGCCGCCAGAATTCCGAGCCCTCCGACGAGCAGGGCGAGCGACAGGATCAGGGCGGCAGACAGCCGCCGCCGGGTGGGAACCTTGTTGTCCTGCGTCATGTTCGTCTCAGAAGCACCAGGCGAGGCCGGCCGCCAGCGTGTCGAGGAAGACCTTCGACCCCTGGGTCCACCACAGGACGCCGGAGGCCGCCGCGAGCGCGGCGACACCGATCCCCGTCGCCCAGAGCGCCAGGCGCGGCGTGTCGGAGGAAGGCTGCTGAACTGTCTTGGTCGACATGGCGTTTATCTAGTCCATCACGTCGCCGGAATCAAAAGGCGAAACCGCAGGACCGATCCCCTTTCCGTGAGAGACCGCCCAGACTACATGCCTGCGATGCGCCCCGACGACCTGCTTTTGCCGACGCCGCGCGGGCTCTACTGCCCGCCAGCGGACGTCTTCATCGATCCCGTCAGGCCGGTTCCGCGGGCGCTGGTGACCCATGGCCATTCCGATCATGCCCGCGCCGGACATGACGCGGTGCTCGCCACCGCCGCGACGCTGAGGATCATGGCGATCCGCTACGGCACGGATTTCGGCGGCACGACGCAGGAGGCCCGCTGGGGCGAACCGACGGTCATCAACGGCGTCACGTTCACGTTCTTTCCGGCCGGCCACATCCTCGGATCGGCGCAGATCGCGGTGAGCCACAAGGGCCTGACGATCGTCGCCTCCGGCGATTACAAGCGCGCCGCGGACCCGACAGCCGAGGCCTTCGAGGTGGTTCCCTGCGATGTCTTCATCACAGAGGCGACGTTCGGCCTGCCGGTGTTCCGCCATCCGGACGAGGCGGGGGAGGTTGCGAAGCTTCTCGCCTCGGTGCGGCTGTTCCCAGACCGCGCCCATCTCGTCGGGGCCTATTCGCTCGGCAAGGCGCAGCGGGTCATGGCGCTGATCCGCGCCGCAGGCCACGACGCGCCCATCTATATTCACGGCGCGGTGGAGAAGCTGACGCGCTTCTACGAGGCCGAGGGCCATGATCTCGGCGACATCCGCCTGGCCAAGGAGGCCGACAAGGCCGCGCTCGGAGGCGCCATCGTCATCTGCCCGCCTGGGTCGATGAAGGATCTCTGGGCCAGGCGCTTTCCGGACCCGGTGACGGCCTTTGCTTCGGGCTGGATGCGGGTGAGGGCGCGGGCGCGACAGGGCGGCGTCGAGCTGCCGCTGGTCATTTCCGACCATTCCGACTGGGACGAGCTGCAGCAGACGATCCGCGATACCGGAGCCGGCGAAGTCTGGGTGACGCATGGCCAGGAGGATGCGCTCGTCCACTGGTGCGGGACGCTGGGGCTGACGGCGCGGCCGCTTCGGCTCGTCGGCTATGGCGACGAGGGGGAGGCCGAGGCGAGCCCGGCGGGCGCCACCGCATGAACCGCTTCGCCGCCCTCCTCGACCGCCTCGCCTACGAGCCGCGCCGCAACGCCAAGCTGGCGCTGATCGCCGACTATTTTCGCGCGACGCCCGATCCCGAGCGCGGCTGGGCCCTCGCCGCCATGACCGGGGCGCTGACCTTCAGGCATGCCAAGGCCGGCCTCATCCGCGGGCTGATCGCCGAGCGCACCGATCCGGTGCTCTTCGCGCTCTCCTACGACTATGTCGGGGACCTGTCGGAAACCGTCGCACTGATGTGGCCGGGGCCGGGCATGGCGGAAACCGGCCACAACCGCCCGCCGCCTCCGACCCTCGCCGAGGTGGTCGCGACGCTGGCGACGACGTCGAAACCGGCCCTGCCCGCCCTGCTTGCCGGCTGGCTCGACCAGCTCGACGAGACCGGCCGCTGGGCGCTCCTGAAGCTCATCACCGGCGGCCTGCGCATCGGCGTTTCGGCCCGTCTCGCCAAGACGGCCGTCGCGGCGCTGGGTGGACGGGATGCCGACGAGGTCGAACTCGTCTGGCCCGGCCTCAAGCCCCCCTATGAAAAGCTCTTCGCCTGGGTCGAGGGCAGGGCGGATCGTCCCGAGGCCCTCGACCCCGCGCCGTTCCGGCCGCCGATGCTGGCCCATCCGCTGGAGGACGACGCCTTCGATGCGCTCGATGCGGCGCATTTCGCCGCCGAATGGAAGTGGGACGGCATCCGCGTGCAGGCCGCCGGCGGAACCCTGCCCGACGGCCGGCGGGTGGCGCGGCTCTATTCGCGCACCGGCGAGGATATTTCAGGCGCCTTCCCCGACATCGTCGAGGCGCTGGATTTCGACGGCGCCATCGACGGCGAACTGCTGGTGCTGCGCGAGGCGCGGGTGCAGAGCTTCAACGTGCTGCAGCAGCGCCTCAACCGCAAGCGCGTGACGGCGGCCATGCTGGCGGAATCCCCGGCCCATATCCGCGCCTACGACCTGCTCTTCGAGGGCGCCGTCGACCTGCGCGACCGGCCCTTCGTCGAGCGCCGGGCCCGGCTTGAGGCTTTCGTGGCCGGCCTGTCGACGCCGCGCATCGATCTCTCGCCGCTGATCGCCTTCCCCGACTGGGCGGCGCTGGCGGCGGCACGTCTCGATCCGGAAAGCGCGGCGGCCGGCGACGATGCGGAAGCCATCGAGGGGCTGATGGTGAAGCGCCTCGACGCGCCCTACCTGCCCGGCCGTCCGAAGGGTCTCTGGTACAAGTGGAAGCGCGATCCGATGGTCGTCGACTGCGTGCTGATGTATGCGCAGCGCGGCCACGGCAAGCGCTCCAGCTTCTATTCCGACTTCACCTTCGGCGTCTGGCGCGGCGCGACCGGCGCCGAGGAGTTGGTGCCGGTGGGCAAGGCCTATTTCGGCTTCACCGACGAGGAGCTCGGGCGGCTCGACCGCTTCGTCCGCAATCACACGGTCAACCGCTTCGGCCCGGTGCGCGAGGTCACCCACACGGCGCGCGAAGGGCTGGTGCTGGAGATCGCCTTCGAGGGTCTCCAGCGCTCGACCCGGCACAAGTCGGGCATCGCCATGCGCTTCCCCCGCGTCGCGCGCATCCGCTGGGACAAGCCCCCCGGCGAGGCGGACCGCATCGAGGCGCTGGAAGCCAAGCTCCGGCCGTGAGCGGGGCAGGGGGTGGCGGCGTGTCGCCTTGACACCTCGAAGAAACGGGCCATGTTCGGCTCATGATCCGTTGCACCCCCTTCGCCGCTCCGACCTTCAGGCTGATCTTCGGCCTCTGACCCCTGCCCGGCCCCTGCGTGCCTCCGGGCATGGGGCGAGGGCTCATCCGGTATCGGCACGCGCTTCCGTTTCTTCTCCGTCCCATCATCCTCATCGCATCCGGCGCCGCGTCGCGGGTGCGTCGTCAGCTTTGAAAGCTCCCGACATGAACACCTCCACTGCCCCACGCCGGCGGCGCGCCATGCCCTCCATCGTCGTCAGCGACAACGACCATCGCATCGTCACGGGCCTTGCCATGTCGGCGCTCGAGCGGCTTCCCGCGGTCGCCGAAGTCCTGCTCCACGAGATGTACCGGGCACGCATCGTGCCGCCGACGAAGCGGCCGGCCGATGTGATCGGCATTGGCTCCGAGGTCGACTATGTCTCCGATAGCGGCCAGAGCCGGACGGTGCGGCTGGTCATGCCTGCGGAAGCGGATATTTCCGCCGGACGGATCTCGATCCTGACACCGGTGGGCGCGGCGCTGATCGGCCTGTCGCCGGGACAGTCCTTCGACTGGACCGGGCCGAGCGGCCATGCCCACAGCCTGACGGTGCAGGCCGTCAGGCCGCCCATGGTCTGATGCTGCCGCCCGGCAGGCATGTCTGGGCGGCTTTGCCTGCCGGCGCGCTTCATGCGAAGCGGGGCGCGATGCCCAGCGCTTCCGCCCTTCTCCGGTTCCTGACGAGCTTCGTCGTCCCCTGCCTCGTCGGCGCGGCGGGCGGCTATCTCTTCCATCGGCTCGGCATGCCGGCGGCCTGGATGTCGGGCGCGCTGATTGCGGCGACCGTCCTCGCCCTCGCCGGTCTGCGGGTCGATGTTCCCGGTCCGATCGCCACGGTGACCTTCCTGCTGCTCGGCGCCGTCATGGGATCGGCGGTGACGCCGGAGACGCTCCGTCTCATGCTGTCATGGCCGGTATCCATGGCCGGCCTCGCCGTGCTGGTGCCGGGCATCGTGGCCGGGATCACCCTCTATCTGCATCGCCTGGAGGGCATGAACCGCCACACCTCGTTCTTCGCCTCGATTCCCGGCGCGCTGAGCTACGTCATGGCCATGACGCTGACTTCGCCGGCCGACACCCGCAGCGTCGCGGTGATCCAGAGCGTGCGCCTGCTTCTGCTGATGGCGGTGCTTCCCGGCCTGCTGTCGATCGCCGGCATGGGCGGCACGGCGGTCGCGCCGCCATCGTCCCCGACGACGGCCAACTGGACGGAGCTCGTTCTGCTGCTCGTCCTGTCGGTGAGTTGTGGCCTCGGCATGGAAAGGCTCGGGGTGCCCGGCGGGGCGACCGTCGGCGCCATGTTCGCCAGCGCGGTTCTGCATGGGTCGGGAACGGTCACGGCGACCGTGCCGGAGCCGTTTATGATCATCGGCTTCGTCGTCATCGGCGTCCTTATCGCCGCCCGCTTCGCCGGAACATCGATGGCCGAACTCAGGCGGCTGGCGCGCGCCTCGGTCGGCGCCTTCCTGATCGGCATCGCGGTGACGCTCGTGGTGGCGCTGGCGGTCGCGTGGATCGCCGGGCTTCCGGTTGGCAAGGTGGTTCTCGCCTATGCGCCCGGCGGCATCGAGGCCATGGCGATCCTCGCCTTCGTCCTCGACATGGACCCCGCCTTCGTCGGCGCCCACCACATCGTCCGCTTCGTCGGCATTGCACTTCTCCTGCCGGTCGCGGCGCGGATCGTGCTCGGGCCGCCACAGAAAGACTGACTTTTCGCGCAAGGACGTTGCGGAGGCGGGTTTTCTTCCGCTATCGATAGCCATATCGTCACTTCGGGGTCCGTGCATGTTTCGTCCTCGCCTCCCGCATGCCGCCATCGCCGCTCTCGCCGCGATCCTCGCCCTTCCCGCCGCCACCGAATCCGCCGAGGCCCGCTGCTCGGTTCCCGCTGTCGCATCGGCGACCGCCGGCGGGTCGCTGCCGCGCACATCCGCGCGCATCCGGGCGCGCCAGACCGTGCGCGTCCTCGCCATCGGTTCCTCGACCACGGCCGGCGTCGGCAGCGGCGGCGCGGGCTTTGCCCATCGTCTCGGACCCATGATCAAGGCGCGGTGGCCGAACTCCGTCATCGAGGTGGTGGTGTCGGGCGTCTCCGGCGAGACCGCATCGGGTGCGGCAGGACGGCTCAGGGCGGAACTCGCGCAGCACCAGCCGACGCTGGTCGTCTGGCAGCTCGGCACCAACGACGCCAATTTCGGCGTCTCCGCCGAGGCGTTCAGGGCGACGGTTGCCGGCGGCCTCGCCGCCATCCGGGCGGCCGGCGCCGATGCCGTTCTGGTCGACCCGCAATATTCCCGCTGGGCCGAACGCGGCACGCGTACGGCCCAGTTTGCCGGCATCATCGCCTCGGAGGGCGCCCGTTCCGGGGCTCCGGTGGTGCGCCGCTACGATGCCATGTACCGGTTGGCGGTCAGCAATCGCAGCGCCTTCGACTCCCTCATCGCCTTCGACGGCCTGCACCTGACATCGGCGGGTCACGACTGCATGGCGCAGCAGGTGGCCGGAACCATCGTCCGCACGGCCGGTCGCTGAACCTGGCGGCGTCTTGCCTTTGGGGCAGGCGCCCACCACATTGACCAGGCCGGCGGCGGGCCGGTTCTGGCCAGATGAGCGTAGCGATGAACACGACCACCACGCCGACGACGACCACGACCGTCGTTCCCTCGCCGATGCAGTATCTGGACCGCGCCACGGGCGTGCTGCGCGACCTGGGGCTGATGCCCTCCAAGATCGACGAGCAGCCGATCATCCCGCTGCTGCAGAAGATTTCGCACCTCGACCAGGACCGTGTGACCATGATCGCGCGCACCCTCAACCAGGTCGGCGTGTTCAACGAGGTGGTCCGCAATCAGGTTGCCGGCATGGAGATCGGCGAGCGCTACGAGCTGATCACCAGGAGCTTCAACTCCATTCGTGACGACGCCAAGCGCATGGTCGACCAACTCGCCGACGGCAAGCTCTCGACCTTCGAGCGGCTGGAGAACATCTGGACCAAGGTCCGCCGCGGCGATATCGCCACCCGTTTCGACGGTATCCGCACCGTCTATCTCGACGTTGCGCGCGCCACGAAGGACCAGATTCAGCGCGAGGTCACCATCCTCGACGCCTACCGCGACTTCCGCGGCGCGCTGAAGCAGGCCGAGGTGCAGGCCCTCGAGGTTCTCGAGAAGGCCTACGAGGCGCTGCAGGCCAGGCAGGCCGATCTGAAGACCGCCTCCGAGGCGGTCGCGGCCTACACCGGCACGGTGCCGGCCGAGCGCGCCAATCTCGAACTCGTCCGCGACACCAAGCTGCGCGAGATGCAGGACGAGGAGAAGCGCTACCAGATCGCCAAGGACCTCTCCGACAACCTGACCATCGGCTACAACACCTCCGAGGTCATCATGGCGCGCCTGATGCAGACGACGAACGCCAAGGAGCGCGTCTATGCCCAGGCCATCTCGTTCTTCTCCACCAACGACGCGGTGCTGACCGCGCTGAAGGCCTCGTTCACCGGCCTGCAGGGCCTGCACGAATCGACCCGGACGCTGAACGAGATGAAGGAGGGCGTCTCGAAGTCGCTCGAGACTCTCTCCGAGATCGGCGACAAGGTGCAGGAAGAGGCGCTGCGCGCCGGCTACGGCCCGACGGTCCGGGCCGACGCGGTGAAGAAGCTGGTCGAGAGCGTCGTCTCCTTCCAGGAGAAATCCGGCGAGATCATCCTCGAGATGCGCAAGATGTCGACCCAGAACTCCAGGGAGATTCGCGACGTGGTCGAGGACGGCAAGAAGCGCCTGGCGGCTCTCGCCGAGAAGGGCGCGGCGCTCGGCATGTGATCCGGGCTTCCGGTATCGCCGTGCGCGCATGTTCCGACCGGAGGGTCGTCCGATGACCGACACCGCCGTTGCCTCTCCGGTCGCCGCGCCGGTGGTGGAACAGCAGTCTTCCAAGCTCGACGACATCATGCTCGCCATGGATGTCGTCGACACGCTCAGGCACGACCAGAAGATCACCGAGCGCGAGCTCGCCGAGGGCGACCGCGAGGTGGACCTGATCGAGCGCCTGCGCGACATCTACCGCAAGCAGGGCATCGACGTTCCGGACGAAATCCTCCGCCAGGGCGTCAAGGCGCTGCGGGAGGAGCGCTTCGTCTACAAGCCGCCGCGCGACAGCTTCTCCGTGAAGATGGCGCGGCTCTACGTGACCCGCGGCAGATGGGGAAAATGGGCGCTCGGGGCCCTGGCGGCGCTCGCCATCGGCGCCGGCGTGCTGTCCTACCAGGGCTATGTGGCGCGCACCGAACTGACGCAGACGATTCCCGCCGCGATCACGCGGCTCTCCGCCGACATCAACCGGGAGGCGACGGTGGATGCCGTGCGCACGCGGGTCGCGGCCCTGGTGACCGACGGCACGATTGCCGCCCGCGACGGCAAGGCGGTGTCCGCCCGGGCCGTGGTGGCTGAGCTCGAGCGCCTGCGCGACGACATCCGTACCGAATACGACGTGCGCATCGTCTCACGGCCGGGCGAATCGACCGGCGTCTGGCGGCGTCCGCGCCGCAACCCCAACGCCATGAACTATTACCTGATCGTCGAGGCGATCGGCCGCGACGGCCGACCGCTGTCGCGCACCATCACCTCCGAGGAGGACGCGACGACGAAGGTCGTCACCAAATGGGGCGTCCGCGTTCCGGAAAGCCTCTACCGGCAGGTCGAGGCCGACAAGCGCGACGACGGCATCGTCCAGAACGCCATCCTTGGCCGCAAGCTGCGCGGCCAGCTCGATCCGACCTGGCGCGAGACGCTGCCGGGCGGCGCGATCACGAGCTGGTAGGAGGGCAGCGCATGATCCCCGGACATTCAGCCCTCGGCGGCATCGAAGGCGCCCTCGCCGAGATCCGGCAGGCCGAGAACGCGATCAATCGGCGCCTCGACGAGGCCAGCCGTGGCAGCGCCGAGGCGCGGGCCGAGGAGGCGGAGCGCTTCCGTGACCTCGCCGTCTTCCGCCTGAAGAGCGAGAGCGGCCTCGGGGGGCGGCTGACGCAGGTGGCGACCGACGTCAGGGCGATCCTCGCCCTGCGCCTTAACGACCGCAACAGGCTCGAGGCCGAGATTGCCGCCGTGGAGGGTGAGATCGAGCGCATCGCCGCCGAGCGTGAGGACTTCGCCCGCCGCCTCGCGGAAGCCGAGGAACGCCGCGACGCCGTGCAGAACGAAGCGCAGGTCGGTTTGGCTGCGAAGAGCGACTACGTGGCGACCCGGGCCGAGGCCGACCGGATCGTCCATATCGCCGAGGAGTCGGAGAAGAAGGCGAGGCTCGCCGAGGAAGAACTGGAGGCCAAGCGCAAGCCTTACGAGGACGATGCGCTGTTCATGTACCTGTGGAAGCGGACCTATGCGACGCAGGCCTACGAGGCGGGCAATGTCGCGCGGCTTCTCGACGGATGGGTGGCGCGCCTGGTGCGCTATCAGGATGCGCGGCCGAACTACGCCCGCCTGACGGAGATCCCCAAGCGCTTGCGCGAGCACGCAAACCGCAGCGCGGCGCTGGCCGTGGACGCGGTCGAGCGGGTGAAGGCGATGGAGAAGACCGCCTTCCTCGGCACCGGCGGCGATGCGGCCGAGGCCGAGATCGCCGGCCACCGGCAGAAACTCGACGCCCTCGATGCAGCCCGCGCGGCGGCCGAGGAACGGCACAAGGCTCTCGACCAGCGGGCGGGCGCCTTCGCGCGCGGCGAGGACGACCGCTTCCGCCAGGCCATCGGCCTGCTCGCGGAAACCCTGCGGCGCGAGGACATCGAGCGCCTCTATGCCGAGGCCCTGCGGACCCCCTCTCCCGAGGACGAGGCCATCGTCGGCCGCATCCGGATGCTACGCGAGAGCCAGGACCGTTTCGACATCGAGGCGAAACGCGTCCGCGCCGAACTTGCCGAACTGACCCGGCGCCGGTCCGAGGTGTCGCAGGTGGCGACCGGTTTCCGGCAGCGCCGCTACGACGCCGACGGCTCGGTGTTCAGCAACGACGTGGTCGGCGCGCTGCTGCGCGGCCTTGTCACCGGCGTCATTACCGGGGCCGACTACTGGTCACGCATGGAGCAGGGGCGGCGCTGGAGCCGCAACGACCAGAGTTCCTGGGGCGGTGGCGGCTCCTGGGGCGGCGGCGGGTCCTGGGGTGGCGGCTCGTCCGGGGGTTCCTGGGGCGGGGGCTCGTCCGGCGGTTCATGGAGCGGTGGCGGCTCCTCCGACAGCGGCGGCTCGTGGAGCGGCGGCGGGGGTGGTGGAGGCGACGACGGGTTCGAAACCGGCGGCCGGTTCTGATCAGAGCCGCAGCATCACCAGGAAGGCGGTCAGGTCGTCGGTGACGAAGTCGACGTGGTCGTCGTCCCGGCCCTCGAACTCCCAGGCCTCGCGAAACACCTCGCGGGTGCGCTCCGGCACCACGAGGACCGTCTTCATGCCGAGCGCATGCGGCGCCTCGAGATTGCGCGCGAGATCCTCGAACATGACCGCGCGCGCCGGATCGACGCCGTGGTCGGCGAGGAACTTCTCGTAGGTCGGTCGATGCGGCTTCGGCAGCAGCCCGGCGTCAACGATGTCGAACACCCCGTCGAAATGGTTCTCGATGCCGAGCCGCCGCGTCACCGCCGCCACATGCGAATGCGTGCCGGAGGTGAAGACGAACTTGCGGCCGGGCAGGGCGGCGATGGCGGCGCCTAGTTCGGGATTGGCCTGCAGCGGCGAGTGGTCGACGTCGTGGACATAGGCGAGGAAGTCGTCGGGGCTCATGCCGTGCTCGATCATCAGCCCGCGCATGGACGTACCGTAGCGCCTGTAATAATCCTTCTGGAGTCTGAAGGCCTCGTCATCGGAGATGTCCAGGAGCTTCGAGACGTAGCCCTTGATGCGGGCGTCGATCTGCTCCCACAGCGACAGGTGCGCCGGGTAGAGCGTGTTGTCGAGGTCGAAGATCCACGCCTCGACATGGGCGAGGGCGGCGCGGATCGTTGCAGCGTCGGTCATCACGGCTCCCGGAAGCGCAACGCGGCGCGGCGGCGCCCGTCGAATGAAACGGGCAGGAACTTTGCCGGCGAACCACCATGGGCGGCACAGTCCCCGGCGCCGGCGATCTCGAACTCACTGGGGCGGATGCAGGCGGTCACATCGCCGCCGAACAGCAGCGGCCGACCGTTGCGCTCGACCGGCCGGCCCTCCGCGTCGACAGCCTCGGCGAAGGACAGAATGCGGGCCGGCGATCCCTCGATCGGCGGCTTCAGGCAGGTGCCGGCCTCGATGCGGTACCAGCCGCGGGTGACAATGCGTCCGCCCTGATCCGTGCCGAGCGCCGCCATGACGCGGTGGCCGGTCTCGTTGCACCAGGCAAAGCCGGGCCCCTCGCCCGCACGGAGCGCGGCGAGCAGGCGGTCGAAGATGTCAGGCGACTGGGTGGCGTCGGTAGGCAGGTTCAGATCGGTCACAAAGGCGCGTATCGCGGCATCGGTCTTCGGTCCCTCCAGGCCGTCGATGGGGCCAGGATCGTAGCCCATGCGGGTCAGCAGCCGCTGGATGCCGGCCTTGCGCGCCTGCGGCAGGTCGTAGTCGGCCTCCTCGGACAGGAAGAGGATGCCGATCCCCTCGACGACGGTGGGCCTGACCTCGACGAAACCGGCGAGACGCGTATTCGGCTGCCGGCAGGACTGCGCCGCCGGGACGAGGAAATCGCCGTCACCGATGCACAGGTTCATCTGCTCGGGCTGGCCCAGCGAAGCGCCGTGCGCCTCGCCAACCGGCCGGCTGTGCAGGAACAGGCGGCCCGGCGCCTCGGCGGTCTGCAGGATGGCGCGGCACTGACCGGGGTCGAGCCGGAACCAGCCGCGCGTCGCCGCCGTGTCTCCGACAACGACGCCGATCGCCGCCTCGGTGACCACGCTGGTGCGGTTGCACAGGCGGGTCTCCGCCAGAGCGGGCGCGGCCAATGCCGCCGCGGCGATGACGGCCGCGACGGCGATGCCGATCGCTTCACGCATGAATGAGCGTGCCGGCGCCACCATCGGTGAGCAGCTCCACGAGAACCGCGTGCGGGGTCTTGCCGTCGAGGATGACCACGCCCTCGACGCCGCGCTCGATGGCGTAAATGCAGGTCTCGATCTTGGGGATCATGCCACCGGTGGCGGTGCCGTCGGCGATCAGCCGGCGGCAGTCCTCGACCGAGAGCGACTTGATCAGGTTCTTGTTCTTGTCGAGCACGCCGGGAACGTCGGTCAGCAGCAGCAGGCGTTTCGCCTTGAGCGCGCCGGCGATGGCGCCGGCGAAGGTGTCGGCATTGACGTTGTAGGTGTCACCCTCGACCGAGGTGGCGACCGGCGCCAGGACCGGGATGAGTTCCTTGCCGAGCACAGTGTCGAGCACCTTGGTGTCGACCTTGTCCGGCTCGCCGACATAGCCGAGATCCACCGCGCGCTCGATGTTGGAATCGGGATCGCGCGTGGTGCGGCTGACCTTTGCCGCCTTCACCATGTCGCCGTCCTTGCCGCACAGGCCGATGGCCTTGCCGCCGGCGGCGTTGATGAAGCCGACGATCTGCTTGTTGATCGAGCCGGCGAGGATCATCTCGACGATCTCCACCGTCTGCTTGTCGGTGACGCGCAGGCCGTCGACGAACTCGCTCTTGATGCCGAGCTTGGCGAGCATCTGGCCGATCTGCGGCCCGCCGCCGTGGACCACGACCGGATTGATGCCGGACTGCTCGAGCATGACGATGTCGCGGGCGAAGGAGCGCGCGCCGCCCTCGTCGCCCATGGCGTGGCCGCCATATTTCACCACGACGATCTCGTCGTCGTACTTCTGCATGTAGGGCAGCGCCTCGTTGAGAACGCGGCCGATGTCGTGGGCGTCGAGGGGCATGTGCGACGTCATGGGCGGCTCCGAAGGTCGCGTCCCGGCGCGCGACGGTGGCGGCGGTCTTAGCCGATTTCCGGGGCACCGCGAAAGGCTGCAAACGGCATCGGCGCCGTGCGCCTTCCGGCTGCCATCTTCACGGCGCATCCGATCGCCGGGGGTGACAGGGATGGCCTCACCCCCTATGGCATCTGCGAACCGGCCTCGCGCGGCGGTCGGACCCTCATACTTTGCAGTCGGAGACCATGACCAACCTCCGATCTCGTGTTTTCGACCTGCTTCTCGGCGCCTGGACCGCCCTGTTCGGCGCGCTTATTCCTGCCCTCGCCTGGGTCGATCCGCGCCGCGTTCGCGCCGCCTCGCGCGTGTGGGTCGCCGGAGTCATGGGGCTTCTGCGAACCGTCGTCGGCCTCGATCACGTCGAGATCGGCCGGGAGAACCGTCCGGCCGGGCCCTGTCTCATCGTCTGCAACCACCAGTCGACCTGGGAGACAATGGCGCTGATCAAACTGTTCCCGGATGTCGTGATCGTCGCCAAGGAGGAACTGCTCAGGATCCCGGTCTTCGGCTGGTACCTGCGCAAATCGCCGATGATCACCATCGACCGCGAACTCGGCACCCAGGCGCTGCGCCGCATGGTGGAAGGCGCAAAGCAGGCGCTCGGCGAGGGCCGCCCGGTGCTGCTGTTTCCCGAAGGCACGCGCAAGGAACCCGACGAGCCCATCAGCTTCAAGCGCGGCGTCGAACTGCTCTATGGGCGGCTCGACGTGCCGGTGCTGCCGGTGGTGGTCAATTCAGGTCGGTTCTGGGGCATCGGCGGCGGGCCCAAGCGCGCCGGCACCATCACCCTGTCCTGCCTGCCGCCGATTCCGCCGGGCCTGAAGGCAGGGGAGATGATGGCGCGCGCCGAGCGTGTCATGGAAGAGGAACGGAAGAGAATCGGTTGAGGCGAGGTGCCGCCGGACGCCTGCGGCCGGCGCGAACTGCCTCAGATCCCGTTCCGGCCACCTTGACTTGCCCGGCCCCGGCATCACATTCGGCCTGCCCCCGGGGGCCATGAGCCCGCACGACCGCCATCAGGAGAGTGAGGCCATGACACGAAACCCCTATCCCGACCGCTTCTATCCCGTGGTCGAGAGCATTCGCATGCTGATGGATCTCGCCCGCCTCGGCGTCGGCACGATCCAACTCAGGGTCAAGGATCTCGGTGAGGCGCAGGCCGAGGCGCTGGTGAGGGAAGCGGTGGAGTCGGTGGACGGGCTGCCGGTCCGGCTGGTGATCAACGACTACTGGCACGCCGCCATCGTCGGCGGCGCGCGCCACCTCCATCTCGGCCAGGAGGATCTCGCCACCGCCGATGTCGCCGCGATCCGCGCCGCGGGCCTGACGCTCGGCGTCTCCACCCACGACGAGGCGGAGCTTGAGGCGGCCCTGGCGCACAAGCCCGACTACATCGCCCTCGGCCCGATCTACGAGACGACGATCAAGGCCATGCGCTTCGCCCCGCAGGGGCTGGAGCGCATCGGGGCGTGGAAGAAGCGCATCGGGTCGATCCCGCTTGTCGCCATCGGCGGCATCACGCTGGAGCGGGCGCCGGCGGTCTATGCGGCGGGCGCCGATTCCATCGCCGTCGTCTCCGACATCGCGAAGGCGGACGATCCGGAGACGCGGGCGCGCGAATGGCTGGCGCTGGAGCCGGCGGGGGAGTGAACTCGGCCGGCTGGCCTTCGGCGGCCCGAGGGGTTATCGGATCGCCATGACCATCATCCTGCCCGGCATGGGGGCCAGCGGCGATCCCGGCTTCGGGGTCTATGTCCATTGGCCCTTCTGCGCCTCCAAATGCCCCTACTGCGACTTCAACAGCCATGTGCGGCATGTGCCGCCCGACCAGGCGCGCTTCGTCGCCGCCTTCGCGCGGGAACTCGGCACAGCCGCGCGGCGCACGCCGGGCCGCTCGGTGTCGTCGATCTTCCTCGGCGGCGGCACGCCCTCGCTGATGGAGCCGGCAACGGTCGGCGCTGTCCTCGATACCATTGCCCGGCTGTGGGCGGTGGCGCCCGATTGCGAGGTGACGCTCGAGGCCAATCCGACCAGCGTCGAGGCGGAGCGCTTCAGGGGCTTCCGCGCCGCTGGCGTCAACCGCGTCTCGCTCGGCGTCCAGGCGCTGGATGACGCCGACCTGAAGAGCCTCGGCCGCACCCACTCGGCGGACGAGGCGCTGCGCGCGGTCGATGTCGCCCGCCGGCATTTCGATCGCTATTCCTTCGACCTGATCTATGCCCGGCCCGGCCAGACCGAGGCCGGCTGGGAGGCGGAACTGAGGCGCGCCATCGCGGAAGCCGCCGAGCACCTCTCGCTCTACCAACTCACCATCGAGCCCGGCACTATGTTCGAGGCGCTGCACAAGGCCGGCAAGCTCGCCATGCCCGACGCCGAGATGGGCCGTGTGCTCTATGACCTGACGCAAGACGTCTGCGCGGACGCCGGGCTGCCGGCCTACGAGATCTCCAACCATGCCCGGCCGGGCGCCGAATGCCGGCACAACCTCATCTACTGGCGCTCCGGCGATTTCGTCGGCGCCGGTCCCGGCGCCCACGGCCGGCTGACGCTCGGCAACGGCCGCGTGGCGACCGCGACCGAAAAGCATCCCGAAACATGGCTGGACCTGGTCGACCGGCAGGGTTCAGGCATCGTCGCGGAAGAGCAGCTCGTCCAGATCGAAAATGCCGACGAGTTTCTGGTCATGGGGCTGCGGCTCGCCGAGGGCATCGATCTCGCCCGCTACGAGGCGCTGTCCGGCACGCCGCTCGACCCCGAACGCATCGCCTTCCTGGAGCAGGAGGGCTTCGTCCAGCGCCTGCCGGGCGGGCGGCTGAAGGTCACGGCGGCGGGCTTCCCCGTGCTGAACGCTGTCGTCGCCGATCTGGCACAGTCGGATTAGCGCCATGCTGTTTCAGAGCGGCGAACCGGTTCGGGTTGGCGATGCCGTGATGCTGCATGGCATGGCGGGCGTCGTGGTGTTTTCAATCGATGGCCGCGAATACGCGCAGGACTATCCCAGGGACGTGTGGGAATATCTCGGAGAAGGCGTTGGAATTCTCACCCAAGAAGCTGGGTTGATCCATATCGCCTCCAACGACGACCTCGTCCTCATCGCTCGCAAGGATGGCTAGCACCTAGCGGCAGGCCCGCCCGCCTCCGGTGTCGAGGTGGAAGTGTTCATAGTGCAGCAGGTTGTAGTCCGGCGACAGGGTGACACCGAACCAGCGGCAGGCGCCGTCGCGGGCCGCCCGCAGGAATCCGGCGCGAGCCTCGTCCGATGACGACCAGTCCGCCGTGAGCGTCAGCCGCCGTCCGTCGGCAAGCACGAAGCCGCTAACGTCGATGGCCTCGGCGGTGGCGTGGCGGCTGCGCCGGCCGGTCGCAGCGTGATTGATGTTGCGGCAGGCATAGGTCCCGAGATGCTCGATGCGGACGATGCGCCCGTTCAGAAGGGCCGCGGCTGCGGGAGCGAGCTGGTGGCGCTCATAGGCCGCCAGCGTCAGGGCTGTCGGACAGGCGAGGATGACCGGCGAGGCGAGGGATGCGGTCGAGAGGCGGCCGATGCGTCCAGCATTGGTGAAGCCGCAGCCCTCGCCCGTGACACGGTCGGCCACCGGCTCGAAGGCAATGCCGCCGCGGGCAAGGGCTGCGCGGCAGAGCTCCCCGTCGGCGCGGGCGCGCGCAAACTTGAAGCGGGTGAGGAACCCCGGATCCTCCGCAACGTCGAACGGCGCGAAGGGGTCGTAGCGCGGCGGCAGCGTGATGCGTCCGGTGGCAATCAGCGCCGCGACCGCGATCAGACCAAGGATCAGCGGCAGGACCAGGAGGCGGGCGATGCGGATGGCCATGGGCGAGCCTAACCGGCGGCGGCGGTCGATGTTCCCGGGTGCCGGCGCGGCATGGCGCCGCTGGCGGGAGCGGCGACGGCGCATGGCATTCCGGCGGCGAACACCCTAGTTTCGTTGCATGCCGTCCTCACTCTCCCTGCCCATGATCGACGCCGCGCCCTGGCACCGGAGCCTGCGCCTCGAGACGCTCATCCGGCTGCGCTGGTTCTCCATCGTCGGCCAGACGGCGGCGATCCTGGCCGTCTACTGGGGCCTCAATTCCGATCTGCCGCTCGACCTCTGCCTGCTGGCGGTCGCGGCGTCGGCCTGGCTCAACATCGCGCTCCGCCTGCGCTACTCCGCCAACCACCGCCTGTCGCCGACCGAAGCGGGGCTGTCGCTCGCCTGGGACATCCTCCAACTGGCCATTCTGCTCTACCTGACCGGCGGGCTGGAAAACCCCTTCGCCTTCCTCTTCCTCGCTCCGGTGCTGATTTCCGCGACGTCGCAGCCGCCGCGCGTGACGCTGCTCCTCGGTCTCCTGACGGTGATCTGCGCCAGCGTCGTCCTGTTCCTGCACCTGCCGCTGCCCTGGGAATGGACGAACGACCTGAGGCTGCCGCCGCTCTACCTCGCCGGCGTCTTCATTGCGCTGCTGCTCTGCCTGTCCTTCATCGGCGTCTATGTCTGGCAGGTCGCGGAGGAGCAGCGCCAGTTCACCGAGGCGCTGACGGCGACCGAACTCATTCTCGCGCGCGAGCAGCACCTGTCGCAGCTCGACGGCCTCGCGGCCGCGGCGGCGCATGAACTCGGCACGCCGCTCGCCACCATCGCCCTCGTCAGCAAGGAACTGGCCGGGGTCCTGCCCAAGGACGGTCCGATCGGCGAGGACATGGCATTGTTGCGCGAGCAGGTGCAACGCTGCCGCGACATCCTCGCCAAGCTGAAGAGCCTGGCGAGCGGGGATGCGCCCTTCGACACCATGACCCTTGCGCAACTGATCGAGGAGGTGGTGCAGCCGCACCGCTACTTCGGCGTGGAGATCAGCGTCGACCTGCCGGAGAAGCGGGGCGGCGAGCCGCTCATCGCCCGCAATCCCGGCCTGCTCTACGGGCTCGGCAACATCGTCGAGAATGCCGTGGACTTCGCCCGGTCCTCGGTCGTCATCACCGCGCGCTGGGACAGCGAGACGGTCACCGTCACCATCCTCGACGACGGGCCGGGCCTTGCGCCGGAAATCCTCGACCGGATCGGCGAACCCTATCTCACCCACCGGGGCAAGGGACGCGGGCGGCGCGCCGTGCAGGGCGAGGATCCGGGCGAGGAGAAGTCGGGCCTCGGCCTCGGCGTGTTCATCGCCAAGACGCTGCTGCAGCGCTCGGGGGCCCGCATCACCTACCGCAACCGGCCGGGGCTCGAGTCCGGCACTGCGGTCGAGGTGGTCTGGCCGCGCAGTGCCTTCGGCGGCCCCCCTGCGACAATTGCGGCACAGCCCGTGCCGGCGGTGGCTTCTTGAGAACCGGGCGTCCCGGGCCTACATCCACGAGAGCATCTGTATACCATGCCGTATCCGCCCCGGGAGGAGGACTTTTATGGTCGAGACCGAATCCGCCGCGCTGGCGCCCCAGATTGCGCTTCCCGCTGATCGCTCCCTGCTCGTGGTCGATGACGACAGGCCCTTCCTGCAGCGGCTGTGCCGGGCCATGGAGGCGCGCGGCTTCGTGGTGACCGCCGCCGAGAGCGTCGCCGACGGTCTGGCCGCCGTGGCTAAGCACCCGCCCGCCTTCGCGGTGGTCGACATGCGTCTCGGCGATGGCAACGGCCTCGACGTCATCTCCGCCCTTAACGCGGCGCGGCCCGATGCGCGCGGCGTCATCCTCACGGGCTACGGCAACATCGCCACTGCCGTGACGGCCGTGAAGCTCGGCGCAGTCGACTATCTCGCCAAGCCCGCTGATGCGGACGAGGTTTTCGCGGCGCTGCTCGCGGTCGCCGGGAAGACCGCCGATCTGCCGGAAAACCCGATGTCGGCCGATCGCGTGCGGTGGGAGCATATCCAGCGCATCTACGAACTGTGCGGGCGCAACGTGTCGGAAACCGCCCGGCGACTCGGCATGCACCGGCGCACCCTGCAGCGCATCCTCGCCAAGCGCGCGCCGCGCTGAGGGCTCAGAGGTCCGTCTGCCCCCGCGCCTCGGGGTCACAGAGCAGTGTCATGCGGCCTGCCGCGATGCGGGCGAAGCGCAGCATCATGACCTTGCGGGTGGGTGCCGGCAGGGCTAAGGCCTCGCCCTCGCGCAACAGTTCGGCGCCATGGGCATCGGCCAGGATGAGACCGGCCTCCTCGGGGAGAATGCCTGTCGGAAAGTCCGGCGCCACGGCGAAGAGCACCCGGTCGGCATGGGCGCGGTAGTCGCCCCACTTGCGGTCGGAGCGGAAATCCTCGACCGACGACTTGACCTCGACGATCCAGAGCGTGCCGTCGCGACCGAGCGCGGTGAGATCAGCGCGTCGGCCCGAAGGCAGCGCCAGTTCCGGCACCACGGCGAAATCCAGGGCGGCGAGAAGCCGCGTCGCGCCGCGCGCGATGGCGAGCGCCCGCCCGGACTGGCGGCCATCGACGGGTGGCTGGAGGCGGGCTGCGGCAAAGCCGGTCATCAGGCGATCATGCCGCGGATCGGGTGGGAATGAAACGGGAACGTGCCCGGTCCCTTCCCTTGCTGCCATTTTCGTGTATAAGCCGCGCCTTCGGCAGCCCGCATGGGCCGCCGGAACGTGCTTGCGCGCCCGTCGCGCATCACGGCCATTCGACCGCGCTGGACGACATCCCGGCCCGGCCGCACCTATCGATCCCTACAGAAGGAACACCCGATGTCGATTTCCGACGCCCGCAAGGCCGAACTCATCGTTGAATATGCCACCAAGCCCGGCGACACCGGTTCGCCCGAGGTGCAGGTCGCCATCCTCACCGAGCGCATCACCAATCTGACCGGACACTTCAAGACCCACGCCAAAGACAACCATTCCCGCCGCGGCCTCCTGAAGATGGTCTCTGCCCGCCGCTCGCTGCTCGACTACGTCAAGCGCAAGGACGAGGCCCGCTACAAGACGCTCATCGAGCGCCTCGGCATCCGCCGCTAAGATTTCGGACCGGCCCCGACGGATCACCGCGCGGGGCCGAGCCGCATTCCGGACGCCGTCGCGGCGTCCGTGCTCCATCGCCAACTGCGACCCGCGCAGCCGGCGCGCCAACAAGGCCAATCCACTGGACAAGCCGACCGCCATGGCAGGATCGCAAGGGGCTCGGGATCACTAGATCCTGACGTCGAGCCCCTCGCCGTCTTGCGCATGGCCGTCCGCCGTCCGATCCGTCCGAGAAAGGAAACAAGATGTTCGAAACCCATCGCGAGGAGATCACCTGGGGTGGTCGCAAGCTCGTGCTCGAGACCGGCAAGGTCGCCCGCCAGGCCCATGGCGCCGTGCTCGCCACCTATGGCGAGACCACCGTGCTCGCCACCGTCGTCTCCAACTACGAGCCGAAGCCCGGCCTCGACTTCTTCCCGCTGACCGTCAACTACCAGGAGAAGTACTTCGCCGCGGGTCGCATCCCGGGCGGCTACTTCAAGCGCGAGGGTCAGCCGACCGAGCGCGAGACGCTCATCTCCCGCCTCATCGACCGTCCGATCCGCCCTCTGTTCGTCGACGGCTACAAGAACGAGACGCAGGTCGTCATCACCACGCTCTCCCATGACATGGAGAACGATCCCGACGTGCTCGCCATGGTCGCCGCTTCCGCCGCGCTGACCCTCTCCGGCGTGCCCTTCATGGGTCCGGTGGGTGCCGCCCGCGTCGGCTTCATCGACGGCGAATACGTGCTGAACCCCTATATCGACGACATGAAGGACTCCAAGCTCGACCTCGTCGTCGCCGGCACCGCCGACGCCGTCCTGATGGTGGAGTCCGAGGCGCAGGAGCTCTCCGAGGAGACCATGCTCGGCGCCGTCATGTTCGGCCACAAGTACTTCCAGCCGATCATCAACGCGATCATCTCGCTGGCCGAGAAGGCCGCCAAGGAGCCGCGCGACTTCACTCCGCCGGACCATTCGGCGCTGGAGAAGGAGATGCTGGCGCTGGTCGAGAAGGACCTGCGCGCCGCCTATTCCATCCGCGAGAAGAGCGCCCGCTACGCCGCCGTCGGCGAGGTCAAGAAGAAGGCCCTCGAGGCCTTCACCGGTGAAGGCGAAGGCAAGTACGAGAAGCAGGTCGCCGGCGCCGTGTTCAAGGAGCTGGAGGCCAAGGTCGTCCGCTGGAACATCCTTGACACCGGCAGCCGCATCGACGGCCGTGACCTCGTCACGGTGCGCCCGATCGTCTCCGAGGTCGGCATCCTGCCGCGCACCCACGGCTCGGCGCTGTTCACCCGCGGCGAGACGCAGGCGATGGTCGTCACCACGCTCGGCACCGCCGAGGACGAGCAGTTCATCGACTCGCTGAACGGCACCTACAAGGAGAACTTCCTCCTACACTACAACTTCCCCCCCTTCTCGGTGGGTGAAGCCGGCCGCATGGGCCGTCCGGGCCGCCGCGAAGTCGGCCACGGCAAGCTCGCCTGGCGCGCCGTCCATCCGATGCTCCCCGAGCGCCACGAGTTCCCCTACACGATCCGCGTCGTCTCGGAGATCACCGAGTCGAACGGCTCCTCGTCGATGGCCACGGTCTGCGGCGCCTCGCTGGCGCTGATGGATGCGGGCGTGCCGATCAAGCGTCCGGTGGCGGGCATCGCCATGGGCCTGATCCTCGAGGGCGAGCGTTTCGCGGTGCTCTCCGACATCCTCGGCGACGAGGACCATCTCGGCGACATGGACTTCAAGGTCGCCGGTACCGCCGAGGGCATCACCTCGCTGCAGATGGACATCAAGATCGCCGGCATCACCGAGGAGATCATGAAGGTCGCCCTCGGACAGGCCAAGGGCGGCCGCGAGCACATCCTGAACGAGATGTCGAAGGCGCTGACCTCGGCCCGCGCCGAGCTCGGCGAGCATGCACCGCGGATCGAGAGCTTCAAGATCCCGACCGACAAGATCCGCGAAGTGATCGGCACCGGCGGCAAGGTGATCCGCGAGATCGTCGAGAAGACCGGCGCCAAGGTGAACATCGAGGACGATGGCACCGTGAAGGTGGCCTCGGCCAATGGCGAAGCCATCCGCGCCGCGGTGAACTGGATCAAGTCGATCACGCAGGAGCCCGAGCTCGGCATGATCTACGACGGCACGGTGGTGAAGGTCGTCGACTTCGGCGCCTTCGTTAACTTCTTCGGTTCGCGCGACGGCCTCGTCCACATCTCGCAGCTCGCCAGCAACCGCGTCGGCAAGGTGACCGACGTGGTCAAGGAGGGCGACAAGGTGAAGGTGAAGCTGCTCGGCTTCGACGATCGCGGCAAGACGCGCCTGTCCATGAAGGTCGTCGACCAGGCGACCGGCGAGGACCTCGAGAAGAAGCAGAAGGAAGCGGTCGCCGCCGAAGAGGGCGACGCGGTCGATTGATCCCCGGCCTTTCAGGTCCGGAGACTACGAAAGGGCGGCCCTGGGGCCGCCCTTTCCTGTTTCAGTCCGGGCGCTCAGTTCGCCGCGAAGCAGTAGAACAGGCCGTTGCCGCCGGTGGCGCGCAGGGAGGGCAGGTCGCAGCCGCGCGAGGGGTGCGAGGAGTTCCAGGAGAGCGCCGGCGGCTCGGTGTTGAGGCCCATACGGTCGTGATGGCCGACCATGGCGGAGCCCTCGCCGCCCCTGGTCCAGTTGCCGCAGGTTCGGTCGGCCTCGCCGGAGAAGGCCGTGCCGTCCGGCTGGCTGCCGGTGAGGATGTCGTGCTGGTTCGGCGTGTCGCCGCGCCCGTTCACCACGGCACCGGTCTCGGTGAGCGCCGTCTGCTTGGTGAGGTTGTTGGTGCCGTGCAGTTCGGCGACGGAAGCGGCGATGACGACGCCGCGGGCATTGGCCCAGGGGCCGCTCCCGATCCGGTCGCGGGCGTTCACCGCGCCGGCCCCTTGCGTCGACAGATAGGCGCGCCAGGTGCGGTTGCCGGCGCCCGCCGCCGCGGCGAGAGCCTGGCAGTGCCGGTCGGCGCCTTCCAGGCCACCGAGGTTGCCGCCCGCCAGCGGCGCCGAGGTGATGAAGAAGCCCATGGGGTCTGTTGCGCCGCGGCCGGCGCGGCCAGCAGCACGAGCGCGCCGGCGCCCGCCAGCGCCATCCTGAAGCCTGTGGTCATGGGATCCTCCGCCCTGTCGCGATGCCTTGTGCGCCGCACGGCGAGGCCATCGGCCGGCATCTGCGACGAGCCTAGGAAGGCCCGCGCGACCCACCAACACACAGGTGGGTGAGACAGGTAATCAAGTTACGTTGCGGAAGATCGCGCCTTTCAGCCCCTCGCCTCCGCCAGCTTGCGCACGGCGGAACTCGCCACCACCTCGCGGCGCTCGGCATAGGCCTCGTGGTTCTCCTCGATGCGCGGCAGGTCGTAGAGGTAGTTGACCATCACGCCGTGGGACTGGGAAAGGCCGGATTCGGAGAGATCGGCGCCGGTGTTGATGCGTTCGAGCCGGGCGCCATTCCCGAGATGGAAGCGGGCGACGGGATCGAGCGGGCGGTTGCCGGAGCTCTTCGCGAGGAGGAAATAACGGGCCGCGCCGCGCGCCAGCACCCGGTCGATTTTCTGCGCCCGCGCCGTGTCGGCGCGCCAGTCCGGCTCGTCGAGCGCAGCCAGCAGGGCCCGCTCCTCGTCGAGCAGGAAGCCGGTCTCGGTCCTTCGCTCCTTCGCCAGCCACTTTGCGAAGCCCGGCACCGGCGAGAGCGTCACGAAGGTCGTCAGCTTCGGCAGCTCGCGCTTCAGTTCCTCCACCACCTGCTTGATCAGCAGCGAACCGAAGGAAATTCCGGCAAGGCCGGTCTGGCAGTTGGAGATGGAATAGAACACCGCGACGCGCGCCTCGTCGGCGGCGAGCGGCGTGCCGCCCTCGGCGATCAGCGGCCCGATGGCGGCGGGAATTTCCGCCGTCAGCGCCACCTCGACGAAGATCAGCGGCTCGTCCTCCAGCCGCGGGTGGAAGAAGGCGTAGCAGCGCCGGTCTTCCGGCTCGAGCCGCCGCCTGAGGTCGTCCCAGTCGCGGATCTCGTGCACCGCCTCGTAGCGGATGATCTTTTCGAGGATGTTGGCCGGCGTCGACCAGTCGATGCGCTTCACGACGAGGAAGCCCCGGTTGAACCATGACGAGAGGAGATGGACGAGGTCGTCGTCCAGCACCTTCAGATCGGGATGGGCAGGCAGTTGGGCAAGGAGGTCGTCGCGCAGCCTGACGAGCGCCAGGGTGCCGTGCGGGGCAAGGTTCAGCCGGCGGATGAGCTCCTGGCGACGCGGCTCGGCGGCGACATGCAGGGCCGCGGCGGCGGCGGGCGAGGGGTCTGCCTGGTAGGCGGCGATGGCGGCGTCGAGACGGGCCGGGTCGGCGCCGAACCCCTCGGCGAAGTCGCGGAGAACGGCAAGGCGGCCCGCCGTGTCGAGACGCCGGAAGGCGGCGAGGATGTCGCGGGCCAGTGCCGTCCCCGACGCTTCACCACGCCGCGACAGCAGGGTGCGGGCGAGGACACAGATGTCGGCAGGGGTGCGCGGGTCGAGTTCGGCCGGCTTCCAGCCGATCAGGGCGCGGCTGCGGCGGGAGACGGTGGACAGGAGGTCGGTGACGAAGGTCATGGAAGCCCTCTGCGGCCGGGATGTCGCCCGACGGGACCCATGCTGCCACAAATTGTTGCGCCGCGGCGAGACCCTTCGTGCCGCGACCGATCAGCCGACAGGCTGCCAGTCGATGTGCAGTTCCTCATCATGGGCGAAGCGCCTCAGATGCTCGGCCACCACGTCCTCGAGCGTCGGAAGCCGGTCTGCGGTCGCATCCAGCCGCAGGCTCAGCACGTCGCCGTTGGCCTTCAGGGTGAGCCTCGCATGCTCGCTGAAGGGAACCTTGCCGGAGCAGGTGTCGAAGGTGACCGGGAACTTGTGGCTCCAGTGCTTGCAGAGCTGCTGGAGATAACGGCTCGCATGGGCCGTCGCGATGTCCGCGAGCGAAACTTGCATAACGAAACCTCCGAGGACCGACCTCGATCAGGCAATGATTGGGGACGAGAACGCGCCGAATAGCATCCCGTCCGCCCGCAGGTCACCTGCGCGCGGCCGGAATGCTCGGCTGGCATGCCGAATTAGCGGTTCTTGAAGCCCGGCTTGCGCTTCTCGGCGAAGGCCGCCATGCCTTCCTTCTGGTCCGCCATGGAGAACATGGCGTGGAAGACGCGCCGCTCGAAGCGAATGCCCTCCGCCAGCGTCGTCTCGTAGGAGCGGTTCACCGTCTCCTTCGTCATCATGACGGTCGGCATCGACATGTCGGCGATCTGGCCGGCGACCTTCACCGCCTCGTCGATCAACTCGGCGGCCGGCACGATGCGCGAGACGAGTCCGACGCGCTCGGCCTCCGCCGCATCCATCATGCGGCCGGTGAGGCACATCTCCATGGCCTTGGACTTGCCGACGAAGCGGGTGAGACGCTGGGTGCCGCCGGCCCCCGGCATGACGCCGAGCTTGATCTCCGGCTGGCCGAACTTCGCGGTCTCCGCGGCGAGGATGAAGTCGCACATCATGGCGAGCTCGCAGCCGCCGCCGAGGGCGAAGCCGGCGACCGCCGCGATGATCGGCTTGCGGCGCTGGCCGACGCGGTCCCAGGCGGTAATGAAGTCGTCCAGATAGGTCTCCGGATAGGTCTTGTCCTTCATCTCCATGATGTCGGCGCCGGCGGCGAAGGCCTTCTCCGACCCGGTGATGACCATGCAGCCGATGGTCGGGTCCTTCTCGAAACCGTCCATCACGGCGTTGAGTTCGCCGATGAGCGGGCTGTTCAGCGCATTCAGCGCCTTGGGCCGGTTGAGGGTGATCAGACCGACCCTGCCGCGGGTCTCGACAACAATGGTTTCATAGGCGGCCATGGCGATCCTCGGTTCCTTGGGTCCTGCGTGACGGCAGAGCTAACCGAGGCGCGGCGCGCTGTCATCCTGTCCGAAGGGGGATGCGGCTGGAGCGGCGCGACCCTTGCTGGCCAGCCGGCGGGTGAGGCCCCTATAAGACCGGCAGTGCAACGCGGGGGAGGCGCTGTGACGATGATCCACCTGCGCAAGGGCCGAAGCGAGGCGGCGATCTCCGCGATCGGCGGCGAGCTCAGGCGCTGGTCGGTGGACGGGTCCGACCTTCTCTGGCCGGGCGATCCGGCGTGGTGGGAAGGCTCGGCGCCCATCCTGTTTCCGATCGTCGGATGGGCCCGCAACGGCGAAGTCCGTATCGACGGGATCGCGCGTCCGATGGGCGTCCACGGCTTCGCCGGCTCCCGCCCGTTCCGTGTCGTCGAACAGGGCGAGGCGTCCTGCCGGCTGGAGCTGGTCGATGATGCGGAGACGCGCGCCGTCTATCCCTTCGGATTTTCCCTCTCGGTCTCCTACGGCCTGACCGTCGACGGACTCGCCATCGGTTTCACTGTCGCCAATGCCGGCGACCGCCCCATGCCCTATACCCTGGGTTTCCATCCGGGCTTCCGCTGGCCGCGGGCCGGGGCGCAGCGGAGCGGCCATGCCGTCGTCTTCGCCGAGCGGGAGGAGCCTTCCGTTCCGGTGATCGCTCCCGGTGGTCTGTTCTCTGCCACGCGGCGCCCGGTGCCTCTCGATGGCCGGCGCCTTGTTCTCGACGATGACGTCTTCGCGGCCGAGGCCCTGTGCTTCCTCGATGCCCGCAGCCGGTCCTGGAGGTTCGAGGCCCCGGACGGCAGCGCCATTCGCATGGACCTCGACGGCTTCCCGCACCTGGCCCTGTGGTCGAAGCCGGGCGCGCCCTTCGTCTGCCTGGAGGCCTGGACGGGCTACGGCGATCCGGTCGGCTTCGAGGGAGAGCTCAAGGACAAGCCGTCGATGCGCATTCTGGCGCCCGGCGAGGTCGATCAGGCCCGGGCGATGCTGACGTTCCAGCCGGGCTGAGGCGTCAGGCGAAGATGCGCTTGCGCACGAAGTCGAGCATCATCGGCTCGCCCGCATCCAGCACAGCCCGGCCGAGGCGCTCCGCCCAGTAGCGTTCGGAACCGTAGCGCAGGCGGCCCCGCCGCAGCCGATCCGACAGCAAATGCAGGTCGAGTTCCTCGGTCATGCCGATGGCACCATGCACGGCGTGGGCGATGGCCGCGACCTCGGCCGCGCCCTCGCCTATGGTGACCTTGGCGGCGGCGATCGCCGCGATGCCGCCGGAGCGGGCCGCCAGTTCCGCCGCGGCGCGGGCGGAATGGACCAGTTCCGTCATGACCGCGAGTTGCTGCTGCACCGCCTGGAACTTGCCGATGGGGCGGCCGAACTGGGAGCGGTCGTTGGCGTAGCGCAGCGTTGTCGTGAACATCGCCTCCATGGCGCCGGCCATCTCCGCGGCCTCGATCAGCGCGCCGGTGGCGAGGATGTTGTCGGCCTTGACCGGCGTCCCCTTCGCGTCGGTCCACCGCATCCGGCAGAAGGTGCCCTCGCCGGTCGGCTCGTACGACGCGCCGTCCGCCGGCAGCAGCACCGCGTTGCCCTGCCGAGGCACCACGACCCAGTCGGCGAATTCGCCCGCCGGCACGTCGGCGATCCAGCCGCCGCCCTCGGCCCGTGCCGAGGAGGCGATGGCGATCATGCCGTCGGGCGCCGTATGGCCTCCGGCCGCGATCAGAGCCCGCGCCGCCATGGTCGCGCCGAGCGGCAGGGGCAGGGCATGTCGCCCGGCCGCGAGCATGACGGGCAGGGTGTCGGCCGGGGTCAGCCCGGCGCCGCCCTCGGCTTCGGCTACGAGCGCGTCAAGAAAGCCGGATTCGGCCAAGGCCGCCCAGACCGGGGCGGCCGAGGCACGGTCCTTCAGGCGGCGCACGGCGCTTGCCGGAGCGACCTCGGCCATCAGCCTGTCGGCGGTGTCTGCGATCAGCATGTCGGACATGGTCGACCCCTCACCTCAGGCCAATGCCGCGGGCGATCATGCCGCGCAGGATCTCGCGCGTGCCGCCGCGCAGCGAAAAGGATGGCGACATGCCGACCGTATAGGCGAGCGTCCGCATCAGTGATCCGGACGGCCCTGCGTCCGGGTCCGCCGCGATGGAGGCGGAGATGGCCGCCGGGATCATCTGCTCGTAGGTCGTGCCGAGGTCCTTGACGAGGGCCGCATGCACCACCGGGCTGTCGCCCGCCGCCAGTCGCGCGGTCACCCCGAGCGAGAGCGCTCGCAAGGCAGCGAGATGGGCCGCCAGCCGGCCGACGAGAACGACATCGTCGCTCGACATCCGCTGAAGGCCCTTCAGGTGCTTCAGCCACTCGTCGACGAGCACCATGGAAGACAGGATGCGCTCGGGGCCTGAACGCTCGAAGGCAAGTTCCGCATTGACCTGTTCCCAACCGGCGCCCTCCTCGCCGATGAGAGCATCGGCGGGCAGCATCACGTCGTCGAAGGTGACCTCGGCGAAATGAGCGTCGCCCGACAGGTCGCGGATCGGCCGGATGGCGATGCCGGGCTGCTTCAGGTCGATGATGACCTGCGACAGGCCGCGCTGGCGGTCCGCGGCCGTGCCGGAGGTCCTGACGAGGGCGATCATGTAGTCGCAGATGGCCGCGTTGCTGGTCCAGATCTTGCGGCCGTTCAGGCGGAAGCCGCCGCCGGGCAGCGGCTCGGCACGGGTGCGCACGCTCGCCAAATCCGAGCCCGAATTGGGTTCGCTCATGCCGATGCAGAAGAAGATTTCGCCGGCCGAGATCTTCGGCAGGTAGAACTGCCGCTGCGCCTCGGTGCCGTAGCGCAGGATGAGCGGTCCGGACTGGCGATCGGTGATCCAGTGGGCGGCCACCGGCGCGCCGGCGGCGAGAAGTTCCTCGGACAGGACGAAACGGGCGAAGTAGCCGCGCTCGGCGCCGCCATAACGCTTTGGCAGGCTGAGGCCGAGCCAGCCACGCGCGCCCAGCGCCCGGCTGAAGGCGGGGTCGGAGCCCATCCAGGAGCGGGCGCGGCGTTCCGGCGGCATGGCGGCGAGTTGGTCGGCGAGGAACGCCTTGACCTCGTCGCGCAGTGCCTCGTCCTCGGTCGGGATAGCAGCGGGCGGAAGCGGAGACAGGTTCGTCACGGCTTGGCTGTTCCTGATCGTCGCGATCCCCGCGGGACCGGCGCGGAGGCGATGCCCCGCAGACTCTACCGTTTCAATAGATGAAACGCATATTCATTTTATGAAAAGAGCATGTAGGGCCGGGCACGGTCAAGGAAAGCCCCTGCAGCCGTTCGGCCGAGGCGCGCCGCCGCGTGAATGCGCCCGGCAGGGCGTGGGGTCAACAGAGCGGACGATCCTACTGGACCAGCTTCAGGGGCTTTTCGAGGACGGCGAGGACGCGCCTGAGGTCGTGTCCGCGCTTCAAGACCAGGCCCGCCGTGTTGATGACGGCATAGGGACCCTGTTTCGCGTCGGGGTTCTTCTCGACCCGGTAGAGCGGCATCTCGGAGGCGCGGCGGAAGATGGCGAAGACCGCTCTGCCCTTCAGGAAGTCGATGGCGTAGTCGCGCCATTCCCCGGCCGCCACCATGCGTCCGTAAAGCTGAAGAATGGCCTGCAGTTCGCGACGATCGAAGGAGACCCGTGGGGCGGCAGCACCGGCGTTCAATGGAACGACGGTGCCGATCGAACTCGTCTCGATGTCGGACATGAGGCTCCTTCCGGCGCTCCGGCTCGTGTCACGGTCCGGTCATGATCGACCGGACCGCGCCGATTGGCAAGCCACCGGGCGAGCGGTCTCAGACGGGCTTCGTCGTCCGCTCGAACAGCGGCAGGGTCTTGTACTGGCCCTTGGGGGTGAGAAGGCCTTCCTCGACCATACGGTCGTGCTCGATCTTGCCCTTCTCGTAGGCGAACGAGCCCGCATAGAAGGCGACCGTCCCGCCCGGCTTCGTCTGGCCCACCAAGAGCTTGACCATCTCGTAGTCGGTCAGCGCGCCGTAGGCGTCGTTCTCCGGACCGCGGAACTCGCCGACATGGAACAGCGTGACGATGTCGAACATCGGCAGGAGCCGCTTGTCGAGCTGGTAGATGTCGCCAAAGAAGGCCTTGTAGCCCCAGCCGAGTTCCGGATTCTCGACGATCATCGTCTCGTAGGTGCGGATCTCGCCGGGCGAAGCGGTGATGCCGAGGATGACGTTCTTGCGATCCTTCTCGACGTTGTGCAGGCCGAGAACGTGATGCCCGCCCGTGCCGAAATGGAAGATCGCCTTTCCGGAGACCTCGTTTTCGTCGAGCCAGTCGCAGAAGTGGACGTCGCAGGGGCATTCCTTGACCCTGAGGTCCCAGAAGTGATCCCAGATGTGCAGTGCCATGGCGTTGTGTCCTTTCGCGGCGCCGGCGTCGCCGCTTGTTCAGCCGGATGTCAGGGGTTGCGGGAGGCGGTCGCCGGCCTGAGCGGCACCGATGCGAGGTGGGCGCCGCGCTCGCCGCGCGACAGGACGAGCTTGCGGTCGTGCAGGGCCTCGAGGCCGGGCCTCAGGCCGACGCTGATCAGGGTCGAGCCCTCCAGCGCCGCGACGAGGGTGGCCATCAGCCTTGCCTCGCCGCCTTCGTCCATGGCGCTGGTGGCGCCGTCGAGGATGACGAGTTCCGGCCGCTGGACCAGCAGGCGGGCGACGGCGAGGCGCTGGCGCTCGCCGTTGGACAGCGTCTGGTCCCAGCGGTCGCTCTCGTCGAGCCGGTGGCTGAGATAGCCGAGACCGGCCTCGACGAGCGCCTCAGAGAGCACTGCGTCGTCGACGGGGAGAGACTGGGCCGGATAGAGCAGGACCCCTCGCAGCGAGCCTGCCGGCAGATAGGCCCGCTCGGGAATGAAGGCGACGCTGCCGCCGGCGGGGAGCGCGATGACGCCGGTGCCCCAGGGCCACAGGCCGGCGAGCGCCCGGACCAGGGTCGACTTGCCGGAGCCGCTCTCGCCCGAGACCATGACCTTCTCGCCTGCCTCGATGCGGGCATTGGCCTGATCGATGAGCACGCGGCCCGAGCGGTCGGCGATGGTCAGTTCGTCGAGCCGCACCGCGCCGGTTCCCGAGGGCGCCAGAACCAAGCCGCTGGTGTGATTGCGGTCGAAATCCCCGGCGATGTCGTCAATCGCGTTGGTGAGTTCGGTGACGCGCTGCATCGAGGCGTAGCACTGGGCCAGGGCGCGGAAATTGTCGACCAGCCAGGCAATGGCGACCTGCACCTGCATGAAGGCGCCGGCGAGCTGTGTCACCTGGCCGAGCGTGAACTCGCCCGACAGGTATTTCGGTGCGGCCAGCAGCAGGGGCAGCACGGGGATGAAGACGCCGCTGCCGTTGGTCAGCCAGGTGATGTGGCCGTGGCGGCGGACGACGGCGAGCCAGCGCCCGACGAGATCGCCGTAGGTGACGCCGAGCGCGCGGCGCTCGTCGGCCTCGCCACGGATGAGGGCGACGCTCTCGGCGTTCTCGCGCAGGCGCGTCAGTTCGAAACGGAGCTTGGCCTCGGCCTCATTTCGGCGGGCGACCGCCCCCGGCAGCTTGCGGCCGATCCACAGCATGAGGCCGGACATGGCGATACCGTAGAAGAGCGCCGCCAGCACCATGTAGCCGGGAATGACGAAGGAACTGGAGCCGACGGGGACCGTCAGCCCGCCGCCGACCACCCAGAGTACGCCGACGAAGGTGAGGGCAGAGACGATGGAGGAGAGCAGGCCGATGGCGAAATCGACGATCGGCTCTGTCGCCAGCCGCGTGTCCTCGGCGATGCGATACTCAGGATTGGCCGGCTCGGTGCGGGCGAGGCCCATGCGGTAATAGCGCTGGCCGCCCATCCAGCGTTCGATCAGCGAGCCGATGAGCCATTCGCGCCAGCGCACCTGCAGCGTCTCGCGCGAGACCACGATACCAACGCCGATGGCGGCGGCGCAGACGACGAGGCCGAGGAAGACGATGACCGCCCAGATCACGGTCGGAGTATCGGTGTTCTCCAGCGCGTCGAAGAAGCGGCGGTTCCAGGTGTTGACCGCGAAATTGATGCCGACATTGATGATGAGACAGGCGGCAAGCGCGCCCGTCAGGAACCACGCCCGACGCGCCGTGGCGCCGGACCACCAGCCGGACGCGAGCGCGAAGAAGTCGCGGAAGACCTTGCGGTCGAGGCCTTCGGCAGGGGAGGCGGGTGAGGACGTCAACGCTAGGGGCACCCGCGAACGGCTGAACACGACTTCGTGAGCGCCACCTTCCACGATCCCGGGAAGCTACGCAATTCCCCCATTCACGCCCGAAACGGATGAATGGCCGCTGAACCGCCGTCAGCCGATGCCGAGCACCCGGAGCCAGAGGATCGAGGTCACCACCGCCAGCAGGGTCGACAGCGCCACGGCCGTCGAGGCGATGCCGACGCCCTGGCCGTAGCGGGCGGCGAAAAGATAGGCGTTGATGCCGGCGGGCATCGCGGCGAACAGCACCACGGTGCCCGTCCAGGCCGGCGGCAGAGCGAAGAGGTAGTGGGCGATCACATAGGCGATGGCCGGGTGGACGAGCAGGCGCAGCACGCAGATCATCAGGGCCACCGGGACGTCGGCGCGCACGCCATAGGTCTTCAGCGACAGTCCCAGGGCGATCAGCGACAGCGGGATCGTGGTGCCCGCCACCATCTCCAGCATCGTCGCGGGGATACCGGAGGGTCGGATGCCCGCTGCCTGGAAGGCGACCCCCGCGGCCATGGCGATGATCAGCGGATGGGTGGCGAGGCCCTTGCCGAGCTTGACGACAAGCAACCCGCCACTGGCCGCCCGCGTACCTTCGAGCATCAGCGTCGCCAGTGTCATGGTGATGGGCAGGTTGACCGCGAGCAGCATGGCGATGGGAAAGGCCGCCTCCTCGCCATAGGCCTTGAGGATGATGGGAATGCCGATCAGAACCGTGTTGGCCTGGCCGGTGGCCAACCCGGCGATGACGGCATCACCATGGCTGCGACGGAAGACGCCAGCGGCGAGGATGCTCGCCAACCCCCAGACGATGGCCATGCCGGCGTAGTAGGCGATCCAGTAGCCCCACGGAAAAGCACCGGGGAAGACGGCAGCCGTCAGCAGCTTGAACATCAGGGCCGGCGCGCCGATCGTGAAAAGATAGGAGGTCAGGCCCTCGTTGGCGCGCTCGCCGATGAGGCCCGCCAGCGCTGCCCCGTAGCCGAGGGCGACGAGGCCGAAGACCGGCGCGACGAGCATCACAAGTTCGAGCATGGAGAGCGAATTTCCGTTGGCAAGTCACGGGCAATAAACCATTTCTTTGTCAATCTGCGGTAGTCCTGCCGCATGCCCGTCATGTCCCACCGAAACGCCGCGAAAGCTGCCCGCGGAGCGTCGCTCAAGGTGTTGATCGCCGACGATCACGCCTTCTCGCGCGAGGTCGTGGCGCGTATCGCCAGCGCCCTCGGTCATCAGGTGACGCAGGTCGAGGGCGGCCATGCCGCGCTCGAGGCCGTGGCCGCGGCGAGCTTCGACGTCGCGGTGATCGACCGGCGCATGCCCGACATGGACGGGGCCGCCGTGGCCATCGCCATGAAGGCGTGTCCCGGCCATCCCCGTCTCGTGGCGCTGTCGGGCGACGATCCGGCCGACATGCTGCCCGGGCTTTTCGACGTGGTGCTGCAGAAGCCGGTCGATGCCTCGGTGCTGGCCCGCGCCCTCGCAGGCTGAGCAGGCGTTCGCTCCAGGACCATCTGTGACAGTTGTGCAACGCACACCTGCCATTTGTTCAGCCATCTTTAAGCAAGCTCACGTTTTCATCACACTCACGGTCAGCTTCATGGCCCGAGGTGATTCAGCCCCATGTCCGTGCGTCCCCTGTTGCGACCCGACGCGACGATCTCCGGACCTGCGGCGCCGACCGGCCGGCGCGCCTCTCCATCACGCACAGCACGGCCGAAGGACATCCTGATCGTCCTTCATCAGGAGCATTCGACGCCCGGGCGCGTCGGGCGCCTCCTGCAGGAGCGTGGCTTTCGCCTCGACATCCGCCGGCCCCGCTTCGGAGACCCGCTGCCGGCCGATACCCGCAACCTCGCCGGCGCGGTCATCTTCGGCGGGCCGATGAGCGCCAATGACCCCGACGATTTCGTCAAGGCGGAGATCGACTGGATCGGCGTCGCGCTCAAGGAGGAGCTGCCCTTTCTCGGCATCTGCCTCGGGGCGCAGATGATGGCGCGACATCTCGGCGCGAAGGTCGCCTTCCATCCCGAAGGTCAGGTCGAGGTCGGCTACTACCCCCTCTATCCGACGGAGGCGGCGCGCAGCGAGCTGCCCTGGCCGGACCATGTCTATCAGTGGCATCGCGAGGGTTTCGACGTGCCGACCGGTGCAGAACTGCTGGCCACCGGCGACTGCTTCGCCAACCAGGCCATCCGCGTCGGCCGCGCCGCCTATGGCATCCAGTTCCACCCCGAGGTGACGCACTGGATGATGAACCGCTGGACCACGCGGGCGCACGAGCGCATGGCCTCGCCCAATGCGCGGCCGCGCCAGGACCATTTCGACGGGCGCTACCTCCACGATCCGGGCGTGCGCCTGTGGCTCGATGCGTTTCTGGATCACTGGACGGCGCTGAAGGTCGCCTGACGGGTGGCACCGTCATGGTCGTGACATCAGCCCCGGCCAGCGTCACAGTCGAGGAAGTCGGGGGGCGATTCGTCCCTCGGAGGGCGCCGGGGCCCATGCGGTTTCCGGCGTCGAGCGCAGGGAGGTCGCCATGCCGCGTATCTTCACCGGTCTCGCCGTTCCCGAGGCCATGGCGGCGGATCTGGCGAGGCTGCGGGGCGGCCTGATGAGCGCCCGCTGGATGGAACCCGAAGACTATCACCTGGCTCTGCGCTTCGTCGGTGACGTGGACGAGCGTACCGCCAACGAGATCGCCGACCTGCTGCACGCGGTGCGCAAGCGCGCCATCGAGGTGACGCTGACCGGTCTCGGCGCCTTCGGGGGAGACCGCCCGCGGTCGATCTACGTCGCGGTGAAACAGACCCAGCCGCTGATGGAACTCCAGGCCGAGCATGAGCGCATCATCCGCCGAATCGGGTTTTCTCCGGAGCCGCGCAAGTTCGTGCCGCACATCACCCTGGCGCGGTTGAGCCGCGACGCCACGGCACGTTCCGTCGCCGACTGGCTGGCGCTGCGCGGGCTGTTCATGAGCCGCACTTTCATCGTGCCGAGCTTCGAACTGTTCTCGGCCAAGGAATCGGTCGGCGGCGGCCCCTATCTGGTCGAGGAGACCTATCCGCTGGCGGCCTGACCTGCCGGCGCGGGTATCAGGAAACGACAAAGCGGACCGCAGGGCCAGCCCCACCTGTCGATGCCGGCGCTTATGTCAGTTGCCGGCCGCGCCCTGATTGGCGACCTGCGGTGCGGCCTGCGGCTGCGGCGCGGCGCCCGTACCACCGAGGCCGATGGATCCCATGGTCCGGCTCAGCCAGTTGCCCTGCGGCGCGGCCGGTGCCGGATCCCGCGTAAAGGCCGAAACGGCGGAGGCTTGGGCGGATCCGGTCGAACGGGCCGCAACCGTCGTTCTGAGCGGCGAGGGGACGGGAACGGGGGCGCTGGCGATGCTGGTCGCCACCGAGGTCTCGAGTGCGGCCGGGGAAGCCGGCTGGCCGGCGACCGACGCCGGCAGGGTGACCGGCGTCGACGATGCCGAAGCGAGGGCCGGGCCAGAAGCCGCCGCCTGCGGCTCAACCGGCGAGCGGGCGGAGACGAGCGTCACCGGCTGGCTCTGCTGGCTGGCCAGCGAGAAGGTCTGCTCGCTGGAGCCGACGCGGATCTGGCGATGGGCGAAGCGGGCCGCGAAGGTGCGATGCGTGCCGCCGTCGATGCCGGAGCGGGCGGGCGCTGCCGTCACCTCGCGCGACAGGGCGGCCATCTGCGCCATGTCGCGGGCGTTCTTGGCCGCGACGGCCTGCCGGATCGGTGCGGGAACGACATAGGCCGGGCAGCGGCCCGCGGCCTGGAAGGCCGGGCGCGGCGCCGAGGTGTCATCGCCAATAGCGGTGAAACGCGTGCGCATGGAGCGGGCGGTCTCGGGCGCCGCCCGCGTCACCGGCGCCATGGTTGTCACCGGCTGGTTGAGCGAGGTCGGCACCGGGGTGCGCGGCGCGGCGGAGGTGGTGACATTGGCGCGGGAGGCGCCGGGGCTGCGGGTGCCCGCCCAGGGATCGTTGGCGGCGATCATCTCGCGGGTCTGCGGTGCGCCACCCTGCGCCAGAACCGATTCAGGGGCGACCGCATTGAACACATAGCGGCGCTCGCAGACGTCGACCTGCGGCTCCTGGCGGGTCACCTCAAAATGGTCATGGCCTTCCTTCAGGTTGCGCCAGAAAGCCATGTGCGGATTGTTGCGGTGGCGCGCCATGTTCCGCGGCGTCATGCGGAAGGGATAGGCCTGCACCTGGAAGCTGTCCTGGCCGGCCTGCAATGCGTCGCGGGCGAGCGCATAGACCTCGGCGATGGCCTCGTCGGTCATGGCGTAGCAGCCGCGCGACGAGCAGTCGCCATGCACCATCAGGTGCGACCCGCTACGACCGTAGGAGCGGTCGAACTGGTTGGGAAAGCCCATGTTGAAGGCGAGGTAGTAGGAGGAGCGCGGATTCATCAGACCCATGTTGATCTGATAGAAGCCCTCCGGCGACTGCCGATCGCCTTCGCGGACCTTCGGACCGAGGTCGCCCGAATAGTTGCAGATCGGATAGGTCTTGAAGAGGGCATAGCGGCCGGACGCGTCGCGCTTCCACACCTCGAGCTCGGCCTCTTCCTTGAAGATGCGCATCAGCACGGGCGAGGCGCGTGTCATGCCCTTGACGTTCAGTTCCTCAAGGACGGCCTGGGAGATCGGGCGGTTGCCGCGGTTCGGATCGCCGCGCGACACGGTTTCGCCCTGGCAGCCGGCGAGCAGCAGCGCGCAGGCCGCCGCGGAAACGGCGAGCCGCCAACCCGTGACCCGAAAGGACCGGGAGGTTTCCCCCTGAGACTGACCGGCCGTCTGCTGCAATGCTCTGCTCCCGAAACCGGGCGGAAACCGCCCCATGCACGGTGTCAGCTTGGCGCCGCTGATCCTTAACGGACCCTTGAACCCGACCGATAGCGTCAACCCGAGGTTACCGCAAGCCGGCGAAAACACGACCGAGGGTTAACGATTTCCACCGGACGCTCACTTCCCGGTGATGTTGCCATGGGGAAGGTGGCGACCGTGTGGCCGTGGCTCAGACCGCGCGGCCGATGGCCAGGAACTTGTCGCGTCGCAGGCGCCGGATATCTTCCGGGGTTCGGCCGACGAGATCCTGAAGGGCCGTCTCGATGGCGTCGCCGACCCGCGTCACCGTCAGGTCCGGATCGCGATGGGCGCCGCCCACCGGTTCCTGCACGATCTGGTCGATCACCCCGAAACGCATGAGATCGTGCGCGGTGATCTTCATGTTGGTGGCGGCTTCCTGCGCCTTGGTGGTGTCGCGCCACAGGATGGAGGCCGCCCCCTCCGGCGAGATGACACTGTAGATGGCGTGTTCCAGCATCATCACCCGGTTGGCCGTGGCGATGGCGATGGCCCCGCCCGAGCCGCCTTCGCCGATGATGATCGCGATATTCGGAACGCCGAGACCCAGGCTGCAGTCGGTGGAGCGGGCGATGGCCTCGGCCTGACCGCGCTCCTCGGCGCCGATTCCCGGATAGGCGCCGGCGGTATCGACCAGCGACACGACGGGGATGTCGAAACGCTCGGCCGTCTCCATCAGGCGGACCGCCTTGCGGTAGCCCTCCGGCCGGGCCATGCCGAAATTGTGCCGGATGCGCGTCTCGGTCGTGTCGCCGCGCTCGTGGCCCATGATGCAGATGCTCTGCCCGCGAAAACGGCCGAAGCCGCCGACGATGGCCTCGTCCTCGCCGAAGACGCGGTCGCCGGCGAGCGGCGTGAAATCCTCGAGCAACTGGGCGATGTAGTCCAGCGTATGCGGCCGGCCGGGATGGCGGGCCACCAGCGTCTTCTGCCAGGGGGTGAGGCCCTGATAGAGGTCCTTCAGCGCCTGGTCAGCCTTCTGCTCGAGCCGCGTCACCTCATCGGTGATGGAGACGCCGCCGTCGCGTGCTGCGACCTCGCGCAGTTCCTCGACCTTGGATTCGAGTTCGGCGATCGGTTTTTCGAAATCGAGGTAGCTGCGCATCGGCAAGGGTGCGGTCCAGAACCTTGAGGACGATCCCGCGGGGACCTGGAGAAGGGTCCCGGAGACCCGTTGAAGGGCGAGGACATGCCTTTCGTGGCATGGCAAGTCAAGGACGGAGGACTGCCTAGTCGTCGCCCGCAAGCGGATGCAGGTCCCGCACCAGGCTCCTCAGCCGCTCATCCAGCACATGGGTATAAATCTGCGTCGTCGCAATGTCGGCATGGCCGAGAAGCTGCTGGACGGAGCGCAGATCGGCGCCGTTCTGCAGGAGATGGCTGGCGAAGGCGTGCCGGAGCACGTGCGGCGAGACCTTCGCCGCGGACAGGCCGGCGGCCCCGGCGACGGCCTTCAACTCGCGTCCGACGTGCTGTCGCGTCAGATGGCCGCTTTCGCCCGACGATGGGAACAGCCACTTCGACGGGCCGAGGCCTGCGTCCTCGCGGAGCGACAGGTAGGCGGCCATGGCCTCCTTCGCCGCGCCGTTGAGCGGGACGATGCGCTCCTTGTTGCCCTTGCCGCGGACCACCAGGAAACGCTGGTCGCGGCGGGCCGCGGCGATGGGGAGGGAAATCAGCTCCGAGACGCGCATGCCGGTGGCGTAGAGAAGCTCCAGCAGGCAGGCGAGACGCGCCGCCCTGAGCCGCTCGCCGATCGGACGATCCGGGTCGGCTATGCCTTCGCGCGAGGCGGCAAGCAGGCGGTCGACCTCGGCGAGGCCGAGCGTCTTCGGCAGCGGGCGGCCGCGCTTGGGGCCTTCGAGCACGGCGGCAGGGTCCTCCGGGCTCATCCCTTCCCCGTAGAGAAAGCGATGGAGCTGACGCACGGACGACAGGCGGCGGGCCAGGGAGGCGGTCTTCAGCCCGCGCGACTGGCAGTCGGTGAGATAGGCGCGAATGGTCGTCGTGGTCACTGATTTCGGGCTGGCGCCCTCGGCCGCGAGGAAGCCGGAATAGTCGTCGAGGTCGCGCCGGTAGGCCTCAAGCGTGTTGCGCGCGGCCCCGCGCTCCGCCGCCATCATGTCGAGGAAGAGATCGATTTCGCCCGCCACCGGGGTCGCCTAGCGCCGTGGCTGCAGGCGGGCGGGCGGCACGGCGACGCTCATCTCGCGCGGCTCAGGCTCCACCAGATAGGCGAGGGCCAGCATGCCGGAAAAGCCGAGGCCGCCCAGCACGAGAAGAACCACAACGAAGCGGAACAGTGTCGGCACCCGGGCCTCCTCGCCGAATCGCCCTCTTCGACCATCAAAGCCGGTTCGCGGCAAGGTGCAAGCGAGGCAGATGGCTGCTTGCAACCGTGGACAGCCGGCCGTCCGGTGCTTTGCGGGCGGGTCCAGCGCCTCTATGGTCGCGCCGCCGAGGGGACCGCATGAGCCTGACGATCGCCACCTGGAACATCAATTCCGTCCGCTTGCGCATCGAGACGGTCGCCCGTTTCGTTGCGGAGCATCGGCCCGACGTGCTGTGCCTTCAGGAGACCAAGTGCATGGACGGCCAGTTCCCGCTGGCGGACGTCAAGCGCATGGGCTTCGACCACATCGCGATCCACGGCCAGAAGGGCTACCACGGCGTCGCCGTCTTCTCCCGGCACGCCCTCGCCGGTGTCGACCGGCGGGCCTTCTGCGGCAAGAACGATGCGCGCCACATCGCCGTGACGCTGGCCGAGGGGCCGGCAGCCGGGACGCGGATCCACAATTTCTATGTGCCGGCCGGCGGCGACGAGCCCGATCCCGCGATCAACGAGAAATTCGCTCACAAGCTCGGCTTCCTCGACGAGATGGAGGCATGGGACGCCCTGCAGGTCGGTGCCGGGTCCTCGAAGGCGATCCTCGTCGGCGATCTCAACATCGCCCCGCTCGAACACGATGTCTGGAGTTCGAAGCAGCTTGCGAAAGTCGTCTCCCACACGCCGATCGAACGGCGGCGCCTCAACGAGATCGCGAGCCGTGGCCGCTGGGTCGACATGATGCGGGCGCTGACCCCCGAGCCGCACAAGCTCTACACGTGGTGGAGCTACCGCGCCGCCGACTGGGCCGCCGCCGACAGGGGCCGCCGCCTCGATCACGTGTGGCTCAGCCCCGCGCTGGCCCCCGCAATGAAGCGCGTCGACGTCCTGCGCGAGGCGCGCGGGTGGGACCGTCCGTCGGACCACGTTCCGGTCATCGCAACGCTGTCCCTGTGACAAAGCGGCGCGGATTGTGTTGCACCGCACCACCTGAACGGCCTATGGCCGGCGGGCCGCCGTTTCGTTGACACCCTGCGGGGCCGCTTCTACGGTGCGCGCCCGGTCGAAATGACTTTCAAAACCGATTGTCCGAGGGATATTTCATCCGCTCGGGGAGGGACACGATGAAGATCCTTGTGCCCGTGAAGCGGGTCGTCGATTACAATGTGAAGATCCGCGTGAAGCCCGATGGCTCCGGGGTCGAACTCGCCAACGTGAAGATGTCGATGAATCCCTTCGACGAGATCGCCGTCGAGGAGGCGCTCCGCTTGAAGGAGAAGGGCGCGGCGACCGAGATCGTCGTCGTCTCCATCGGCCCGCAGGGCGCCGCAGAGACCATCCGCACCGCGCTCGCCATGGGCGCAGACCGCGGCATCCATGTGAAGACGGACGCCACTGTCGAGCCGCTCGCCGTCGCCAAGATCCTCAAGGGCGTGGTCGGTGAAGAGGCTCCGGGCCTCGTCATCCTCGGCAAGCAGGCGATCGACGACGACGCCAACCAGACCGGCCAGATGCTCGCCGCCCTCCTCGGCTGGCCGCAGGGCACCTTCGCCTCCAAGGTCGATGTCGCCGGCGACGCCGTCTCCGTCACCCGCGAGGTCGATGGCGGTCTGCAGACAGTGAAGCTGAACACGCCTGCCATCGTCACGACGGACCTGCGCCTCAACGAGCCGCGCTATGCCTCGCTGCCGAACATCATGAAGGCGAAGAAGAAGCCGATCGACGAGAAGTCTCCCGATGCCTACGGCGTCGATGTCGCCCCGCGCCTCACGGTGCTGAAGACCACCGAACCGGGCGGCCGCAAGGCCGGCGTCAAGGTCGCCTCCGTCGCCGAACTCGTCGGCAAGCTCAAGAACGAAGCCGGGGTGCTCTGATGGCCACGCTCCTCCTCGCCGAACACGACAATGTCGCGCTGAAGGATCCGACGCTGAAGGCGCTGACTGCAGCGGTCGCCCTCGGCGCGCCGGTCACCGTCCTCGTCGCCGGCTCGGGCTGCCAGGCCGCCGCCGAGGCCGCCTCCAAACTTGCCGGCGTCGCCAGGGTGCTGGTCGCCGACAGCGCCGCCTATGCCAACCTGCTGGCCGAGCCGACCGCGGCCCTCATCGTCTCGCTGGCCGGCGGCTATGACGCGATCGTCGCGCCCTCGACCGCCAACGGCAAGAACATCCTGCCGCGCGTCGCCGCCCTGCTCGACGTGATGCAGATCTCCGACATCACCAAGGTCATCGCGCCCGACACGTTCGAGCGGCCGATCTATGCCGGCAACGCCATCCAGACGGTGCAGTCGACCGACGCGAAGAAAGTCATCACCGTGCGCACCGCCTCCTTCCAGGCGGCCGGCGCAGGCGGCTCCACCCCGATCGAAGCAGCCACGGCCGCCGCCGATCCCGGCGTCTCGACCTTCGTCGGCGAGGAGATCGCCAAGTCCGACCGGCCGGAGCTCGGCGCTGCCAAGATCATCATCTCCGGCGGCCGCGCGCTCGGCTCGAAGGAGAACTTCGCCAAGGTGATCGAGCCCGTCGCCGACAAGCTCGGCGCCGCCATGGGCGCCTCGCGCGCCGCGGTGGACGCCGGCTATGCGCCGAACGACTGGCAGGTGGGGCAGACCGGCAAGGTCGTCGCTCCCGATCTCTACATCGCCGTCGGGATTTCCGGTGCGATCCAGCACCTCGCCGGCATGAAGGACTCCAAGGTGATCGTCGCCATCAACAAGGACGAGGAGGCGCCGATCTTCCAGGTGGCCGACTACGGCCTGGTCGGCGACCTCTTCACGATCCTGCCCGAGCTTGAGAAAGAGCTCGGCAAATAAGACCATCTTCGGCGGGCGGGGTCCTGATCCCGCCCGCTGTCCTATGCACGGTCGGGATAGCATCCGTGACGGGTCCGTCGTAGAGATGTCCGCCAGATCGTCTTGATCGGACCGCCGCCCGGCGCAAGCTGCCGGGCCGCGCACCGGGTGGAACCATGGACATTCGCAAGATCGGCGTGATTGGCGCCGGCCAGATGGGTAACGGCATCGCGCATGTGGCGGCTCTCGCCGGCATCGACGTGGCCCTGCACGACCTTTCCGAGGAGCGCATCAAGTCGGGCCTCGCGACGATCAACGGCAACATGAGCCGTCAACTGTCGAAGAACCTGATCACCGAGGAAGAGCGGCAAGGCGCGCTGCTGCGCATCGAGGGCGCCCCAAAGGTGGACGACCTCGCCGATTGCGACCTCGTTATCGAGGCGGCGACCGAGAACGAGCAGGTCAAGGTCAAGATCTTCCAGTCGGTCTGCCCGGTGCTGCGGCCGCACGCGATCCTGGCGACCAACACCTCGTCGATCTCGATCACCCGCCTCGCCTCGACGACCGACCGCCCCGAGCGCTTCATCGGCATCCACTTCATGAACCCGGTGCCGGTCATGCAGCTCGTGGAGCTGATCCGCGGCATCGCCACCGAGGACGAGACCTTCGAGGCCTCGCGGGCGCTCTGCATCAAGCTCGGCAAGACCATCGCGGTGGCTGAGGACTTCCCGGCCTTCATCGTCAACCGCATCCTGCTGCCGATGATCAACGAGGCGATCTACACGCTCTATGAGGGCGTCGGCTCGGTCGAGGCCATCGACACCGCCATGCGGCTCGGCGCCAACCATCCGATGGGTCCGCTGCAGCTCGCCGACTTCATCGGTCTGGATACCTGCCTGTCGGTCATGCAGGTGCTCTACGAAGGCCTCGCCGATTCCAAGTACCGGCCCTGCCCGCTTCTGGTGAAATATGTCGAGGCCGGTTGGCTCGGACGCAAGTCCCAGCGCGGCTTCTACGACTATCGCGGCGAGCGCCCGGTTCCCACGCGCTGAGCGCGCCGCAGGCTAGGCGCCGACCCTGCCAGCGTCCTGCGGGTCGACGTCATCGCTGCTGGTGACGCGGTTGCGCCCCGAACGTTTGGCGGCATAGAGCGCCCGGTCCGCGGCGCCGACGATCTGTCCGATCTCCGCCTGGCCGTGCGCCGTGGCCGTGCCGACGCTGACGGTCAGCGGCGGGGTCAGGCAAGGATCGCCCACGATCTGGCGGATCTGTTCCGCCAGCTCTCGGGCGTCGGCCTCGTCGGCTCCCGCCATCAGCACCGCGAACTCCTCGCCGCCGAACCTTGCTACCACGCGGTCGGACGCCGTGGTCAGGTCGCGCAGCTGGTCCGCCACCCGGCGCAGGGCGTCATCACCGGCGAGGTGGCCGTGCGCGTCGTTGAAGTGCTTGAAATGATCGACGTCGATCAGCAGCAGCGACAGCGGTCCGCCGCCCCTGACCGCCGCGGCCGCCATGATGGCGAGCGCCTCCTCGAACCGCCGGCGATTGCCGATGCCGGTGAGCGCATCGCTCATCGCCGAATCGGCGAGGCGCAGGTTGGCGCGGGTCAGTTCCGTATTGGTGCGCTGGAGTTCGCCGAGGAGACGCAGGGTCTCGCGTTCGGCGTTCATCTGCCTGACCCGTACCCGCCCCAGCGACACGATGCACATGCCCTGGAAGGCGGTGTAGAGGATGCAGATGGGGACCAGCACATAGAGGCCGTCGAGGACGATGGCCGCCGCATGGAAGGCGATGAGGATGACCACCTGCGCCATGGTCGGCCCCGGCGCCATGTAGGTGCGGAATGTGACCGCCTGGACCAGGACGCAGCCGAGCGCCAGCACCACGAGGCGCATGTTGTCATCGGCTGCGCGGTAGAGAAGGGCCCCCGTGATACCCCACAGGACCGCCACGCACACGCACATGACGGCGAAATGGACGGCGCAGCGTGCGACATCGCCCTGCGGTCCTTTCGCCTGGTAGCGGCGAGCGACCGTGATGCGCAGGACCGCGCCGATGGCCACCAGCACCGCGCAGAGAGCGGCATCGCCGTTTGCGCCCGACAGGAAGACCTGCAGGATCACCAGCCCCGTCGCGGCACTGGCCATGAGGTAGGGGCGGTAGTCGAAGAGTTCGTCGAGGATCTCCCGCATCTGCCGGGCATCGGATGCGTCCGCGCCGAGCAAGAGGGGGAAGCGAAAGGTCGCGCCGGAATTCATGCGATACAGGAGGGATGTGCTCGGGGAACTGCTGAAGCGAATCTCAGGTTACGCAGGGACATATCAAACCGCCACCGGAATGTGACGCGCTGTGACAGCATTTGCACTCTCCGCCGCGTCGGAGGTCTCAGGCTTCGTTAACCGCAACCTGCGACAACAACCGGGAGCAGGAGAGGTCGGATGTCGACAGCCGGAATCGCCGGGACGATGGTCGCCATGCAGGGCGCGCAGACGCGCATGGGACTCCAGACCGCCATGGTGAAGCAGCAGTTGCAGGCCGACCAGGGCGTGGTCGACCTTCTGGCGGCTGCTGCACAGTCCGCGCCTGCGCCGGGCACCGGCCTCACCGTCGACAAGACCGCCTGAGGCCTATCTGAACCGCAGGATGAAGCGCTCGACCTCGGGGCCCCAGATCGGGATGCCATTGCCGTTGGGAAGTAGCGCGTGGCCGTCCCTGCCGAAGGGCGGCATCATCCGGAATTCCAGCACGCCGCCGGCAGCGCGAAACGCCTCTGCCATCGATCTTGCCAGGGCAGGCGGGAACGACAGGTCGTTCTCCGTGTAGATCCACAGCGATGGCGTGCGTGCGCGGCGACCGATGACGCCGGCATCGCGGACGAGAGCATCCAGCGCGCACGCCTCGCCTGTCGCACCGGAGCGACCGCGCCGCCCCCCGCCGAAATTGACCACGCCAGCGACGGCGGGGTGATTTTCCGCCGCCAGGGCGGCCACAGCCCAACCGCCGGTCGACTGGCCGAGGGCGATGACCGCGTCCTTGCGGATGAACGGCAGCCCGGTGAGCGCGTCGATGGCTGCGGTGAGGTCTGCGGCATCCGCCCGGCCGGCGGCGAAGTGGTTGGGCCGCGCGCAGGAAAAGCGCTCCGCCCGCTCGCCCCCCGTCAGCCCGTAGCCGCGCCGGTGGACGACGGCGACGACATAGCCCCGCTCGACGAACCAGTCGACGACATGCGGGTAAATGCCGTGGCTCGGATCCCCGTTGCGGGCGGCCTCGCCCGAGGTGTGGTGCGTCAGGAGCACGAGCGGCCGCGGTGCATCGCCGGGCGGTCGGAAGACGATGGCCGCGATCTGGCGTCCCTCGTCGGCCGTGTGCGGAAGGCGCCAAACCTGCTCGCGGTGGAGCTGTCCCTCGGGGCCCTCGGGCGCCGCCTGCTGCGCCATGGCCGAGGCGCCGAGAACCAGCGCTGCGGCGAGGGCCAGGACGGTGCGACGCATCATCCGCGCATAAGGTCCCCGAGCAGGCTCGCCGCCACGGTCGCCTTCGACACGGTGAGGCCGGACCCTGCGATCTCGGACACCGCCGTGCGGATGCGCTCGGCGCGCGCGCCATGCACTCCCATCCAGGCGTCGACGGCAGCCTGACCCGAGGCATTGCCGGCCACCATGTCGGCGGCGATGCGACGTTCGGCATCGGCAATGGAATCGAGCGCCCGGTCCAGCGCCAGCCGGTCGAAATAGTCGGTGACCGTGATGGCCCGGGCCGCGGCCTTCATCTGGTCCAGACGGAAGACGGCGGAGGCCGCGAAGGTGGTTGCCGCGACATCGGTGACCCTGCGCCCGGTCTGGTCCGCGACAGCCACGATGTCGGGGGCGGCGGCGAGATGGTCGAGACTGGCGAGCACGCCGGCGAGCGGGTCCGGCACGCCGGCGGCGCGCAACTCGCCGGTCCGCGCATGGCGATGGGCGGCGGCGTCGTGCGGCAGCGCCGTGTCGAGGCTTGCCGCCACCGCCTCGATGCCCGCCCGATGGTGGGCGACGACATCGGCGAGGCCACCCGTCAGGTCGACATTGCGGATGAACCAGATCACCCGGTCGATCAGCAGGTCCTGGATCGCCGCATAGAGTTCGAGCTGGAGGGTTCCGGCGATGCGATTGTCGAGGCTATCCAGTTCGGTGTTGAGCGCCGTCATGCCATAGGCGTCGCGCACGGCCGCGAAGGCGGAGGCGATGGTCGCCACGTCCGCGCCCGTCTGGTCGATGAGGCGGGCGACGAAGGCCGGTCCGCCGCGATTGATCATCGAGTTGGACAGCCCTGTCGCGATAATCTCGCGGCGCAGCCGATGTGTCTCGACCCCATCCGGGAAGCGCTCCTGCACCGGCCGAGGGAAGTAGCGGATCAGTTCGCGCGCCAGATAGGGGTCGTCCGGCACGCTGGAGGCCAGAAGGTCGTCGTAGAGATCGATCTTGGCATAGGCGAGGAGCACCGCAATCTCCGGCCGCGTCAGAGGGTCGCCGCGCCGCCGCCGTTCGGCAAGCTCTGCTCCGTCAGGCAGGTATTCCACCGCCCGGTCGAGCTTGCCCTCCGTTTCCAGGTTCTGCATCAGCCGCTGCTGGAAGCCGAGGTCCTCGAGGCCGCGCCGCTGCGACAGCGACAGCGCCAGGGTCTGCAGGTAGTTGTTGCGCAGCACGAGCGCGCCGACCTCGTTTGTCATGTCGGCCAGCAGGGCGTTGCGGGCCTCAGGGTCGAGGCGGCCGTCGCGCTCCGGTGTCGTCAGGGCGATCTTGATGTTGACCTCGAGGTCCGAGGTGTTGACGCCGGCCGAATTGTCGATGGCGTCGGTGTTGAGGCGTACGCCCTTGCGGCCGGCCTCGATGCGGCCGCGCTGGGTCATGCCGAGATTGGCGCCCTCGCCGACCACTTTCGCCCGGATGTCGCCGCCGGTGATGCGGATGGCGTCGTTGGCCCGGTCGCCGGCCTGGTCGTCGGTCTCGGTCGCGGCGCGGACATAGGTGCCGATGCCGCCGAACCACAGGAGGTCGACTGGCGCCTTCAGGATGGCGTTCATCACCTCCTGCGGGGTGGCCTCGGCCTTCGGCAGGTCGAGGACGGCCTGCGCCTGCGGCGACAGGGCGATCGACTTGGCGGAGCGCGAGAAGACGCCGCCGCCAGCTGAGATCAGGCTCTTGTCGTAGTCGGCCCAGGAGGAGCGCGGCAGGTCGAACAGCCGTTGGCGCTCGGCCCATGCCGCCTGCGGGTCGGGCGAGGGGTCGAGGAAGATGTCGCGGTGGTCGAAGGCGGCGACCAGCTTGATGGTTTTCTCCAGCAGCATGCCGTTGCCGAAGACGTCGCCCGACATGTCGCCGACGCCGGCCACGGTGAACGGCGACTGCGAGATGTCGGTGCCCATCTCACGGAAGTGCCGCTTCACGGCCTCCCAGGCGCCGCGCGCCGTGATCCCCATCTTCTTGTGGTCGTAGCCCTGGCTGCCGCCCGAGGCGAAGGCATCGCCGAGCCAGTGCCCCTTCTCGATGGAAAGCTGGTTGGCGGTGTCGGAGAAGGTTGCCGTGCCCTTGTCGGCAGCGACCACCAGATAGGGGTCGTCGCCGTCGTGGCGCACGGTCTCGGGCGGGGGAACGATGCTGCTGCCCTCGATATTGTCGGTGAGCTGCAGGAGCGAACGCACGAAGATGCGGTAGGATTCGGTGCCTTCCGCCAGCCACGCGTCGCGCTGGCTCGCCGGCGGCAGCCGCTTCGGCACGAAGCCGCCCTTCGCCCCCACCGGCACGATGACGGCGTTCTTCACCTGCTGTGCCTTGACCAGGCTCAGCACCTCGGTGCGGAAGTCCTGCGGCCGGTCGGACCAGCGCAGGCCGCCACGCGCCACCTTGCCGAAGCGCATGTGGACGCCCTCGACTCGCGGCGAATAGACGAAGATCTCGTAGAGCGGCCGCGGGGCCGGCAGATTGTCGATCTTCTTCGATTCGAACTTGATGGCGATGGTCGGCCTGACCTGCCCGTCCTCGCCGGTCTGGTAGAAGTTCGTGCGCAGCGCAGCCTGGATCAGATTGATGAAGGCCCTGAGGATGCGGTCCTCGTCGAGCGATGTGACCTGGGCGAGGCTCTCCTCGAACCGCGTCATCAGGTCGGCCTGCCTGGCGTGGCGTTCCTCCACCGACAGGCCGAGGCGCGGGTCGAAGCGCAGGTGGAACATCAGCACCACGCCCTTGGCGATGGCCGCGTGCTTGCGCAGCGTTGCCCAGAGGTAGTCCTGGCTGAAGGGCGCGCGGATCTGGCGCAGCATGCGGGCCAGCGTGCGGATGACCGCGACGTCGCGCCAGGCGAGGCCCGCCTCCAGCGTCAGCGCATTGAAGCCGTCGCTCTCGGCATCGCCGCGCATCACCGCCATCAGGGCGGCCTCCAGCTTCTCGTCGAGGGCCTCCAGGTCGATCGCCTGTCCGCTTGGGCGGGCCAGCGACATGTCGTGCAGCCAGACCGGCGCGGTGCCCTCGCCCTTCGGGGCGACCTCGTAGGTGCGTTCGTCGACCACCGCAAAGCCCAGCGCCTCAAGGATGGGCACCCGTTCTGAGAGGGGAATCGGCCGGCCGCGCGAGAAGACCTTGAGCCCAGCCTCCAGACGGTCGGTCGGGTTCGGACGGTAGAAGTCGATGGCGAGCGGACGCGCGTCCGACAGGCCTTCGAGGATGCGGATGTCGCCGATGGCGCTCTCGGCGGGCACGGCCTCCCGGTAGGCGGCCGAGAAGGCGTCGCGGTAGCGGGCCATGAGATCGCCGGCCCGGGCAGGCCCGTGGATCAGCGCGATGGCCTCGCCCAGTCCGTCGCTCCAGGTCCTGACGATGCGCGCCACCGCCGCCTCGAGGTCGGCCCGGTCGATGCGCGGCGTCTCGCCCTCGCTGCGGCCGATGATGAAGTGGACGCGCGTCAGCGGCCCGTCGGGGAAGAAGGGATAGAAGGCCGAGACGCGGCCCTGATAGACGGCGGCCAGATGCTGGCCGATGGCGAGACGGACCGTCGTGTCGAATCGGTCGCGCGGCACGTAGACGAGGATCGAGACGAAGCGGTGGAAACGGTCCTCGCGGGGCAGCACGCGCACGCGCGGCCGGTCCTCGAGCTGCATCACGGCGGTCGCGTGCGCAAACAGCGTCTCGTCGTCGATCTGGAACAGTTCGTCGCGGGGATAGCCTTCCAGCACGTTGACCAGCGCCTTGCCGGAATGTCCGTCCGGATCGAAGCCGGCGCGGGTGAGCACCCGGTCCACCTTGCGCCTCAGATAGGGGATGGTGCGCGTTGAGCGGGTATAGGCGGTGGAGGTGAAGAGCCCGACGATGCGCGCCTCGCCGATGAGCTGGCCGTTCCGGTCGAAGCGCTTGACGCCGACATAGTCCATGTAGATGCGGCGATGCACACGCGAGCGGACGTTCGCCTTGGTGATGATCAGCGGAACGGGGCGCATCAGGAACTCGCGCAGTTCCGGCGTCATAATGACGAGATCGGTGCCACGCCTGAGAATGCGGACGTTCTCGTCGCGCAGGATGCCAAGGCCGGAGGTGAATTCCGGCTCCATCTGCCCCTCGGCGACGCCGCCGACATAGGAATAGTCGCGGATGCCGAGCAGGGTGAAATTGTTCGCCGCCAGCCATTCAAGAAACTGGATCCCCTCCGCCATCTCGGTCACGGGCAGGACGGGGTTGGACTTGAGGTCCTCGATGATGGCGCGGACGCGCTCCTGCATCGGTTTCCAGTCGGCGACGCAGATGCGCACGTCGGCGAGGGTGGTCGCGAGTTCTGCCTCGAGCGCTGCCCGCCGCGGTTCGTCGCCGATCCGGTCGATGTGGACGTGAATGAGGCTTTCACGCGTGGCCTGGTCGCTCTGGTCGAGGCCGCGATAGGCGGACAGGGTGCCCTCGTGCTCGCGCTCGACGGTGAGGATCGGGTGGACAACGAGGCGCACCCTCAGGCCCTGTTCGCTCAGCACGCCGAGGACCGAGTCGACCAGGAATGGCATGTTCTCGTTGACGACCTCGATCACCGTGACCGAGGCGAGTTGCGAGGCCGCCGATGTCGGTTCCGGGTCGAACAGCCGGATCGCCGACTGGCCCGGGGGGCGCCTGGCAAAGGCGGCATAGCTCTGCGCGGCGAGGGAGGCCAGGTCGCGGGCGTCGTAAGCGACGACGTCCTCGGGGTCGGCGCGGCCGAACAGGTCGGCGACGTAGTCGGCCGGCACGCTGGCTTCCGTGCCGCGGAGGATGATCCCCGCCTGGTCGATGATGGCCGCGGCCCCCCGCGCGTCCTCGGCCCGATTGCTCATACTGATCTCCTCGACGGGGGATTCGTGTTGTTGCAGGCAGGATGACCACGCGGGCCCTCGGTCGTAAAGACAATTTCGCCCGCCGCAGGGGCCATGCTACGAGCCTTGCGACGCGGTGATGACGGAGCCGGATCGGTCTCGGCCGCGACGACATCGGGAGATGGGTCCATGGCTGCGCGTGCTGCAAAATCCGCTACCAAGCCGGCTGCAAAACCCGGTGAAAAGTCTGCCTCAAAGCCTGCGGCCAAGCCTGCCGCGGCTGCCATGAAGAGCGCCGAGAAGCCGACGAAGACGCGCAAGGCAGTCGCCGAGCCGATCATCGCCCTCGATCTGCCGCAGGCGCCACTCGACGCGGAGATCGAGGCCTATTTCCAGAAGTGTCGCGACAAGATCGGCTATGTGCCGAACGTGCTGCTCGCCTACGCGCACGACCTCGCCAAGCTGAAGGCCTTCGCGGCCATGTACAACGACCTGATGCTGGCGCCCTCGGGTCTCAGCAAGCTGGAGCGCGAGATGATCGCGGTTGCGGTGTCGTCGGTGAACCGCTGCTACTATTGCCTGACCGCCCATGGCGCGGCTGTCCGCCAGCTCTCCGGGGACCCGGAACTGGGCGAACTGATGGTCATGAACTACCGCGCCGCCCGGCTCGATGCGCGCCAGCGCGCCATGCTGGATTTCTCCGTGAAACTGACCGAGGCGCCCTGGACGGTCGACGATCCGGACCGCGAGGCCCTGCGCAAGGTGGGCTTCACCGACCGCGACATATGGGACATTTCGGCCACCGCCGCCTTCTACAACATGTCAAATCGCATGGCGTCCGCCACCGACATGCGGCCCAATCCGGAATATCACTCCACCGCACGCTGATTTGACACAGTCCGGGGCTGGCAGCCGCCTTCGACGCCCCTAGATGACGAGATTGATCCCTGTCGTGGCGCCACGGAGCTGAAGACCATGGGAACCAACGTCACCTATCGCGGCCCGGCCGATCTGCCGGACGTCATCCCGGTGTTTCCGCTGCCGGGAGCCCTGCTGCTGCCGCGCGGCCAGTTGCCGCTCAACATCTTCGAACCGCGCTACCTCGCCATGATCGACGATTCCTTCCTGGCGGGGCATCGGCTGGTGGGCATGGTGCAGCCGGTGCCGGCGGACGAGGATGCGAAGCGGCCGGCCCTGTCCACGATCGGTTGCGTCGGCCGCATCACGCAGATCGCCGAGTCGGGTGACGGGCGCTACATGCTTAGCCTGACCGGCATTTCCCGCTTCCGTATTGTCGAGGAACTGGCGGCAACCACCGCCTATCGGCAGTGCAAGGTCGATTTCGAGCCCTTTACCGGGGATTTCGAGCCGCGCGTTGGCGAGGATGACGTCGACCGGGAGGGCCTCCTGAAGACACTTCGTGAGTTTCTCGACGTCAACGACATGGAGGCCGACTGGGACGGCATCCAGCGAGCGCCGACCGAAATCCTTGTCAACGCCCTCTGCATGATGTCGCCCTGGGGCCTGAAGGAGAAGCAGGCCCTGCTGGAGGCGCCCGACCTGAAGACCCGGGCCGCCCTGCTGGTCGCCGTCACCGAGGTGGCGCTGGCCAAGGACAAGCCGGCCGACGTGAAGCCACCGCTGAACTGAACGGCTGGCGCGCGCGGCGCCGGCAGGCTAGATCAGTCCACAGACGCTCCTTCGAGGGATCGCACCACCATGTCCGAACCATTGCAGCCCGCCGCAGAACCGAGGACCGCCGTTCCGCAGACGCGGCCGGGAACCGTTGATCCGCGCCTGCTCGAGGTGCTGGTCTGCCCGGTCACCAAGGGTCCGCTGGACTATGACGCGGAGGCGGGCGAACTGATCTCGCGCGGCGCGAAGCTCGTCTATCCCATCCGGGAGGGCATTCCGATCATGCTGCCGGAAGAGGCGCGTCCCCTGGACGACTGAGGCTCCTCAGAGCATCGCCGCGCCGGGCGGATGCTGGTCGAGCAGCGCCCGACGCAGCTTCTCCATGGCGCGGCTCTCGATCTGCCGGACGCGCTCCTTGGAGATGCCGAGCTTTTCGCCGAGCGCCTCGAGCGTCGCCGTCTCGTCGCTCAGACGACGTTCCCGGATGATGCCGAGTTCCCTTTCCGACAGGACGTGCAGCGCCTTGCGCAGCCAGACGACACGCCGGTCGCTGTCGATGGCCTCGCCCACCACCTCGTCCGGCAGGGGCGCCACATCGGCGAGATGGTCGAGGCGTTCGGCCGAACCCCCGCCGTTCCCTTCGTGGCTCGGGGCATTGAGCGACAGGTCGGAGCCCGAAATGCGGGCATCCATGACGGCGACGTCAGCCTGCGACACCCCGACGGCCTCGGCGATATGCCGGTGAATGGTGGCGGAGCCGACGCCCGCGCCCATGGTCTGCGACAGCTGCGCCCGCAGCCGGCGCAGGTTGAAGAACAGCGCCTTCTGCGCCGATGAGGTACCGCCGCGCACGATCGACCAGTTGCGCAGGATGAAGTCCTGGATCGAGGCGCGGATCCACCATGTCGCATAGGTGGAAAAGCGCACCTCGCGCTCCGGCTCGAAGCGCGCGGCCGCTTCCAGGAGGCCGACATGACCCTCCTGGATGAGGTCGGCCATGGACAGGCCATAGTGGCGGAAGCGCGAGGCGATGGCGAAGACGAGGCGCATATGCGCCTGGGCCAGCCGGTGAAGGGCTACCTCGTCGTCGCGATCCTTCCAGCGGACGGCCAGGGCGTACTCCTCCTCGCGATCGAGGAAGGGCGCATCCTTCGCGGCCTTCGCCAGATGCGACGCAACGCCGGTACCCTGTGCCATGCCGAATCTCCCTGGGATCGATGCGGCAGGTAATCCTGCTCTTGGCAATCCGGAGGGATTACGACCGTGTTGGCCATGCGGATCAACCGTCAATCACCGTCTTCGCCTCGGTTTTGCGACCTTCTGCCGCAGAGGTGATGGTGGTCGCGCGGGTTGGACTCACGAGTTGTTCTGCAACAGCGCGGGCGACAAAAAGAAAACCCGGCGCGAGGCCGGGTTTCCACTGGTCTTGATCGGAAGGCCGGACTGCGGCCGCGCCGTATCAGGCGGCTTCGACTTCCGGCTCGTCGCTCTCCTCGGCCTCCTCGGCCTCCGCCTTGGCGGGACCGCGGCGCGGACCCTTGGCGAGCTGCGCCTCGATCAGCTTCACGGCCTCGGCCTCAACGACACGCTCGACGGCGGCGAGTTCACGCGCCATGCGGTCGAGGGCCTGTTCGTAGAGCTGACGCTCCGAATAGGACTGCTCGGGCTGGGCGTCGGAGCGGAAGAGATCGCGGACGACCTCGGAGATGGCGATGAGATCGCCGGAATTGATCTTCGCTTCGTATTCCTGGGCGCGGCGGGACCACATGGTGCGCTTGATGCGGGCGCGACCCTTAAGAACCTCCATGGCCCTCGCCATCAGATCGGGCTCGGCAAGCTTGCGCATGCCGACCTGCGCGATCTTGGCGGTGGGAACCCGAAGGGTCATCTTGTCCTTCTCGAAGGTGATGACAAACAGTTCGAGCTTGAAGCCGGCAATGTCCTGCTCCTCGATGGAGACGATCTGGCCCACCCCGTGGGACGGATAGACGATGTACTCGCTCGTCTTGAAGCCCTGACGGGTCTGCGCGTTCTTCTTCACGGTCATGCTGCGCCTTACTCCTCGCCGGCCGGCAACGGCCGCTGGTGATGCCCGTTCCGCGGCTGGCGCCGCATGGGGGCCCGCGGTCGCCCGAGGGCGCCGCGGCGTTTCGCGCGACAAGGGGCTCTGGACGGGAATGCCCGGCGTCCCCTGACGTCAGACGATGAAAAACGACCTTCGGCGGCGCGATCAGCACCCATACGGGCCCTTCGCGACAGTTCATCGGAGTTTTCCGAAAAATAACGCCCCGCACTGAAGGGAGCGTACCGGTGGGACCGCTTCTGTTCGACTGTAGTGGCACCATACCACAAATTTCGCCGAAATCAAAGGCTTGGGCGCAAGACAGCCTTGACCCCGTGGGTTCGCGCCGCCGTTTTGGCGCATGTGGTTACCGCAGGGGCGATCAGTCGCCCTTGCCGGGCTGCTGCGACAGGAGGGGCTCCTTGCCGGCCTTCCCGTCCCAGTCCTTGGCATCGGGAAGGGGGTCGCGCTTCTGCGTGATGTTCGGCCACTTGCCAGCAAGGTCGGTATTGATGGCAAGCCACTTCTCGAGCCCCGGCTCGGTGTCCGGCTTGATGGCTTCCGCCGGGCATTCCGGCTCGCAGACGCCGCAGTCGATGCACTCGTCGGGGTGGATGACGAGGAAGTTCTCGCCCTCGTAGAAGCAGTCGACCGGACAGACCTCGACGCAATCGGTGTACTTGCACTTGATGCAGTTCTCGGTGACCACATAGGTCATGCAGGGTCTCCGGCAGCGAGGCGTCGGTCGATCCCGCCGATTACCAGATCAGGTCGTTCGTACGCAAGCGATCTCGTGGTGCGACGCACGCGCCTCTTGCCGGCGTGTCGCGCGAACACGATCTATGTGCGGAATTCCATGGGGAACGCGCCATGAACTACATGAAGACCGCCATCCTCCTCGCCGCCATGACCGCCCTGTTCATGGGCATCGGCTTCCTGATCGGGGGGCAGGCCGGCATGCTGATCGCGCTGGCCGTCGCCGCCGCGATGAACTTCTGGAGCTACTGGGGGTCCGACAAGGCCGTGCTGAACATGTACGGCGCCCAGGAGGTCGACCAGCAGTCGGCGCCCGACCTCTACCAGATGACCTGGGAGATGACGCAGCGCGCCGGCATGCCCATGCCGCGGCTGTTCATCATCCACGAGGACCAGCCCAACGCCTTCGCCACCGGGCGCAATCCGGAGAATGCCGCGGTCGCCGTCAATACCGGCCTGCTCAACACCCTGACGCGCGAGGAGGTGGCCGGCGTCATCGCCCATGAACTCGCGCACATCCGCAACCGCGACACGCTGACCATGACGATCACGGCGACGCTGGCCGGCGCAGTGTCCATGCTGGCGAACTTCGCCGCCTTCTCCGGCGGCAACAGCGACAACCGCAGCGGCTTCGGCATCATCGGCTCCATCGCCATGATGATCCTCGCCCCGCTCGCCGCGGCCATCGTGCAGATGGCGATCTCGCGCTCGCGCGAGTATGAGGCCGACAAGCTGGGCGCCGAGATCTGCGGCAATCCGGTCTGGCTCGCCTCGGCGCTCGCCAAGATCGCCGGAGCCCATGACCAGACGGTCAACAACACCGCCGAGCATAATCCGCAGACGGCGCACATGTTCATCATCAATCCGCTGTCGGGTGAGCGGATGGACAACCTGTTCTCCACCCATCCGGATACGGGCAACCGCATCGCCGCGCTGCAGCAGCTCGCCCAGGCCTGGGGCACTGGCGGCTATGTGCAGCACCAGCAGCCGCAGGCGGCCCCCTGGGGCAGCAACGCCCGCCGCGGGGGCCCCTGGGGCTGACGCCCTTCCGGCCTGCCGCCTTGCCGCGGGACGGGGCGGGGTCTAGACGGGCGCCATGACCAAGCGCCCGTTTCACCCGGCCCGGCCGAAGACCATCAAGCCAAAGCCTGCCGCCCATCCCGGCCTGCCGGCGCGCAGGCGGGCCTGTGACCTCGTCGAGGCCGTCCTGCTGCGCCGCCGCCCCCTCGACGAGGCGCTGGAGACGCCGACCGAACTGGAGCCGGTCGACCGGGCGCTCGCCCGCAAGATCGCCGCGACGACCCTGCGCCGTCTCGGCACCATCGACCGTCTGCTGGCCGAGCGTCTCGCCAAGGGCCTTCCCGACGGGCTGCCGCGGCTGCAGACCGTGCTCCGGACGGCGGCCTGCCAGATCCTCTTCCTCGACGTCCCCGACTACGCCGCCGTCGACAGCGCCGTGCGCATGGTGGAGGCCGACCGCAAGGCGAAAGGCTTCGCCGGGCTGGTCAATGCGGTGCTGCGCGGCCTCGGGCGCGACAAGGCGGAGGCTCTTGCCTCCCTCGATCCGCTCGACGATCTCGCGCCCTGGCTGCGCGAGCGATGGACGACCGCCTATGGCGCTGAGGTGACCCGCGATATGGCGGCGATCCTCGCCAGTGAGCCGCCCCTCGATCTCACCGTGAAGTCCGATCCGGAAGGCTGGGCCGCCCGGCTGGGCGGTTTCGTGACACCGACCGGATCGGTGCGGCTGAAGCCCGAGGGCGCCATCCCGGAACTCGCCGGCTATGCCGATGGCGAATGGTGGGTTCAGGATGCTGCGGCCGCGTTGCCGGCCCGTCTCCTTGGTGACGTGAGGGGTCTCGCGGTCGCCGATCTCTGCGCCGCACCAGGGGGCAAGACCGCCCAGCTCGCCTGCGCCGGCGCCCGTGTCACCGCCGTCGACCGCTCGGCGCGCCGGCTGGAGCGGCTGACCGAGAACATGGCGCGGCTGAAGCTGGCCGTGGAGACGCGCGCGGTCGACGCGCTGGAGCTCGAAGGGACCTTCGACGCGATCCTGCTGGACGCGCCCTGCTCGGCCACCGGCACGGTGCGCGGCCATCCTGACGTGATGCAGTTGAAGGCGATGGCCGATGTCGAGGGTCTCGCCCGCCTGCAGGCGCGCCTGCTCGACCGCCTTGCCGGTCTGCTGAAGCCCGGCGGCAGGGCTGTCTACTGCACCTGCTCGCTGGAGCCGGAGGAGGGCGAACTGCAGATCGCCGCGCTTCTCGCCCGCGAACCGCGCCTCGCGCTCGATCCCATCCGCCCGGACGAGATCGCCGGCATCGCACCCTTCGTCACGCCGGAGGGGTTCCTGCGGACGCTGCCGTCCCACTGGCCGGACACGGACCCGGCGCGTGCCGGGCTCGACGGCTTCTTTGCCGCGCGGCTTGTCCGCGGGGGCTGAACCGGGGCCGGCACCGCCGACCCCGATCCTCCTCGCCGATCAGGCGGGGCGGTCGCCCTTCTTCATCTTCACCGCGCGGTTGTCGACGCCTGGCAGCATCTTGGCGGGGTCGCGGGTGACGACGACATCGACCACCGACGGCCCGTCATGGGCCATGGCCTCCTGCAAGGCGCCGGCGAGCTGGCCCGGTTCCTCGACGCGCAGCCCGTGGCAGCCGAGCGCGTTGGCGGCCACCGCATAGTTCGTCTCGGCGAGGTCGGAGGCGTGGTAGGCGCCGGGGCCATAGACGAGGTGCTGCAGCGCCTTCACGTAGCCAGACGCGGCGTTGTTCACGACGATGACCGTGAACTTCAGGCCGGTGCGGCGCGCCGTCTCCAGTTCGCCCAGCATCATGTTGAAGCCGCCGTCGCCGGTGAGGCTCATCACCTGCTTGCCCGGCGCGGCCATGGCGACGCCCAGCGCGCCGGGCAGGCCATAGCCGATCGAGGCGAAGCCGCGGTCCGGCACGAAGGCGCGTCCGGCCTGCTTGGTGTCGAAAAGGAGGCCGCCCCAGTGCGCCGCGAAGCCGCCATCAGCGACGAGATAGCCGTCGGCCGGCAGGGCGCGGTTGATCTCGGTGAGCAGGCGGGCCATCGACACCGGCGTCTCGTCGGAGTTGAGGCGCTCAGAGACGCCCTCGCGCCACTCCGCCATCTTCGCCGGCACTTCGGCGGCATAGCCGGAAAGGCGGGCGCGGATTGCGGGAGCGGAGTCCTTCAGGGCAGCATGGAGATCGGCGATGCCGGCGCGGACGTCGCCCCAGAGCGCAAGCGCGGGCTCAAGCGTGCGGCCGAATTCTTCGGCGACAATATCCATATGGATCACCGTCTTGCCCTTGGGCGGCACGGTGAAGCGCTTGGTGGCGATCTCGCCGAGCTTGCAGCCGAGGACCAGGATGAGGTCGGAGGCTTCGATCAGGGCGTTGGCGATGCGGTCGTAGCGGCCGAACAGGCCGGCGCTGATCGGGTCGATGCAGGGCACGGCGCCCTTGCCGCTCATGGTGTGGGCGACCGGGATATTGAAGGCGCGCGCGAAATCGGTCAGCGCCTGCGCCGCGCCCGACAGGTGGACGCCGCCGCCGGCGAGGATGATCGGCCGCTTGGCCTCGGCGATCATGCGCGCGGCCCGCTCGAGATCGGCTAGGTCAGGCCGGCAGCGGATCGAAGGAGCCGCGCCATGGCGCGGATTGACCTTGAAGTCCTCATCGGAGAAGCCGTAGGTGCCGTGGCAGATGTCCTCCGGCACGTCGACGACCACCGGGCCGGGCCGGCCGGAGGTCGCCACCGCGAAGGCGCGGCGCATCAACTCGGGGATACGCTGGATCATCTCGACGCGGATGACCTCCTTGACACAGGGGCGCAGGATGTCGAGCTGGCGGCTCTCCTGCGTCATGTTCTTCCAGGAATGCTCGCGGTTGGTGTCGCCGACCAAGGCGACCATGGGCGTGCCGGCATTCAGCGCCTCGACGAGACCGGTGACGAGGTTGGTGGCGCCGGGTCCGAGCGTCGCGTCGGCAAGGCCGACCTTGCCGGAGACCTTGGCATAGGCGTCGGCGGCAAAGACGGCGGCGCGCTCGTCGTTGATCAGGTGGTGCTGCAGGCCGAGACGTCGCGCGGCGTCATAGAAGGGCAGCAACTGGAAGCCGCCCATGCCGAACATCGGTCCGCCGTCGAAGGCCTGGATCATGCGGGCGAGCGCCTCGCCGCCGGTCATTTCGTTGTCGCTCATTGTGGTTTCTCTCCCGTTGGAATGGATGTGGCGTCGCAAAGCCGCTCAGGCGGCCGCGACGCGCGGATATCTCAGATGGGCGGCGACCACGGCCGCCTCGGCGCGAAGGGCCTGGACGAGTTCGGGGATGCGCTCGGGCGTCATCCGGTCCCGGATCGCAGCGATGGACAGGGCGGCCAGCGGCTGGCCGTCGGCATCGAGGACGGGAACCGCGACGCCCGCCATGCCGGAAACGATGCGGCCGTCGTTCTCCGCGTATCCGCGCGCCCGCGTCTCGGCGACCCGTTCGCGTAAGGACGCCGCGTCGAACCCCTGGAAATCGCGCAGCCAGGTCTCGTTGCGCTTCAGGGCGCGCTCGATGGCCTCGTCCGGCAAGGCGGCCAGCAGGGCCAACGATCCGGCGCCGACGCCGAGCGGCCGGCGGTCGCCGACGGACAGGGTCAGGGTGCGGATCGGGAAGTCGCCGACTTCGCGGGCGACGCAGATGGCAGCGGGTCCCTCGATCGCCGAGGCGAAAGCCGTGTCGCCGCTCAGGCCCGCCAGCCGGACCAGCGAGGCGCGCGCCGCACCGGCGATATCCTGTTCGAAGGCGGTGCGTCCGAGAACGGCTGCCGCGTGGCCCAGGCGATAGTTGCGGGTCGTCATGTCCTGGAAGACGAGGCCGTTGTCGGTCAGCGCGGAGAGAATGCGGTGGGCCGTCGGCTTCTTGAGGGCGAGCGACTCGGCGATCGTCTGCAGGGAGGCGCCACGGTCGTCGCCTGCGGCCAGCACGCGCAGGATCGCCGCGATGCGCTCGACCATCTTGGCGGAAATGTCCTGCACGCGGCGTCCCCGATCCAAGGCGCAGCGAACCCGATGCCGGCCTCGCTCCTTGATATTCCAATTTTCTGGCGCGACAAGCGTCTGTTTTTGGAATTGTCTCTTCCTGCAGGAGTTCGCCCAGCGATCGCAGCCGAGGCATTCCGCGGGCGCATGGCGAGCGTGAAAGCGTCGGAGCGATCGCTGGGGCATCGGAAACGGCAGCGATAAGCACAGCGGAACGCCGGTTGGGAATCCCTGCCGCCGATAGCCGCGAGGGCGCGCACCGACCCCGACCGATCTTTCGTCTTGCATTGCCTGATGAATGAATGAACATTCAGTCAGTGAAAGAAGAGACCGTCGAATGATGCTGCTTAAGGACCGCAGGGCGATCGTGACCGGAGGCGGCCATCCGGCCGGAATCGGGCAGGCGACGGCCCGTCTCCTCGTCGAGCACGGAGCGAAGGTCATCGTCCTCGACCGCGACTTCGCGGAGCCGTTGCTGCCGGCGGGCCAGGTCGGACGGCGGGTCGACATCGCCGATCCGGAGGCCTGTCGCGCCGCCGTCGCGGAGATCGCGGCGGCCTTCGGCGGGCTCGATATCCTCGTGAACAATGCCGGGATCGTGGCGCCGACGCGCATTCCCGACCTCACCGCCGAAGAGTTCGCACGCATGCTGGAGGTGAATCTCATCGGCACGTTCAACATGACGCAGGCGGCGCTTCCGCACCTCAGGCAGAGCCGGCTCTCGCCGGCCATCGTCAATCTCGGATCAATTGCCGCCCAGCGCGGTGGTGGGCTCCTCGGGGGCTCGCACTATGCGGCGGCCAAGGGCGGCGTCATCAGCTTCACCAAGGCGACGGCACGGGAATGCGGGCCGCTCGGCATCCGGGCCAATGCCGTGGCTCCCGGCATCATCGAAACCGGCATGACCGAGGGCAAGTACGACGCCGACCGCAGGCGGGCGATCTGCGAGACGATTCCACTCGGCCGCTTCGGCACGGCGGAGGACGTCGCCCGCGTCATCCTGTTTCTGGCGAGCCCGCTCGCCGCCTACGTCACCGGCACGGTCGTCGACGTCAACGGGGGCTATCACATCCACTGATCGTGCTGCGATGGCACCTGTCGGCCGGATGCGGCCGGCCTACGACAAGAGACGCTCCTGAAGAGCGCGACCCCTGACAGGAAACCCGAGGAAAGCCCGATGTCGAACCCCCTGGCGCTGCGCCCCTATGACCTGACGGGCCGGCGCATCCTGCTGACCGGCGCCGCCGGCGGCATCGGCCGCGCAACGGCTCGTCTCCTGGCTGAACTCGGCGCCGAACTGGTCCTGACGGATCGTGCCGAGGCGTCAGACCTCATGAATGGCCTCTCGTCCGAAGGGCGGAGCCATCGTTTCCTCCCTTGCGACGTGACGTCCCGCAAAGATATCGACGCGCTCTGCGCCGCAGTTGGTCCGATCGATTGCGCGGTGCTCAATGCCGGCATCTTCCCGACCTCGGCCTGGACCGAGGAGCGCTGGGAGGCCGACTTCGATGCGGTCATGGCGGTGAACGTTCGGGCCCCCGCCCAGTTCGCCAGGGCGCTGCTGCCGGGGATGAAAGCGCGCGGTCAGGGCCGCATCGTGCTGATGGGCTCGGTGGCGGCCCATACGGGCGGGACCTATGCCCATTCGCCGCTCCCCTATGCGGCGTCCAAGGGGGCTGTCCACACCATGGTGCGCTGGCTGGCCCGCCGCGCTGCGCCGGAAGTGCTGGTGAACGGCGTCGCTCCGGGTTCGGTGCGCACGGCGATGACCGCGACAGCGGATCCCAATGCCCTGAAGGTCATGCCGGTTCCGCGCTTCGGCGAGCCGGAGGAGGTTGCCTGGCCTATCGCCTTCCTCTGTTCGCCCGGTGCGAGCTTCATCTGCGGCGCGACGCTCGACGTCAACGGCGGCGCCTACATGCACTGACGCAGACCCGGCCATCATCCCCGCCCATTCTCCCCACCCGACACGGATCGTCCCATGACCGATGCACGCACTCCCGCCCTGCCTCTCGCCGGCAGGACCGCCCTCGTCACCGGCTCGGCCCGCGGCATCGGCTGGGGCATCGCGCTGGGGTTGGCGGCGGCTGGCGCCCATGTCGTGCTGAATGACCTCGATCCCGCGGCACTCGAGCCGAGGCTCGCGGAACTGAAGGCTGCGGGCTGGAAGGGCTCGGCGGAGGCATTCGACGTGACGGACGAGGCCGCCGTGACGAAGGGCATGGCGGCGATCGCGGCCTCCGTCGGCGGTCCGGACATCCTCGTCAACAACGCCGGCATCCAGAAGCGCAAGCGCTTCGTCGACTTCAGCTACGACGAATGGCGCGCCGTCATCGACACGCATCTCAACGGCGCCTTCCTCTGCACCCGCGCCGCCATACCCGAGATGACCGCGCGCGGCTTCGGGCGGATCATCATGATCGGCTCGATCGCCGTGCAGGCGCCGAAGGCCGAGATTCCCGCCTATGCGGCGGCGAAGGGTGCAGTGACCTCGCTGGTCAGGGCGCTCGCCATTGAGCTCGGCCCCCTCGGCATCACCTGCAACGCCATCGCGCCCGGCTACATCGCCACCGAGTTCACCCGCGTCCTCCACACCAATCCGGATTTCACGGCGAAGCTCACCGAGCGCGTGCCCAACCGCCGCTGGGGGCGGCCGGACGACATCGCGCCAGCGGCGGTCTATCTCGCCTCGGACGCCGCCAACTTCGTCAACGGTTCGGTGCTGACCGTCGACGGCGGCTACCTGGCCTTCGGCTGAGCGGAGGACCGGCGATCATGCTGCCCAGAACCCCCAGCTTCCGCCTCGACGGCAAGCGCGCCCTCGTCACCGGCGCCGGCCGCGGCATCGGCGTCGCGCTCGCCGCCGCCCTTGCCGAGGCCGGCGCCACCGTCACGCTCGCAGCGCGCACCGCGGGCGAGATCGAGGCGGCGGCAGCCGAAATCCGCGCCACCGGCGGCAAGGCCGACACGCTGGTCATCGACGTCACCGACCTCGTCGCCTTCCGCACCGCAATGGACGCCCGCCCCGCCTACGACGTCTTCGTCAACAATGCCGGCACCAACCGCCCGCGCCCGTTCCTCGAGGTCACCGAGGAGGAACTCGATGCGGTGATCGAGCTGAATGTCCGCGCCGCCTTCTTCGCCGCCCAGGCGGTGGCGCGCCGCATGGTCGCCGCCGGCGTGAAGGGGTCGATTGTCAACATATCGTCCCAGGCGGGCCACATCGCGCTCGCCGCCCGCTCCGCCTACACGACCAGCAAGTTCGCTGTTGAGGGCATGACCAAGGCGATGGCTATCGACCTCGCCGGCTATGGCATCCGGGTCAACAGCCTCTGCCCGACATTCACGGAGACGGCGATGACGCGGCCGGCGCTGAGCGATCCGGCCTTCCGCGCCCACGTCACCACCAAGATCAAGCTCGGCCGCATCGGCACCGTCGAGGACCTGATGGGCGCGACCGTCTTCCTTGCCTCGGACGCCTCGTCGCTGATGACGGGGGCCTCCCTCATCGTCGATGGCGGCTGGACCATCGGCTAGCGCCAGCAGCACACGGGATTGCCCGCCATGTTTCACCACATCGTCCTGATGAGCTTCACGGCCGAAGCCGATGCCGCCTTCTTCGCGAGGGCGCAGCACTATGTCGACCGGATCAGGGCGGAGTGCGACGGCGTCATCGACTATTTCATGCGCGAGAACATCGCGGCGCGCAGCGACGGGCTGACCCACGGCATCGTCGGCGTCTTCACCTCCTCGGCCGCCCACGACGCCTACCAGGTCTCGCCGGCGCACCAGGAGATGAAGGCCTTCATGACGACGCGCATGGCGCGGATCGTCGTCCTCGACACCGACAAGGGAGCCTGAGCCATGGCCGCCAGCCCGTTCCAGCTCGAGCTGTTCATGCAGCGCCATGGCTTCGACAGCTACGAGGCGCTGGTCGAGCGCGCCGACCGCGACCCCGAGTGGTTCTGGCCGGCGGTGATGGACTTCCACGGGCTCGTCTTCTTCAAGCCCTTCGACAAGGTGCTCGACACGTCGAAAGGCATCGCGTGGCCGCAATGGTGCATCGGCGGTACGACGAACCTTGCCTACAACTGCATGGAGCGGCGTCTCGCCGCCGGTCACAGTGACAGGACCGCCATCATCTGGGAGGGCGAGGACGGCGAGACGCGGAGCTGGACCTATGGCCGCCTCGTCGCGGAGGCCGAACGGGCCGCCGCCGGCCTGAAGCGCCTCGGCCTCGGCAAGGGCGACGTGGTCGGCATCTACATGCCCTTCCTGCCGGAGACCATCGCCGCCTTTCTCGCCATCACGCGCATCGGCGGCATCGCGCTGCCGATGTTCTCCGGCTTCGGGCCTCAGGCGGTGATCGAGCGGCTGGTCGATGCGCAGGCGAAGGCTGTGGTCACCGTCGATGTCACCTACCGGCGCGGCAACCCCATCGCCATGGCGGAGATCATCGGACAGGTCCGGCCGCAGGTTCCGAGCCTCGACCATGTCGTGGTCGTGGCCCGCCATCCCGGCAAGGCCGTCGGCGAGGCTATCTGGTGGCACGATCTCGTCGCCGCCGCCGAGGCCTGCCCGGCGGAGGAGATGGAGGCCGACGCCCCGGCCATGATCGTCTACACCTCCGGCACCACCGGCAAGCCGAAGGGCACGGTTCACAGTCATTGCGGCTTCATGACCAAGGTGGCGCTGGACTTCGGCATCATCCTCGATCTGACCGAGAACGACCGGCTCCTGTGGATGAGCGACATGGGCTGGCTCACCGGACCGATCCTCGCTGTCGCCGTACCGTTGGTCGGCGCCTCCATGGTGCTTGCCGAGGGCACTCCGGACTATCCGGACCCGGGCCGGCTCTGGCGCCTTGCCGACCAGCATCGCGTCAGCTTCCTCGGCGTGGCGCCGACCATGGTGCGCAACTTCATCCAGCAACCGCCCGAGGTGGTCGCGGCTTTCGACTTCTCCTCGCTGCGCGTCACCGCCTCGACCGGCGAACCCTGGACGCCGGAGGCCTGGACCTGGTTCCTCGCCCATGTCTGCAAGGGCCGCGCGCCCATCCTCAACTATTCCGGCGGCACCGAGATCGGCGGCGGCATCGTCGCCGGCACAATGCTCGGGCGGGACCTGCCGCCGGGCGCCTTCGTCGGCCCGATCCCCGGCATGGGCGCCGCCGTGGTCGACGACAGCGGCCGCCCGCTGCCGCGCGGTGCGGTGGGGGAACTCGCCCTGACCGTGCCGTCCATCGGCCTCACCCGCGGTCTGTGGCGCGACCCGGACCGCTTCATCGAGGCCTACTGGGCGAAGGTGCCGGGCCTGTGGATTCACGGCGATTTCGCTTCCGTCGATGCCGATGGCCACTGGTTCGTCCACGGCCGCTCCGACGACACGATCAAGATCGCCGGCAAGCGCACCGGTCCCTCGGAGATCGAGGCCCTGCTGCTCGGCACCGGCAAGGTGGGCGAGGCGGCGGTGATCGGCGTGCCCGATCCGATCAAGGGATCGGCGGTGGTCTGCGCCTGCGTGCCGGCGCGCGGCGTCAAGGCGACGCCGGAACTCGCCGAGGAACTACGTCAGGCGGTCGTCGCCGGGCTCGGCGCCTCGTTCCGACCCAAGGCGGTCACCTTCGTCTCGGGCCTGCCGAAGACGCGCAGCATGAAGATCATGCGCCGCGTCGTGCGTTCGGTCTGGCTGGGCGAGCCGGTCGGCGACCTCTCCGGCCTGGTCAACCCGGAGGCGGTGGATGACCTGAAGGCCGCGACGGCGGCGATGCGCGGCTGAGTCCTACCGCGCCGCCCAGCCGAAGCGGCGGGCCGCGTCATCGTGGGCCGGGAAGGGCCGCTCGGCCGCTGCATCGCGCAGGCCGGCGTCGAGCGGAACCGGCAGCGCCGGCATGGACGACTCCCGTCCGGCAACCGTGCGGGCGAAGAGGCCGCGCGCGATGAAGGCGGGATCGCCGGCCGCTTCCTCCAGCGCCGCGACCACCGACACGCAGACATCGGCATTGCCGAAGATGTCGCGCCACTCCGCGGCACTTCGCTGCCGGATGAGATCGGTAACGCGGCGGCGGACGCCTTCGGGGTCAGCGGCGTCGTCCCTTTCGTCCGGGGCAAGGCCGATCCGGTCGCAGAAGACCTGCCAGAACCGCTCCTCGATGGGCGCTGCCGCCAGGTGGCGGCCATCCGCGGTCCGGTAGATCTGGTAACGCGGCGAGCCGCCGGTCACCAGTTCCGCGCCCGGTCGTGGCCAGGCGCCGGCATGACCGGCTGCAAGACCCCAATAGGCGAAGGTGAAGAGGTTGTCGGCCATGGCTACGTCGAGATGGCAGCCACGCCCGGTCGCGGAACGGCCGACCAGCGCCATCAGGATGTTCATCACGGCGGGATAGGCGCCGCCGGCGATGTCTGCGGCGAGCACCGGGGGGAGGACAGGCGCACCGTCGACGCCGCGCGAGAGGCCGAGAAGGCCGGTCTCGGCCATGTAGTTGAGGTCGTGACCGGCTTGCTGCGCCCGCGCGCCGGTCTGTCCGTAGCCGGTGATCGAGCAGTAGATGAGACGCGGATTGTCCGCCGCGAGAACCTCGTAGCCGAGCCCCAGGCGTTCCATGACGCCGGGACGGAACTGCTCGATGAGGATGTCGGCAGAGAGGGCGAGCGCGCGCACGTGCTCACGGTCCCCGGCGTCCTTGAGGTCGGCGGTGAGGCTGGTCTTGCCGCGGTTGAGCAGGGCGAAATTGCCGCCGGCGTCGTCAAAAGGCGGGGCGTAGCCGCGCATCTCGTCGCCGGTTCCGGGCCGCTCGACCTTGATGACCTCGGCGCCGGCTTCGGCCAGAAGCAGCCCGGCCAGGGGACCCGGCAGGAGCGTGGAAAAGTCGAGGACCTTGAGGCCGGCGAGAGGCGGAGCGGAGGGCGGCATGACCTGTCCTCAGGCCGCCTGGCGTCGGCGTATCTCGCGCAGGATGACGAGGTGCTGGATGTCATTGGTGCCCTCGTAGATGCGGGTGACGCGGGCATCGCGGTAGTAGCGCTCGACGGGGAAGTCGGCGAGGTAGCCGTAGCCGCCCATCGTCTGGATGGCTTCCGAGCAGACCCATTCGGCCGCCTCGGAGGCGACGAGCTTCGCCATGCAGGCCTCCATCAGGCAGGGTTGGCCGGCATCGGCGAGGCATGCGGAGTGCAGCACCATCTGCCGCGCAGTCTCGACGCGCGTCGCCATGGCGGCGAGGCGGAAGCCGACCGCCTGGTGGTCGATGATCGCCTTGCCGAAGACCTCGCGCTCGTTGGCATAAGCGAGCGCCGCCTCGTAGGCGGCCCGGGCGATGCCGACCGCCTGCGCCGCGATGCCGATGCGCCCGCCCTGCAGGTTGGAGAGGGCAATGCGGTAGCCCTCCCCCTCCGCGCCCAGACGGTTCTCGACCGGCACGCGCAGGTCGACAAGGGCGATCTGGCAGGTGTCGGAGGAATGCTGGCCGAGCTTCTCCTCCTGCCTGACGACGACGTAGCCGGGCGAGGCGGTGGGCACGATGAAGGCGGAGATGCCTTTGGGGCCGTCCGCGCCGGTGCGGGCGAAGATGAGCGCGACATCGGCGTTGCGGCCGGTGGTGATGAACTGCTTGGCGCCGTTGATGACGTAGTGGTCGCCATCGCGTACGGCGCGGGTGGTCAGTGCGCCGGCATCCGAACCGCCATGGGCCTCGGTGAGAAGGAAGGCGGAGATCATCCGGCCCTCGGCCATGGGCCTGAGGAAGCGCTCCTTCTGGTCGTCGTTGCCGAAGGTGGCCACCGGCATGCAGCCGACCGAGTTGTGGCCGCTCATGACGGTGGAGGTTCCGGCGTCGCCGGCCGCGATCTCCTCGAGAGCCAGGGCCGTCGAGACATAGTCGGCGCCGGCACCGCCCCATTCGGGGGGCACGTTCATGCCCATCAGGCCGAGGCGGCCCATCTCGCGGATCTCGGCCATGGGGAAATGCGACTCACGATCCCAGCGCGCGGCGTTCGGGGCGAGCCGCTCCCGCGCGAACTGGCGCGCCATGTCGCGGATCATCGTCTGCTGTTCGTTGAGGATCATGGCGCGGCGTCCCGATGGTTCAGTTCTGGAATTGGGCGAGGTGAGCGCGGGCGATGACGATCTTCTGCACCTCGGTGGCGCCCTCGTAGATGCGCAGGGCGCGAATCTCGCGGTAGAGTTCCTCGACCTTCTCGCCCTTCTTCACGCCGAGCCCGCCGAAGATCTGGATCGCCCGGTCGATGACCTTCTGGGCGCTCTCGGTGGCCACCATCTTGGCGATGGCCGCCTCCTTGGTGATGCGCGGCTTGCCGCTGTCCTTCTCGTAGGCAGCGCGGAAGATGAGGAGTGCGGAGGCCTCGAGTTCGGCAACCGAATCGGCGAGCGAGGCCTGGGTCAATTGCAGGTCGGCGAGCGGCGCGCCGAACATCTGGCGGCCGAGTGCCCGGCGCGTCGCCTCGCGCAGCGCGCGGTTACCCATGCCGAGAGCGGCCGCCGCGACCGTCGAGCGGAACACGTCGAGCGTCGCCATCGCGATGGCGAAGCCCTGGCCGGGCCGTCCCAGCAGCGCGTCCTCCGGCACCACGCAGTTGTCGAAGCGGAGCCGCGCCAGCGGATGCGGCGCGATGACGTCGATGCGTTCGGCCACCGTCAGTCCGCGGCTGTCGGCCGGCACGATGAAGGCCGAGATGCCGCGGGCGCCCGGCGCTTCGCCCGTGCGGGCGAAGACGACGTAGCGGTCGGCGATGCCGCCGTTGGAGATCCAGGTCTTCTCGCCGTCGATGCGCCAGCCGCCGGCCACGCGCGTCGCCGTCGTTGCCATGGCGGCGACGTCCGATCCGGCGTCGGGTTCGGAGAGCGCGAAGGCGGCGATCGCCGTGCCGTCGCGCACCGAAGGGCAGGCCGCCGCCTTCTGCTGCGGCGTGCCGAAGAGCGAGATCGGCCCGGTGCCGAGCCCCTGCATGGCGAAGGCGAAATCGGCGAGCCCGTCGACATGGGCGAGGGTCGCGCGCGCGATGCACAGCGTCCGCACATCGAGGGCGTCCCGCAGCCCGCCCTGCGATCCGTCGACGCAGGCTTTCAGGATGCCGGCCTTCCCCATGGCGGCCACAAGGCGGCGGCAGGAGCCGTCGACATCATGGTGATCGACAAGTATGGGGACCTCGCGTTCGGCCCATTCGGCGAGGTGTGCGGCAAAGACGCGGTGCTCGTCGTCGAAGAACGGCAGCGCTAGGAGGTCAGGGGAAAGCATGGTCGAACATCCTTGCAGCCGCGGCGGGCCCGATGCCGGCCGTCCGCCATGGTCATGGCGCCAGTCCGCCTTGTGCGGCCGGACAGCGGCCCTGTCGAGGGAAGGCGGGCGCCCGTCTTGCGGCGGACGCCCCGGATCACTTGTCAGTCGCCGGCGAAGACCGGCCTCTCCTTGGCGACGAAGGCGCGGTACGCGCGGCCATAGTCCTTCGTCTGCATGCAGATGGCCTGGGCCTGGGCCTCGGCCTCGATGGCGGAATCGACGTCCATGGCCCATTCCTGATGCAGGCAGGTCTTGGTGATGCCGTGGGCGAAGGTCGGGCCGTCGGCGATCTCGGCCGCGAGCGCCTGGGCGTTGGCCACGACCTCCTCCGGCGCGACGAGACGGTTGAAAAAGCCCCAGCGCTCGCCTTCATCGCCGCTCATCGAACGGCCCGTATAGAGCAGTTCGGAGGCCCGGCCCTGGCCGATGATGCGGGGCAGGATCGCGCAGGCGCCCATGTCGGCGCCGGCAAGGCCCACGCGGACGAAGAGGAAGGCGGTCTTGGCGCGCAGCGTGCCGATGCGGAGATCCGAGGCCATGGCCATGATGGCGCCTGCGCCGGCGCAGATGCCGTCGATCGCCGCGATGATCGGCTGCGGGCAGTGGCGCATCGCCTTGACGAGGTCGCCCGTCATACGCGTGAAGCGCAGCAGGCCCTGCATGTCGTCTGCCTCCTGCATGCGGACCAGCGGGCCGATGATCTCGTGCACGTCGCCGCCGGAGCAGAAATTGCCGCCGGCGCCGGCGATGACGATGGTCTTGACGTCGTCGGCATGGGCGAGGTTGCGGAACAGGTCGCGCAGCTCGGCATAGCTCTCGAAGGTCAGCGGGTTCTTCCGCTCCGGCCGGTTGAGCGTGATCGTGGCGACCTTGCCCGACACCTCCCAGAGGAAGTGAGTGGCCTTGTAGTCGGCGGCTTTGAACGTCTGCACGGGTCGATGCTCCTGCGGTTGTCGGGGCCGGCTCAGGCCATGGTCAGGCCGCCAGAGACGCTGAGCGTCTGGCCGGTGATGTAATCCGAGCGGTCGCCCGCAAGGAAGAGGATCGCGTTGGCGACCTCGGCGGGCCTGGCGAAACGCCGCATCGGGATGGCGCGCTTGAAGGCTTCCAGATGGTTCTCCGGCAGGGCCATGAGCATGGGCGTCTCGGTTGGGCCGGGGCACACGCAGTTCACGTGGATGGAATAGCGCGCCATCTCGCGGGCGAGCCCCTTGGAAAAGGCGATCAGGCCGCCCTTGGCGCCGGAATAGACGGTCTCGCCGGAGGAGCCGACGCGGCCGGCATCGCTCGCCACGTTGACGATCTTGCCTGCGCGCCGCTGGATCATCGGGTCGAGCAGGGCACGGATCAGCTTGACCGGTCCCATCAGGTTGATGTCGACGACACGCTCCCAGAAGGCGGCATCGTTGTCGACGAAGGGCTGGCCCTTGCCATAGCCGGCGACGTTGGCGACGACGTGGACCTCGCCGTGGCTCAGCGCGGCCTTCGCGAAGGCGGCGATGGACTCGTCGGACGCGACGTCGATCGGGATGAAGATCGCCTTCAGTCCCTCGGCGCGCAGGCGGGCGGCTTCCTTTTCACCGTTGTCGGCGGAGAGGTCGGCCAGGATGACTTCGGCGCCGGCCCTGGCGAAGGCCTCGGCGGTTGCGCGTCCGATGCCGGATGCGGCGCCCGTGACCACGACGGTCTTCCCAGCGAATTCCATTGTTCGGTCCTCAACGATCGAGAAAGGCGGCGACGCGCCTGCGGGTGTCGGGCGTGTCGAGCAGCTTGCGGGTTTCCAGACGCTCGACGAGGAGGCCGGGATCGAGGCTCGCGTCGATCACGCCGAAGCAGCGCTTGCAGGCGGCGAGAGCCCCCGGCGAAAGCGCCGCGATGCGCTGTGCCGTGGCCTCGGCGTAGGCGGCGAGTTCTGCGGCCGGAACGGCCCACTGGACGAGGCCGAGCGCGCGGGCCTCGGAGCCGGTGACGACCTCCGCCGACAGGATCATGCGGCGGGCGATGCCGGGCCCGGCAAGGCGCGAGAGGCGCTGCGTCCCGCCGGCGCCGGGCAGCAGGCCGAGCCGCGTCTCCGGCAGGCCGAGCGGCGCGGTCTCGGCGGCAATGCGCAGGTCGCAGGCAAGCGCCAGTTCGAAGCCGCCGCCATGGGCAGCACCGCCGATCTCGGCGATGGACACCTGGGGCAGCGCCTCGATCCGGTCGTACAGGCTCTGCATGCGGCGAACCGTCTCGACCATGGCGTCCGGACCATCCTCGGTCGAGAAGCACTCGCGCATCAGCTTCAGATCGGCTCCGGCGGAGAAGGTTCGCTCGGAGGAGCGGATCAGCAGGACGGAGATTCCCGCATCGCCTGCGATGTCGTCGAGAACGTCGCCGAACCCATCGATCCACGCGCGGTTGATCGCGTTGACCGGCGCGCGGGCCATGGTCAATGCGACGACCGCGCCGCTCCGCTCGATCTTGAACATCTGCTCACCGAATGAATGCTCATTCATTCTTCAACGGATATTGGAACCGGGGGGGAGCGTCAAGCTTCTTGGGTCAGTCTCCGTGGCCGTCAGGCTCGGTCATTCGCGGGAGATGGCCTGCATCCGGCAGGTCGCGGCCGGCCGGGGAGTCTCGCCCCTGCCATGGGGCGCGGGCATTGCGCGGGCCGGGGCGGGTTGAGCTTGGCCGCCGCTGTCAGGCTGCCGAGATCTGCGACTGCGTCAGCCCGTCGTGGGTGCTTTGGCGCGCGATGGGGCGGCGGACTTCGCAGTCTTCGGCGCGCGCTTTCCGGCGGCCGGGCGGGCCGCCGCCTTGCCTGTGGGTTTTTCTCCCGCCGGCGGTGTCTTCGCTGCAAGGTCTTCCGCGCGGCGGTCCTTCCGGAACTCCGCGTACTTCTCGAGGCCCTTAGGCGTCGCCATGGCGTGGACGAAGAAATCGAAGCCCTGGGCGATGTAGCCCTCGATGTCGGTGAACTGCGACAGGCGCCAGTGCTTCAGCGCCCAGGTGTGGGCGTAGAGCACGAACTGGTAGGTCACGAGTTCGACATGGATCGGGCGGAACAGCCCCGCATCGATGCAGTCGCGCAGGGCCTTGGCTATCAACTCGTTGGTCTCCAGTTCCACCTGCTTCAGGAACTGGCGGTGTTCGCGCGGCAGCGACTTGGTGGAGCGATAGGCCAGAACCGCGGCGTTGCGCGCCCGGTCGACCACCCGGCAATAGGCGGCGAGGGAAGCCCAGAGCACGTCGAGCGGATCTGTCCTGCCGCTCGCGGCGTCCGGAATGCCCTGCTTGTAGGTCTCCATCACGCTCATCAGCGACAGGAGGAGGATGTCCTCCTTCGTCTGCGCATACTGGTAGATGAGCCCGATGCTCACCCCCGCCTTGCGCGCGATGTCCTGGATGGTGGTGCGGTAGTAGCCCCGCTCCGAGAACAGTTCGACCGCAGCCGCCACGATCTGCTCGCGCCGTTTCGAGACGAGCTTCTCGTCCGTGACCTGGCTCTTCACGAAGGACGGGTCAAAAGCTCTGCCGTTGTCGGTGGGCTTCTTCATCACGTTGCGTCCGTTTCCCTGGCCGAGGGCCCCGAGGGTGTTCAGTTATCCTGCTTGTGATGTTGTAGCCTTTTCCAGATGCCGCTGGCAGTCAGAATGACGCGTTCTCCACGACGCAACGTGCCCTGCACGAAGACGATGGATCCGGTGATGCGGGTCACGCGGGCCTCACCCTCGACGAGGTCGCCGGGAAAGGCTGCCTCGACAAAATCGCAGTTGAGGTTGACCGTCGCCGACAGCGTCTGCCCGGTCGCCTGATAGACGGTCAGGCCCAGCACCTGGTCGGCGAGCGAGAGCAGGACGCCGCCGTGAACGGCGCCGCGGGGATTGCGGTGACCCGGCCGCATGCGGCAGGCAAAGCCCGATCCGTCCGGTCGCATGAAGAGCGTGCCCAGACTGTCACCGAAATCGCCGACCGGCAGCGGGCAGGGCACATAACCCTCCGGCGCCGGGTCGGGCTGGTCTTCGTCCCATCGGCTGTGCCTGGTCCGGCTCATGCCATGGTCATCCCGGCGGGACCCTGCGGCTCGGCTTGGCCGCGCCCGGTGAGCAGGACAACCTTGCCGTGCGCCCGGCGGGAGACGATCAGGTCCATGGCGGCGGCCATCTCGGCGAGGGGCAGTACGGCGCAAACCGGCGGATCGAGGCGGCCCGCGACGGCATCGGCGAAAAGCTGGGTCTGGACGGCGCGCACCTTGTCAGGGCACCGCTCGAGATAGTCGCTCCAGTGCAGGCCGGAGACGGTGATGTGCTTGATCAGCAGGTAGTTGGCCCTGACCTGGCCGGCGCTGCCGCCGGTGAAGCCGACCACAACCAGCCGCCCGCTCCATGCCAGCGCGCGCAGGCAGGCCTCGAAGACCTCGCCACCGACATTCTCGATGACCACGTCGGCGCCGTGGCCGCCGGTGGCGGCGTGGACCTGCGCCCGTACCCGTTCCTTCAGATCGCCGCCGCTCATGTCGATGACGGCGTCGGCGCCCTGCTCCAGGACAAAGTCGTGCTTGTCGGGGCTGCCGATGCCGGCGAGGACGCGGCAGCCGGCCGCCTTGGCGATCTGCATGGTGGCGACGCCGATGCCGCCACCAGCGCCCGTCACCAGCACGGTCTCGCCGGCCTTCATCTGGCCGCGGTCGAACAGGCCGAACCATGAGGTCTGGTAGGTCAGTCCCATGGCGGCCGCCTTCATCAGGCTGAGCCCCTCCGGTACCACGAAGCAGCGGGTGGCCGGCACGGCCACGCGTTCGGCAAAGGCGCCGTTCTCGCATTGCGCCATGATCCGGTCGCCTGCCGCGAATCCGGTGACGCCGGGGCCCACCGCCGCGACGATGCCGGCGAGTTCCTTGCCCGGTACGAAGGGCAGGGGCGGCAGGATCTGGTAAGTGCCGGCCGCCACCAGAACGTCGGGGAAGTTCAGGCCGACGGCGTGGACGTCGACCAGCACCTCGCCCGGGCCGGCCTGCGGCTCCGGCCAGTCGCGATGGACGAGATCGGCAGGGGGGCCGAACTTCTCGACGACGATCGCCTTCATTCCAGCCTTCCCCGCATGCGTCAGCCTCCGCGCTTCAGGCTCCTCGCCATGTCGCGCAGGACGAATTTCTGGATCTTGCCGCTCGCGGTGCGCGGCAGCTCCGCCACCACCTCGAGGTGCTCGGGCAGGTAGTTCTTCGAGACATGCTGCTGGCCGAGATAGTCGACGACGCTCTGCAGCGAGAGCGTGGCTCCGGGCTTCGCCGTGACGAAGGCGCAGGCCCGCTCGCCCAGCCGCTCGTCGGGCATGGCGACGATGGCGACGTCCTGCACGTCCGGATGCTTGTAGATGAGGCCTTCGATCTCTACGACCGGGATGTTCTCGCCGCCGCGGATGATGATGTCCTTGGCGCGGCCGGTGATGCGGACATAGCCGTCGGCATCGATGCGGGCGAGGTCGCCGGTATCGAACCAGCCCTCGGCGTCGACGGCGTCGAGGTCGGGTCGCCTGAGATAGCCGACGAAATTGGAGCAGCCGCGCACCTGAAGCCGGCCCTCTTCGCCGGCCGGCAGCGGCCGGTCGCCGGTGTCGACGGTGCGCACCTCCATGCCGGGCAGCGGCGTGCCGTCGGTCTCGAAGGCCTTTTCCGGCGGGTCCCTGGGGCGGGTGACGGTGACGGCTCCGTTCTCGGTCATGCCCCAGCCCGAGGCGATGGTGGCGCCGAGATTGTCGGTTGCCCGCCGCACCAGGACGCGCGGAATGGGGGCGCCCGCCGCCAGGAAGATGCGCAGCGAGCCGAAGGCTTCCGGCCGCCTTTCGGCCTCTTCGGTGAGGTCGGCGAGAAAGGGGGTCGAGGCCATGGTGTAGGTGGCCTTCTCCTCGGCGAAGAGATCGGCCGCCACCGCCTTGTTCCAGATGTCCTGCAGCACGACCGGCACACCGAGGACGAAGGGCATCATCAGGCCGTACATGAAGCCGGTCTGGTGGGCGAGCGGCGAGGCCATGAAGACGATGTCGCGGTCCGAGAGATTCAGGCGCTCCCTGTAGGGACCAAGATTGCTGATCAGCGTGTTGGACGTGTGCATCACGCCCTTCGGCTCGCCCGTGGTTCCGGAGGTGTAGAGAACCTGGATGATGTCGTCAGGGGACGGACGCCGTTCGGCGAAGAGACGCTCGGCCTCGGCGCGGTCGACCGGGGCGGCATATAGGCGCTCGAAGGCGGCATCGCCCTCTCCGCCGATCACCAGGGCATGCTTGAGGTGCGGCAGCACATCCCGCATGCCGGCGATCATCGCCGCATAGTCGAAGTCGCGGAAAACCGACGGCGTGACCATCACCTTCGACTGCGCGTGGTTCAGCATGAATTCCAGTTCGCGCCGGCGCAGGATGGGCATCATAGGGTTGGTGACCGCGCCAATCCTCAAGCAGGCGAGGTGCAGGGCGACGAACTCCCAGCGGTTGGGGAGCTGGTAGGAGACGACATCGCCCGCCTCGACGCCGAGCCGGGCGAGGCCGACGGCGATGCGTTCGACCCTCGTGCCGAGCTCGCCGTAGGTCAGGCGCGCGCGTGCGCCCGTCGTCACGTCATGGGCGACGATGGCCAGCGCCTCCGACCTGTCGCGCAGCAGTGCGTCGAAGTCGTCGAGAAGGATGCGGTCCTTCCAGAAGCCGGCGGCGATCATGGCCTCGCGCCGCGCGGGATAGCCGTTGTGCTGCATGGTCCTGTCGCCGCTCACAGGGGTGAACTCTCGGGAAAGGCGGGCTTGCGCTTCTCGACATGGGAGGCGAGACCCTCCTTCACGTCGGGGCCGCTGAAGCCCATGAACTCGAGGGCGAGCGAGGTGTCGAAGGTCGGCCCCATCATGCGCAGCCAGTTGTTCAGCGCATACTTGGTCCAGCGGATGGCGTTGGGCGCGCCCTCGGCGAGGCGGGTCGCCACCTCGACCGCCTTGGCGTCCAGTTCGCCGTCGTCGACGGCCAGCGAGACGAGGCCGATGCGCTCGGCCTCGGCGCCGGAGATCGGGTCGCAGAGGAGGAGATAGTACTTCGCCTTGGCCATGCCGCAGAGCAACGGCCAGATGATCGCGGCATGGTCGCCGGCGGCGACGCCGAGCCGGGTGTGGCCGTCGATGATGCGGGCATCCTTGGCCGCGATCGAGATGTCGGCGAGCAGGCCGCAGACGAGGCCGGCCCCGACGGCGGGGCCGCGGATGGCGGAAATGACCGGCTTCGAGCAGTTGATGACGTTGTAGACGATGTCGCGCGCCTCCTTCCAGTTCCGGGCGCGCGTCTCGAAGTCGTTGATGATCTTGTCGATCATCTTGAAGTCGCCACCGGCCGAGAAGGCCTTGCCGTGGCCGGTGAGGATGGCCGCCGACACCGTCGGATCCTTGTCGACGTCCTGCCAGATGGCGGCGAGTTCGCCATGCATGATCTCGTCCGCCGCATTGAGGCGCTCGGGATTGTACATGGTGATGCGAAGCACGCGCGGATGCGGCCGGTCGAATTTCAGGCGCTGGTACCTGGCATAAACGTCGGACATGGCATTGTTCCTTCCAATGGGTGGCGTGACCGGCAGTCGGCTCACACCGCCACGTGTTTCTTGAGGCTTTCCTTCGACAGTCCCGCCAACTGGCCCTGCTCCACCACCGCGCCCTTGGAGAGCACGTAGTATCGCTCGGCCACCACGTGAACGAGGCTGAAATTCTGCTCGATGAGCAGGATGCTGGTGCCGCCGGCCGCGAGCCTGACCAGGGTCTCGCCCAGTTCGTCGATGATGACGGGGGCCAGACCTTCGCTTGGTTCGTCGAGCATCAGCAGATCGGGATTGGCCATCAGAGCCCGGCCGATGGCGAGCATCTGCTGCTGGCCGCCGCTCATCGCGGTGCCCGGCGTGTCGGCGCGCTCCCCGAGAACCGGAAACAGGTCGAAGACCGTCTCGAAGGTCCACGGACCCTTGCGGTTGACGGCCGCGCCGAGCATCAGGTTCTCGCGCACCGTCAGGCCGGGGACGATGCGCCGGCCCTGCGGCACCACCGCGATGCCCGACCGTGCCGCGGTGAAATGGCGGATCGGCGATATCGGTACGCCGGCAAAAGATATGGTGCCGGCGCGCACCCGCGCGATCCCGGTGCAGGCGTTGACCATGGTGGTCTTGCCGACGCCGTTGCGGCCGAGGATGGCGACGCGCTCGCCGCGGCCGACGTCGATCGAGACGTCGTGGAGCACCTTGGCCTCACCGTAATAGGCATCGACGCCTTCGAAGCGGAGCAGGGTCATGCGATGCTCGTCCCCAGATAGGCCCGCACCACCTCGGGATTGGCGCGGATCTCCTCGCCTGGCCCGTCGGCCAGCAGCTTGCCGAGATGCAGGACGGTGATGCGGTCGGAGATGGAGAAGATGACGTCCATGTCGTGCTCGACGATGAGCACCGTGACGCGCCAGCTCGCCACCAGCTCCTTCAGAAGGCGGGCCAGGGTGATGGATTCGCTCATCGACAGGCCGGCCGCGGGCTCGTCGAGCAGCAGCACCGAGGGTCGTCCGACGAGCGCCAGCGCCAGGTCCACCCGGCGCTGGTCGCCATAGGAGATGTCGGCGGCGCGGCGGTCGGCATGAGCGGCCAGCCCCAGCGCCTGCATCACCTCGATCGTGTTGTCGTGCTCCGCCGCCTGGGCGGCGAGTTCGATCTGCTCGCGCACCGTGAGGGCGGGGAAGATGTTGGTCTTCTGGAACGAGCGGGCGAGGCCTGCCCGGCGCCGGGCGCGCGCCGAAAGCGCGCTGATGTCGCGCCCCTGGCAGTGCACGGTGCCACCGCTCGGCCCGCCGCGACCGCAGAGCACGTCCATCAGCGTCGACTTGCCCGCGCCGTTGGGGCCGATGAGGCCGCGGATCTCGCCCGGACGCAGCGAGAGCGAGACATTGTCGAGGGCGGTGAAGCCACCGTAGCGGCGGGTGAGGCCGATGCCTTCGAGGGCGGGGACGGTCATCTGAACCTCGCCTTGAGCCTGGAGACGAGGTCGGTGATGACCCCGCTGATGCCGTGCGGCAGCAGCACGGTGACGACGATCAGCGTGCCGCCGATGATGGCCGGCCAGTGTTCGGTGAAATCGCCGGCCGCGTCCTTGAACAGGAAGAAGATGACGGCGCCGAGGGCCGGCCCCCAGATGGCCTGGGTGCCGCCGATGACGGCCATGACCAGAGCCTCGCCGGAGAGCACCCAGTGCAGTGCGCCGGGCGAGACGAAGGCGTTGTAGAGGACGAAGAGCACGCCTGCGAGGGCGCCGACCGCCGCCGACAGCGCGTAGATGATGGCCCGCGGCACGAGGGTCTCGTAGCCGATGTAGCGCGTGCGCTCCTCGTTCTCGCGGATGGCCAGGGTCAGGAGACCGAAGCGGCTGCGGCTGATGGTCCAGAGGAGGGCGATGACGATGAAGAGCGCCACCCAGCAGACCACGAACATGGTGGCCGGCTGCTGGAAGACCTCGACCTCCAGTCCGAACAGGCGCGAGGGCAGGCGCACCGCCATGCCGTCGTCGCCGTTGGCGAGGTCGCGCCAGCGCAGGAAGATCTCGTGCACCGCCTGGGCGACGGCCAGCGTCAGCATGGAGAAGGCGAGCCCCGGAAGGCGCACGATGACCAGGCCGGCGAAGAAGGCGAGGATCGCTGGAACCGCGATGGCGAGCAGGATGGCGATCTCGGCCGGAAAGGTGCCGAACTTGCCGTTGAGACCGACCGCGTAGGCAGCGAGGCCGAAGAAGGCGGCATGGCCGAAGCTGGTCAGACCGTTCTGCCGGATCATGAAGCCGATGGCGGTGGCGAGCACCGCGTTGATCACGGCTTGCGTCATCAATGTCAGGGCGAGCTGCGAACTTACGACCATCGGCACCAGCACGCCGCCGGCGGCGACGATGAGGAGGCCGATGATGAGGGGCACCGGGCTCGCCTTGCGGGCGGCGAGATCGGGAACGTCGGTCGGAGACTGGTCAGCGCTTTGCATGGTCATTTGCCTGCGCCCGCCAGTCCGCCCGGGCGCAGGGTGAGCACCGCGGTCATGATCAGGAGGGGGATCATCGAGGCCAGTTCCGGCACGAAGACGATGCCGAGATTGTGGACCTGGCCGATCACCAGCGCGGCGATGAAGGCGCCCGTGAAGCTGGTCAGGCCGCCCGTCACCACCACGACGAAGCAGTCGATGATGATGTAGCCGCCCATCGAGGGCGACAGCGCCAGGAGCGGCCCGGCGATGGTGCCCGACAGGCCGGCGAGGCCGGTTCCGATGGCGACCACAAGGGCGCTGAGCCGGTCGGTATCGACGCCCTGCATGCCGGTGGTCACGGGATCGACGCTGGAGGCGCGGACATAGAGGCCGACGCGGCTGTGGCGCAGCCACAGGGCCAGCACCAGCGCCACCACCATGGCGACCGCGATGACGAAGAGCCGGTAGACCGGGAAGGTCGTGCCAAACAGCGGCACCACGCCCGAGAGGATTTCTGGCGGCTGCACAGTGATGAAATCCTTGCCCCACACCGTGCGGACAAAGTCCTCGATGACGAAGAGCAGGCCGAAGGTGACGAGAAGCGTCACGATCGGCTCCTGATTGGAGAGCGGGCGGAACACGAAGCGGTCGAGCAGAACGCCGAGGCCGGCCAGCGCCGCGACCGAGACGAGGAGCCCGGCCCAGAAGCCGAAATGGACCGAGGCCGCATAGGCGAAATAGGCGCCGAGCATGAACAGGCCGCCATGGGCGAAGTTGGTCACCCGCCTGAGGCCGAAGATCAGCACCAGTCCTACCGAGAGAAGGTAGAGAAAGCTGCCATAGACGAGGCCGTTGATGATCTGGATCACGCGCCGGACTCCCCGGTGTCGTGGCCGGAAAGGCCCGGCATCGCGATCGATGCCGGGACCCGGCCGGACCTGCCCCACGCCTGTTGTTTCATAGTCGCGTCTCCGTGAGGCGCATGAATTCGCGGCCCCTGAACGAATGGCTGTCCATTCAGGGGTCTGTCCGATCCCGCCGTCCGGGCAGGTCTGCCGCCCGGACGCCGCCGCAGCGTCTCAGAGCTTGCAGCTTCCGTCGGGCGCAGGGGTGGCGATGTTGGCCGGCACAGTCATCGTGATGACGGGGCGGAGCACGCCATTGTGCATCTGCACCGCGCCGAAATAGTTCGGCCCGACGAGCTGATGGTCCTCCTTGCGCATGACCTGCGTGCCGAGGATCGTTTCGAACGACGCCCCTTCCATCGCCTTGGCGACGTCCGCGGGGCGAAGCGAACCCGCCTTCTTCACCGCCTGGAAGATCACCTGCATGCCGAGATAGGTCTCGCCCTCGAAATTCGTCGGCTGGGTGCCGGGGTACTTTACCGCCCAGTCGGCGACGAACTTCTTGTTGCCCGGCGTGTCGAGAGTCGAGGAGTAGTTGATGATGGTGTGGATACCCGTCACCACGTCGCCGAGCACCTTCACGGTGCCGTCCGTGGTGAAGCTGGTGCCGCCCGTGACGACCTTCTCGAACAGACCGAACTGCTTGGCCTGCTTGGCGAAGTTGATGGCGTCGCGGCCGGCGAGAGCGACCCACATGGCCTCGGCGCCGGAATCGGCCACCTTCTGGATGTGGGCGGCGTAGTCGTTGCTGCCGAAGGCCGGATAGTTCTCGGAGACGATCGTCTTGCCGGTGGCGTCGGCGGCCTTGCGGAAGCTGGCGCCGGAATTGCGACCCCAGGCGATGTCGGCGGCCATGATCGCCCACTTCTTCTCGGCGCGGGTGGCGAGCCAGGGCTGGACCACGGCCGCGTCGGAATTGTCGGGCCGGTTCACGCGGAACATGCGCGGCTGGCACTGCTTTCCGGTGATGTCGTCGGCCTTGTTGATGGTCGACACGTAGATGGCGTTCCAGCGGGCCAGCATCGGACCCATGGCCAGCGCCTCGCCGGAGGCGATCGAGCCGGTCAGCAGGTTGTAGCCGGCGAGCGCCAGCTTCTCGCCCTGCTGGCGTGCCAGTTCCGGCTTGGCCTCGGTGTCGAGGTAGCGCACCTCGACCTTGCGACCGTCGACGCCGCCGGCGGCATTGGCCTCGGCGACGGCGAATTCGATCGCCCGCTTGGCCTCGTCGCCGAGCTGCGCGTAGGTGCCGGTCAGCGCCGTCGGCACGCCGATCTTGATAGGGTCCTTGGCGAAGGCCACCCGTCCGGCGGTGGTCGCAAAGGCGGCTGTGGACGCTCCGATCAGCAGAGTTCGCCGCGTGGTTCTCATGGCATGTCCTCCCGTGGTTTCTTGTGTCGAATGAATGTTCATTCAATCTAGGAGTCCTGCCCTTGTCAACAGGCCGACACCATCGACTGTCGGGGTGGCGGCGCGGCGGGCCAGACCCCCGCGGGCGGGCGCTTTGCCACTGCGGAACGCGGATTCGGCCCTGAGCCGCGCCATCGTGCGTTGCGGGGACATGCATCCGGTGCATTTCGCTGTATGCATGGCGGACGTGATTTCAATCGGTGTCGCAGCGCCCCGCTGCCCCCGGATCACCGTCGAATCGGCCGGAGGATCCTTGTTGAAACGTGCGCGCGACCATGGGCTGATCTGCGGCCAGCTGCCTCCCGGCCCGCTCAACGCCATCACCGACGTGGCGGGGGTCCGCGTCGGTCATCGCACCCTGCGCGAGGTGGACGTGCTGACCGGCTTCACGGCGGTACTGCCGCATGACGGCGACCTGTTCCGCGACAAGGTCCGGGCCGGCGTCGAAGTGATCAACGGCTTCGGCAAGAGCGCCGGCCTGATGCAGGTGGCCGAACTCGGCCAGATCGAGACGCCGATCCTCATCGGCAACACCTTCTCCGTCGCCGTCGGCATCGAGGCCCTGGTCGGGCGGGCGCTCGACGCCAATGCGGAGATCGGCCGCAGCACCGGAACGCTCAACGCGCTGGTGCTCGAATGCAATGACGGGTTTCTCTCCGACATCCGTCAGCGGCGCCTGACGGTTGCCGATGCCGAGGCGGCGCTCGATGCGGCAAACGACGGTCCCGTCGAGGAGGGTTCCGTCGGCGGCGGCACCGGCATGAGCGCCTTCGGCTTCAAGGGCGGCATCGGCACGGCCTCGCGGGTCATCGACCTCGACAGCCGCGCCTATACGGTCGGGGTGCTGGTGCAGGCGAATTTCGGCAATGCCGGCGACCTCGTCCTCCCGGACGGCCGCCGGCCCGCGCCGCCATCAGCGGAGGCGCATCCGCCGCCGGAACGGGGCTCGGTCATCATCGTTCTGGCGACCGATGTGCCGCTCGAAAGCCGCCAGCTCACACGCATCGCGCGCCGGTGCGGAGCCGGTCTTGCGCGGCTCGGCGCCTTCTGGGGCCATGGCAGCGGCGACATCGCCGTCGCCTTCTCCACCGCCGACCGGATCGCCCACCACGGCGAGGGCGACATCCTGCCTCTGCGCGTCCTCCACGAGAACCGGATCGACCTCGCCTTCCGCGCCGCCGCCGAGGCGACGCAGGAGGCGGTCCTCAACGCCATGCTGGCCGGGCCCGAGACGATCGGGCGGAACGGCCATCGCCGGCCGTGCCTCGCCGACTGGCTGTGAGGGCGGGGCGGGTGCGGACCCTGCGGTCCGTCATGATGCGCTGATGCCGTTTCCCCCTCTCGCAGTTGCGCACGTCATCCGTTATGGTTCGCGCGCTCATTCGCGTGAGGGCTTCGCATTGACCATTTCGATATCCCGCCGCTCCGCTTTCCTGCTGATCGCCTCTGGCGCGGTGGCGCTCGGCGGCTGCGGCCGCAGGGGCGGGCTGGAGCTTCCCGGCGAGACGCCGTCGCCCGTCGGCGGACCGACCCCGCCGAACCTGCCGCCGCGCGCCGAGGCCCCGGCCGATCCGGCGAACCCGCCGCAGCGCGCTGCGGGTGCCGAACCGCGCCGCGACTATGATCGCAACCGCCCCGCCGGCCGCGGTCAGCTCCTGCCCAACGGCCAGTTCGTCCTCGATCCGCTCCTGTGAGGCGCGGGCGGCGTCGCCCTGAATCGGCGCGCCATCTGTCGCCCTGCCCCCTGCAAAGACCCGACCATGCATCATTTCGCCTATCGTGACGGCAGGCTCCATGCCGAGGACGTGCCGCTCGAGACCATCGCGGCCGAGGTCGGAACGCCGTTCTACTGCTACTCCACCGCCACGCTGGAGCGGCACTACCGCGTCTTCACCGAGGCCTTTGCCGGCACGGATGCGCTGGTGTGCTACGCGATGAAGGCCAATTCCAACCAGGCGGTGATCCGGACGCTGGCGGCACTCGGCGCCGGCATGGACGTCGTCTCGGGGGGCGAATTGAAGCGGGCGCTCGCCGCCGGCGTTCCCGGCGAGCGCATCATGTTCTCCGGCGTCGGCAAGACGGAGGCCGAGCATGCCGCAGCGCTCGAGGCCGACGTTTTCTGCATCAATGTCGAGAGCGAGCCGGAAGTGGCGCAGCTCTCGCGGATCGCCACCTCGATGGGCCGGACCGCGCACGTCTCCTTCCGCGTCAATCCTGACGTCGACGCCAGGACCCACGCCAAGATCTCCACCGGCAAGAAGGGCGACAAGTTCGGCATCCCCATCTCGACGGCGCGCGAAGCCTACGCCCGCGCAGCGAAGCTGCCCGGCATTCATATCGCCGGCGTCGACATGCATATCGGCTCGCAGATCATCGACCTGCAGCCCTTCGACGACGCCTATGCGCTGCTCGCCGAGTTCGTCGGAACGCTGCGCGCCGACGGTCACGTCATCGACCATGTCGATGTCGGCGGCGGCCTCGGCATTCCCTATCGCGACGACAACGAGCCGCCGCCCGAGCCGCTGCGCTATGCCGAAGTGGTGAAGCGCCGGCTGGCAGGCCTCGGCACACGGATCATTCTCGAGCCCGGGCGCATGATGGTCGGCAATGCCGGCATCCTCGTCACCCGCGTCATCTATGTGAAGGAGACGGAGGGCCACATCTTCGTCATCGTCGACGGCGCCATGAACGACCTGATCCGCCCGACGCTCTACGAGGCGCACCACGAGATCAGGCCGGTGATCCAGCCGCAGCCGGGCGCGCCGAAGCCGAAGGTCGACGTGGTCGGACCCATCTGCGAGAGCGGCGATTATCTGGCGCTCGGCCGCAAGCTGCCCGAAGCCAGCCCCGGCGACCTGCTCGCGGTGATGACCGCCGGCGCCTATGGCGCGGTCCAGGGCAGCACCTACAACACCCGCGCCCTGTCGCCGGAGGTGCTGGTGAAAGGCGCCGACTACGCCGTGGTTCGCCCCCGCCTCGACGTCGACGCCATCATCGCGCTGGATCGGCTGCCCGGCTGGCTGTAGGGCATTGTCGCGCGAAGCCAGTGCCGGTTCGCCTCAAGACAATGCGCCGCGACGCGCTCTGATGCTGCGCCGCCGAAGGATGGGATTGACCTTCGGCGCGGGACGGTCTTCAAGCGCGGGCTTCATCCAGCGCAGGAGCCCCCCATCATGCTGCCGCAACGTCTGGTCGATGGCTATGCCGCCTTCCTCGAAGACCGCTTTCCGCAGGTCTCCGAGCGCTACCGCCGCCTCGGCGAGGATGGCCAGAGCCCCAAGACCATGGTCATCTCCTGCTGCGACAGCCGCGTCTCGCCGGAGGTGATCTTCGACGTCGGGCCGGGCGAATTCTTCATCGTCCGCAACGTTGCCAATCTCGTTCCGCCCTATGCGCCGGACGGCAGCCAGCACGGCACCTCGGCAGCGCTCGAATTTGCCGTCCAGGCCCTGCGCGTCACCGACATCGTCGTGCTCGGCCATGCCCGCTGCGGCGGCATCCGCGCGGCGGTGGCCGAGGATGCCGAGCCTTTGTCGCCGGGCGACTTCATCGGCAAGTGGATGTCGATGATCGCACCCGCCATCGACCGGGTGGGGCCGCGCGGCAGCCGCAGCATGGACGACTATCTCAAGGCGCTTGAGCACGGTTCCGTCGTCAACTCGCTCGCCAATCTCCGGACCTTCCCCTGCGTCCGCATCCTCGAGGAGCGCGGCAAGCTGAAGCTGCACGGCGCCTTCTTCGGCGTCGCCACGGGGGTCCTCAGCGTGCTCGACGAGGCGAGCGGCGAGTTCCGTCCGATCATGGAAGGGGCGGGCAAGGTCTTCTCCTGCGCGCCGGTGGGGTGAGGGGAGCCTACAACCTCACCTCGCCGTAGCAGGGCGCCTTGCCCCAGAGGGCGAGGCGATAGCCCTTGCGCAGGCCGAGGGTGAAGTAGGGATCGGCCTCGACGAGGCGCACCGCCTCCTCGCGGCTCTCCACCTCCATCACCCAGAGCCCGCCCTCCCACCAGGCGTCGGGCTCGGGCCTCAGGCCGCCGCCGATGACGATGCGGTCGGCATGGTCGGCGAGATAGTCGAAATGCGCCTGGGCGTGGCTCTTCCGCATCCATGCGGCATCGGGACTGTCGTCGAACAGGGCAATCCAGCGGGCCACGAAGGCTCTCCAATGAAAAACGGCGGGCTCTTGGGCCCGCCGTCGCACAGATGATTGGAATGCGAAGGGAAGGGAGGCGATCAGGCCGCCGCTTTCGCCCGCGGCTGGATCAGCTTGCGGTTGACCAGCACCTCGGCAATCTGCACCGCGTTCAGCGCCGCGCCCTTGCGCAGGTTGTCCGAGACGCACCAGAAGGCGAGGCCGTTCTCCACCGTCGCGTCCTCGCGGATGCGCGAGATGTAGGTCGCGTCCTCGCCGGCGGCGTCGAGCGGCGTCGCGTAGCCGCCGTTCTCCTGCTTGTCGATGACGAGGATGCCCGGCGCCGCCCTCAGGATCTCGCGCGCCTCATCCGGCGTGATCGGCTGCTCGCACTCGATGTTGACGGCTTCCGAATGGCCGATGAACACCGGCACGCGCACGCAGGTGGCGGTCAGCCGGATCTTAGGGTCGAGGATCTTCTTGGTCTCGACCGTCATCTTCCACTCTTCCTTCGTGTAGCCGTCCTCCATGAACACGTCGATGTGCGGGATGACGTTGAAGGCGATGCGGGCCGGGAACTTCTTCGTCTCCGGGTCCTTCATCGAGTAGAGCGCCTTGGTCTGGCGGTCGAGCTCGTCCATGCCGTCCTTGCCGGCGCCGGAGACCGACTGGTAGGTCGAGACGACGACCCGCTTGATGCCGAAGCGGTCGTGCAGCGGCTTCAGCGCCACGACGAGCTGTGCGGTCGAGCAGTTCGGATTGGCGATGATATTGCGCTTGTTGAAGCCGATGATGGCGTCGGCGTTCACCTCCGGCACGATCAGCGGCACGTCGGAATCATAGCGCCAGGCCGAGGAGTTATCGATGACGACGCAGCCCTGCGCGCCGATCTTCGGCGACCATTCCTTCGACACCGCGCCGCCGGCCGACATCAGGCAGATGTCGGTGTCGGAAAAGTCGTAGTGCTCAAGGGCCTTCACCTTCAGCGTCTTGTTGCCGAACGACACCTCCTGGCCGAGCGAGCGGCGCGAGGCGAGCGGCACGACCTCGGACACGGGGAAACCGCGCTCCTCGAGGATGGCGAGCATTTCGCGGCCCACATTGCCCGTGGCGCCGGCGATCGCGACCTTGTAACCCATGATGTCTGGCCTCTTTGGCTTGCAACTCTCCCCCGGATCGGGCCCCGTCATCGGGTCCCGTGGCGCCCATCTCCCCGTCGGGGGAGCACCCGGTTGCGAGGACGAAGCGTCAGCCTGCCGTGCCGCCTTTGGCGGCCGGCGTGGTTTTCGTCGTCGTTTTGGTGCGACCGAAAGCCATGGTCCGGAGAGGTGTCCTCGGCGAAAGTGCCGTGAGGGCAGCGAAAAACACCAGGTGCGGCGAAATGTCAATCGCGCTATGGCCTTGGCGCTGGCAAAGGCACGAAGGCGCCCAACATTCGCCGGGAATGCCGTGCCATCAGGGACGCCTCACTTGCCGCATGCCGAGAGCCCGATGATCCATACCCTCAACCGCCGCAACCTGCTCACCATCGCCGCGGCGGCAGGCCTTGCTCCCGTGCTGTCGGGCAAGGCCAGTGCGGCGACGCCGCTGCGCTACGGGCCAGCGAAGCCTTTCTCCTATAACGGGCTGAAGGAAGAGGTCGCCGCGCGGGCCGGCAGGCCCTATGCGCCGCCGACCCGCCCGAACCCCGAGATCGTCGAGCGCATCGACTACGACAACCACGGCAAGCTGCGGTTCGACAAGGACAACGCCCTGTTCGGCGAGGGGCCTGGCGCCTATCCCGTGACCTTCCAGCATGTCGGGCGCTATTTCCCCAAGACCGTCCACATGCACGTGGTACAGGGCGAGACGGCGCGCGAGATCGTCTATGACCCGCGCTATTTCACGATTTCTGCCGATCATCCGGCCGCCGCGCTGCCGCCGGAGCCTTCCGCCTTTGCCGGCCTCTGGCTGCAGGAGGCGAAGTCCGGCCCGTGGAAGACGCAGGAGCCCTGGGCGACCTGGCTCGGCGCCTCCTACTTCCGCGGAGTCGGCGAACTCGGCCAGGTTGGCCTTTCCGCCCGCGGGCTCGCCCTGTCCCCAGGTCAGGGTCCGGGGCCGGAGGAGTTCCCCGATTTCGTCGGCTTCTGGATCGTGCCGGCCGAGAGCGAGAGCGATCCCGTCACGCTCTATGCGCTGATGGATTCTCCTTCGCTCTCCGGCGCCTACCGGTTCCTCTGCCGGCGCACCTCGGGCGTCGTGATGGACATCGAGGCGACGCTGCATTTCCGCCGCACGGTGACCCATGTCGGCATCGCGCCGCTCACCTCCATGTACTGGTATTCGGAGACGGCCTCCTCGCGCACCATCGATTGGCGGCCGGAGGTGCACGATTCGGACGGCCTCGCCATCTGGACCGGCGCCGGCGAGCGCATCTGGCGCCCCCTCAACAATCCGCCGCGCACCATGACCTCGAGCTTCGTCGACGAGAAGCCGCGTGGCTTCGGCCTCTTGCAGCGCGACCGCGAGTTCCTGCACTACCTCGACGGGGTGAAGTACGAGAAGCGGCCCTCGGCCTGGGTCGAGCCGCAGGGCGACTGGGGCCGCGGCGCGGTGCAACTCGTCGAGCTCAACACCGACGACGAGATCCACGACAACATCGTCGCCATGTGGGTGCCGGAAACGCCGGCCGAGCCCGGCCAGCCGCGGGAATTCCGCTACCGCCTGCACTGGCTCGCCGACGAGCCCTATCCGACGCCGCTCGCCCGCGTGGTGGCGACGCGGCTCGGACGCGGCGGCCAGCCCGGTCAGCCGCGGCCGCAGGGCGTCCGCAAGTTCCTCGTCGAGTTCAAGGGCGGGCCGCTCGTCAACCTGCCGAAGGGCACCATTCCCGAGCCGGTGCTCTGGACCTCGCGCGGAAGTTTCGGTGACTACAAGTACACCGAGGCCGTGCCGAACGACGTGCCCGGCCACTGGCGCACGCAGTTCGATCTCAAGGTCGAGGGCAACGAGCCGGTGGAAATGCGCTGCTACCTGAAGGTGGGCGATCAGGTCGCCTCGGAGAGCTGGCTCTACCAGTACCATCCGGGGGCGTGACACAGCGCCCTGCCCCCGTTGGGGGTCGGACGGTCACCCGAAGGACAGCCGGACACCCCATGACCAAGTTCCGCGATCTCGCCAACACCATCATCGGCGCCGCCATCATTGTCGTGCTGATGCGGTCCTTCGCCTTTGCGACCTACCACATTCCCTCCGAGAGCATGGTGCCGACGCTCGAGGTGGGCGACCGGGTGGCGGCGCTGAAGTTCCCGCTGGGCTTCTCGCGCTATTCGCTGATGGGCGGCCAGTACCTGCCGCGCTTTCCCGGCGAGACCGGCCGAATCCCTGGCGCCATGCCGGCGCGCGGCGACGTGGTGGTGTTCCGCCATCCACGCACGGGCGAGGACTTCATCAAGCGCGTCGCCGGCCTGCCGGGCGACCGGGTGGCGATCCGCGAGGGCCGGCTCTGGCTCAACGGTGAGCCGGTGCCGCTCACCGAGACCGGCCGCTGGAGCTATCGCGAGACGGACGGGGGCATCGCCGCCGTCACCGCCTATCGGGAGATCTTTCCCGGCGCCGAGCCGCACACGATCCTGCTGCGGGAGCGCCGCTCGGCGACCGGCGACATGGCCGAGCAGGTGGTGCCCGAGGGGCGCGTCTTCATGCTCGGCGACAACCGCGACAATTCCTCCGACAGCCGCTTCGCCTCCATGGGCTTCATCCCGCTGGAGAACCTGATCGGTCGTGCCGGCGCCATCCTCTATTCGCTGGCGAGCTGCGGACACGAGCCGGGCCTCCGCTGTCCGCCGCGGCGGATACTGGAGAAGGTGGAGTAGTCTGGATCAGTCCCGCCGGCCGCCATATTGCGGCAGGGACCAACTGCGGGCGATGGCGAGCCCGCGAATGGTGAAGACCACGGCGAAGCCGAGAAGATCGTCGAAAGCGGGCGACAGGAACCGGTTTGCCAGAACAAAAGCGATGGCGCCGGCGAGCGAGGCCGTGACATAGACGTCACGTCGCAACGCCAGCGGCACGTCGCCGGCAAGAATGTCGCGGATGATGCCGCCGAAGGTGGCGGTCACGACCCCGAGCAGAACCGCCGAAATCGCCGGAGCGCCGGCCTCGAGGGCCTTGGCCGTCCCGGTCACCGTGAAGAGCGCGAGGCCCATTGCGTCGGCCCACAGGATGGTGCGGGCGCGGCCCTCACGCTCGAAATGATGGGCGGTGAAAAAGGCGGCGAGCGCCACGACAGCGCAGATGATCACCACCGTGGGATCGAGGATCCACGGCACCGGCCGCGCTCCGAGCAGCACGTCGCGCAGCGTGCCGCCGCCGATTCCGGTGACGGTGCCGAGAAGCGCGAAGCCGAAGGGGTCCATCTGCTTGCGCGCCGCGACCAGCGCACCGGTCAGCGCAAACACCGCCACTCCCGCCCATTCAAGCCAGGGCAGGAGCCCGGTCATGGCCGTCAGCCTTCCCCGGTGGGGGCCGGCTGCGGCGCCGCCTTGGGCCCACCGGTGGAGACGCCGACGAGGGCGGGCCGTAGCACGCGCTCGCCGATGACGAAGCCGGCCTGCACGGTCTGCACCACGGTGCCCTTGGGCAGTTCGGCGTTGGGAATCTCGAACATGGCCTGATGCAGGTTCGGGTCGAACTTCTGGCCGTCCGGCTCGATCTTCTTCACGCCGTGCTTCTCCAGCGTCTTGAGAAGTTCGCGCTCGGTCAGGTCGATGCCCTCGACGAAGGCTTTGAGCGGTCCGTCGGCCGGTCGGGCGTCCTCGGGGAGGGTGTCGAAGGCGCGGCGCATGTTGTCGGCGACGTTGAGCATGTCGCGGGCGAAGGAGGTCACGCCGTAGGTGCGGGACTCCGCCACCTCGCGCTCCGTGCGCTTCCTCAGGTTCTCCATCTCCGCCAGGGTGCGAAGCATGCGGTCCTTCATGTCGCGCGCCTCGGCGCGGGCGGCCTCCAGCAGGGCCGGGCCGGCATCGGCAAGCGTCGCTTCGGTTTCGGCGGCCTCGGCGCTCTGGTTCGCCTCGTCGATCGGCACTTCGTCGTGCCCGTTCTTCGGGTTGGTCATGGCAACTCGCCTGTGGTGAAAAGGTTGGCCCGGATATCGAGGCTTTGCGCCGCAAAATCAAGAGTTCCGCGAGGCCGCAGCCATCCATGACCGGTCAGGGACCATGCTCACCGCGATCGAGGAGCTACCATCAGCAATGGACGCACCCGCCTTGCAGCCAGCCGGCCGCAACTCGGGCGCGCAGATCCGTCAGCTGCAGGGATTGGCCCTGAAGGTGCAGGTGTGCCGCCTGTTGGGCGTGCTGCCCGTCGTCGAGCACACCGCTGCCTGCTTCTGCTGGGCCCTGACCCAGCGTGCATAGGCGGCACCGTACTGGTTGCCGGCGTTGAGCTGCCAGGCCGCGCGGGCGGCGAGCTGTGCCGCTGCATTGGTGCGTGAGGGCAGTCCCTGCCCACTGACCTGCGGCTTGCAGTCGGCGAGCGCTACCGTGGACGTCAGGGTCAATGCGGCGATGACGACCAGACATGGCCGTATCATGCGCCGGCCGAGACCTGCGTGAGGAAGAGCGGTCATTGTTGTGATCCTTCTCGGGCTGTCCCCGAATGGGGCGGAGCCACCTCGACGCAGCGCCCTTTCGCCCCGGATAGCAAGCTGAATGCGCCAGGCCGGATGCCCGCACGGTCCATGGGTTGTCGACGGGCTCAGCGGGCTGCCGAGACGTGCCGCAAGAGTTCGGCTCCCGTCATCCGCAGGTCCGGGCGATGGCGTTTGACGAGCGCCGCCACCCGGGCATTGGCCGGAGCCTTGCCGCCACGGGCCTCGGCCAGCCTGACCACCGCCCCGGAGAGATCGTCGATCTCGGTCGGGCGTCCCGCAGCCACGTCGTCGGCCATGGAGGAGCGCGCCGTCGGGGCAATCGTCAGCATGCCGGCGGCGATGCGCGCGAAGGCCCAGGTCGGAAGCCGCAGGATGAAGGGGATGAGGCGCGGCGGTGCAGCCCCGACCTTCGCCGGATGGATGCCGGCCGCCTTCATGGCGGCGAGGGCCTCGTCCTGCAGCAGGGCCAGCACGCGCCGGTGGTCGCGGTCCATGAGTTCCTCGCGCAGCGGCAGGCCGGAGAGGGCGTTGACGGGATTGTTGAGGTTGAGAAGCAGCTTCCCCCACTGCACGGAGGTCATGTCGGCAACGCAGTGAAGCGGCAAACCCGCCCTGTCGAAGACGGGGGCGATGGCGCGCGTCGAAGCATGGTCCTCGGCGTGAAGGACGCCAGAGGTGGTGCGGCGGGCGACCAGGCGGCCGTTCGCATCCGGGTCGAGCGTGACGTTGAACGGCACCATGCCTGCGAGAGCGACGAGGCCGGGGGCGGCCGCGCGGATGCGCGCGCCATTGTCGACGCCGTTCTGCAGCGACAGGATCGGCGTGCCGGCGGCGAAGGCGCGGCCCGCCTCGCCGGCGGCGTCCATCGTTGCGCCGCCCTTGGTGCAGAGGATGAGGAAGGGGTCGGCGCCGGCCAGCGCGGCGGCCTCCGGCACTGTGGTGGCGACCCTGTAGCGGTGGGGCGACAGGGCAGTCTCGCGCCCGTCGATGTCGCCGACGACGAGGCCCCGGCGGGCGAGAGCTTCGTGACGCGCGCCGCGGGCGACGAAGACGACGTCTGCGCCGGCTGCCGCCAGCAGGCCGCCGACATGGCATCCGATGGCGCCGGCTCCGATGATGACGAAGCTCTGCGCCATGGCGGCTCCCATCAGGCCGTGAAGCGCGGGCGCTCCAGCCCTTCGCGCAGGTGGGCGGCGGTGACCGTGTTGGCCATCAGCAGCGCGATGGTCATGGGACCGACGCCGCCCGGCACGGGCGTGATAGCGGCGGCATGCACGGCGGCTTCCGCCGTGGCGACGTCGCCGACGAGGCGCGTCTTGCCTTCGCCGCGCTCGGGCGCGGGAATGCGGTTCACGCCGACGTCGATGACGACGGCGCCCGGCTTCACCCAGTCGCCGCGGATCATCTCGGGGCGTCCGACGGCGGCGACGAGAACGTCGGCGCCGCGGCAGACGGCGGGAAGGTCGGCGGTGCGCGAATGGGCGATGGTCACCGTCGCATCGCGCTGCAGCAGGAGCTGGGCGACCGGCTTGCCGACGATGTTGGATCGGCCGACGACCACGGCGTGCTTGCCGGCGAGCGAGGGGCCGAGGACGCTCTCGATGAGGATGAGGCTGCCGGCCGGTGTGCAGGGCACCAGCGCCCTGGCGGTGGCGCCCGATCCCAGCAGCCCGACATTGATCGGGTGGAAGCCGTCGACGTCCTTGGCCGGGTCGATGGCCATCAGCACCGTCTCGGCGTCGATACCCTTCGGCAGCGGCAACTGGACGAGGATGCCGTCGATACCGGGGTCGGCGTTCAGGCGGGCGACAAGGGCGAGAAGATCGGCCTCGCTCGTCGTGTCCGGCAGCGTGTTCTGCTCAGAGCGGAAGCCGGCGGCATCCGCCTCGCGGCCCTTGTTGCGGACATAGACCTGACTCGCCGGGTCCTCGCCGACCAGCACCACGGCAAGACCGGGCGGGCGTCCCTTTGTGACGCGGAAGGCGTCGGCTGCCGTCTTCACCTGCGCCAGCACGCGGGCGGCGACGGCCTTGCCGTCGATGATCGTCGCGGCCACCGGTCAGACCCGCATCGGCATCAGCACATAGAGCGCGCCGGGGCCCGCGGGGTCATGGATCAGCGTCGGCGAACCGGGATCGGCGAGCTTCAGCTCCACCGTGTCGCCATCGATCTGGCTGGTAATGTCCAGCAGGTAGCGCGAGTTGAAGCCGATATCGATGCCGTCGGCCTCGTAGGAGACCTCGATCTCCTCCGTGGCGCTGCCTGAATCCGGGTTGGTGACCGACAGGGTCAGCTTGCCGTCGGTCGCGGAGAGCTTCACGGCGCGGCCGCGCTCGGAGGAGACGGTCGAAACGCGGTCGACGGCGGCGGCGAACTCACCCTTCTCGACGGTGAGGATCTTGTCGTTGGCCAGCGGAATGACCCGGGCATAGTCGGGGAAGGTGCCGTCGATGAGCTTGGAGGTCAGCACCGTCTCGCCGAAGCGGAAGCGGATCTTGGCGGTCGACAGCTCCACCGTCGCCGAAGCGTCCGGGTCCTCGGCGAGGCGCTGCACCTCCGCCACCGTCTTGCGCGGCACGATGACGCCCGGCATGCCGACGGCGCCGGCCGGGGCCTCGAACTCCACCTGCGCCAGGCGGTGGCCGTCGGTCGCCACCGCGCGGATGAGGCTCTGTCCGCCCTTCTCGACGACATGCAGGAAGATGCCGTTCAGGTAGTAGCGCGTCTCCTCGGTGGAAATGGCGAACTGCGTCTTGTCGATGAGCCGCTTGAGGTGACCGGCCGGGACCTGGAATTTGTGGCTCATCTCGCCGGCGGCGATGTCGGGGAAATCGCTCTCGGGGATGGTCTGGAGGGTGAAGCGGGAGCGCCCGGCCTTCACCACGAGGGTGCCCTTGTCGCCCAGCATTTCCAGTTGCACCTGCGAGCCGTCGGGGAGCTTGCGGACGATGTCGTAGATCATGTGGGCGGGAACGGTGGTTCCCCCGGCGCTCGCCACCTCGGCCGGCAGTGTCTCCACCACCTCGATGTCCAGATCCGTCGCCTTCAGGCGCAGCGAAGCGCCATCCGCCTTCATCAGCACGTTGGAGAGGACGGGAATCGTGTTGCGGCGCTCGACGACGCGATGCACGTGGCCGAGGGATTTCAGGAGCTGGGCCCGCTCGACGGTGACCTTCATCAACAATGCTCCAACAGACGGCCGGGCGCGGACGGCGCCCCGCCCCGAAAACAAGGGGCGTCAGTCAACCCCGCGCCGCAACATGATGCAAGGGCAACTCCGCCGGCGAGCGGCCTATCCACGTGCTTTTCGCCCTGAAGGCGGCCTGTCCCGCCCGCCTGCGGCCCCACAGTGGGTACTCGCGCGCTGAAACGCGGTGCCTCCCTTGCCGCCAAACACCCGACACACGATCTCTCTATCGAGAGAAGCGCATCTGCCAACCTCTCGGGGGCGAGAAGGAGACAGTCATGTCCAGTCATCGTATGCCAATCCGTCCCGGCCTCGCGGCCGCGGTTCTGGCCGGCGCCCTGGCGCTTGCCGGCGCCGTTTCGGCCCCCGCCACCGCCCAGTATTACGGAGGCGGCGGCGCCCATAGCGGGCGAGGAGATACCGACTCCCGCAACAACCGCGTGACGGTTTCGATCCGTGTTGTCACGGTCGGCGACTTCTGCGTCAGGGCCATCGAGGCGGTCGGCTACGACCCCCGCCTGAACACGCGGCTGTATCGCATCGGCTTCGATTCCGGGCCGATGACCTCGCTCGGCGTCACCGCCTACGAGAACGCCTTCTCAAGCGCCCGCACCCAGGGTGACGCGATGGCGGCGCTGTCGGCGGCACATTATGACGCGCGGCCCTATCGCCGCGGACCCGGCGCGTGCTGAACCCGCCGGTAGCCGCTGCTCGCCGCGATTCCTGACGCGTCGCCTCAGTCGTTGAGGCGGCGCTTCAGCACTTCCACCTCTTCGCTCAGTGCGGGGTCCTGGCCCACCAGGCCCTCGATCTTGCGCACGGCATGCAGAACGGTGGTGTGGTCGCGCCCGCCGAAGCGCCGGCCGATCTCCGGCAGCGAGCGCAGCGTCATGGTCTTGGCCAGATACATGGCGATCTGGCGAGGCCTCACCACCGTGGCGGTGCGGCGCGCGGACAGAATGTCCGAGCGGCTGACATTGTAGTGCTGCGCCACGATCTTCTGGATGTCCTCGATCTTGACGCGCTTCGGCTCGGCGATGCGGACGAGATCGCGGATCGAACGCTCGGCCATCTCGATGGTCACCGGCTGGTTGGTCAGGCGATTGGTGGCGATCAGGCGGTTGAAGGCGCCGTCGAGGTCGCGGCCGTTCTGCGTCACGTTCTTGGCGACATAGGACATGACCGCCGGGGGGACGTCGAAACCCGGATGCTGGGCGCGGGCATGGGTGAGCTTCTGCCGGAGGATGTCGAAGCGCAGGTTCTCGTCCAGCGCGCCGATCTCGACCGTCAGGCCGCCGGCGAGGCGCGAGCGCACCCGTTCGTCAAGGTTCTCCAGATCCGACGGCGGACGGTCGCCGGCGACGACGATCTGGCGGCCGGCATCGATCAGGGCATTGAGCGTGTGGCAGAACTCCGCCTGCGTCTGCTTGCCCTGCAGGAACTGCAGGTCGTCGATGATCAGGAGGTCGATGTTGCGAAGCGCCTCCTTGAAGGCGATGGCCGTCTGGTTCTTCAACGCTGCGACGAAGCCGAAGGTGAACTTCTCTGCCGTCAGATAGAGGACGCGCCGCCCGCCGGCCTGGGCCGTGCCGGCCACGGCCTGCAGAAGGTGCGTCTTGCCGAGCCCGACCCCTGCATGGATGTACAGCGGATTGAACAGCACGGCGTCGGTTGGACGCGACTGGGCGACCTGAAGCGCCGCGGCGCGGGCGAGTGTGTTGGAGCGGCCCTGGACGAAGGTCTCGAATGTGAGGCGCGGGTCGAGCGGCGAGCCGCCGAGCGTGTTCTGCGCCGCCGACAGATGCGGGCCTGCCGGAGCGCGTGTCGCCACCGGCTGGGACGACGCGCGGGAGGCGTCCTCAACCACGCGCGGCCGGATGACCGTGCGGGCGCTTGCCGCCGTGCGGACCGTCACGTCGATGGTGATCGGTTGACCGGCTTCCTCCGACCAGCGTGCGATGATCCGGTCCTTATAGTGATGGTCGATCCAGCTCTTCAGGAAGCGGGTCGGGACCGACAGGCGCACCGCGCCATCCGTTGCGGAATCGATCTCGATGCTCTTGAACCAGCTGGAGAAGACATCCTCTCCAAGCTCGGCGCGAAGGCGCCGGCCGACCCGCTCCCAGATTGCTCCTGCGCGCATGGCATCGCTCATCGTATCGGTCTTGTTTTCGTTCGGTTCGCGGACGGGTTCGGGACTGGCAAACACGGGGTTCTCCAAGAGAGTCCGGTGGACATGAAACGGGGTACGCGGTGATCGTCGAAGGTCGGGGAGGAGGCCGGGTCGCCGACTAGGGCTGGACCCAGGGCAGGCCCTCGGCCTTCCATCCGGCCTTGGTGCCCCGCCGCCTCTCGGCGTCATGAGGACCTTCGAACCCTCCGGCGACGTTATAGCAGCGGGCAAAGCCCGCCGCGGTCACCGCGATGGCTGCGGCCTTGGACCTGACGCCCGAGCGGCAGAGGAAATAGAGCGGCGCGTCCGCGGCGACGGCGCGTGCCGCAAGCTCGCGGCGCAGGTTTTCGACGAAGTCCGGGTTCACCGTCATCGACGGAAAGACCTGCCATTCAATGCGGATCGCATCGCGGGAGGCCCCGGAGAGATCCGGCGAGCCGACATAGGCCCACTCGGCCGTGGTGCGCACGTCGACGAGCTGGGCGGATGTGTCCCGCATCAGCGCGTCCAAGCTTTCGCCTGGCGTTGCGTCACCGGCATAACCGGCTTCGGTCGAAAGCGACATTCATCCCCCGCGCGGCCGTCAACCGCCCGCGCGCCCCCTGTCAGATGCAGTTGTTCAGCTCGATTGCCAGAGCCGGCTGCAGTCGATCGACCGCAGCGCGGATCATCTGCCTCCAGGCTCCATCGCGAATACTGGCGCTGTTGGTGGGATGGATCGTCCTCTTCAGAGACAAAGCATCCCCGGACCCGTTTTACCGGGTTCCACACGCCAACTCTTCGATGAAGCCCGGGGTGGCCCCCCCGAGTGACTTGATTGATACACAGGGGCCTTCGGCGCGGCAACGGATTTCCATTAACAAATGGTTAAAGCGCCGTGCTTGACTCCCTGCCGATTTTGAGGTTGCGGGACCCGCCCCAACAAGCCTCTGATGAATCGGCAAGTTTCAGGTTCCCTTTGCCGGCGTCAGTCCTCGCCGGTGCCCCGGGAGGGCTCGACGAGGCGGTGTGCCAGGCCCGGGATTCCCGATGTTACGGGACCGGAACGACCGTCCCCCGGCTAAGCATCTGATTTTCATCCTCTTTGCCGGTTCGTGCTTAGCCGGATCAGCGACACCCTCCGTGCCACGGAAGGGGTCGGCTCAAAAAAAAAGGGTTGACCTGACTCTGTTGCGGAATCGCCACGGCTCCCCAGCGTCACCCTCCGGCGCATGCCGCAACGACAAAAAAGCCCGGCGCAGCGCCGGGCTTTCGGGTGGGCTTGAAAGGAGTATTGCCGCGCCCGCAGGCGCCGGCGCTCAGGCGCCGATCTTGGCGACCCGGGTGGCGAGGCGGGAGACTTTCCGCGAGGCCGTGTTCTTGTGCAGCACGCCCTTCTGGGCGGCGCGCATGATCTCGGGCTGGGCGGCCTGGAACGCGGCAGAAGCTGCCGTCTTGTCGCCGGTGGCGATGGCCTCCTCGAGTTTGCGCAGGAAGGTGCGCATGCGCGAGCGGCGGGCCTGGTTGACTGCAGTGCGCCGCGCGATCACGCGGGTAGCCTTCTTTGCGGAAGCCGTATTGGCCATCGATAGTGTCCCGGCGCTGGCCCCGCATCGATCGGGGCGCAATAAAACGAGTGCGGCGGCACGGGGCCACCACGGATCGGCGTGTATAGTCGCGTGGTTTTCGGCCGTCAACCGCAGACTTCGGCCGTCAACCGCAGAAGGGGACCGATCTGCGAAAATCGCGCGGGACCGGACCGACGGCGCTGACTAGAACAATGGCCCCGTCTCTCGCGCCCCGAGCCCGCATGTCCGCCCCCCCGCAGCGCAACTTCGTCATGGTGGTGTTCTGGATGGCGGGGACGCTCCTGTCCTTCTCCGCCATCGCCCTGTCCATCCGCGCCCTGCACGGAACCTATACGGTGTTCGAGATCCTGGCGCTGAGGAACATCGGGGGGCTCGTCATCCTGCCGGCCATGGCGCTGCTGGCGCCGGAGGCGGGGCAGCGCCTGGCGGCCACCCGGCCCGGCATCCACCTGATCCGCAACACCATCCATTTCGGCGGGCAGGCGCTGTGGGCCTACGGGCTGACGGTCCTTCCGCTCGCCACGGTCTTCGCGATCGAGTTCACCACGCCGACCTGGGTGGCGATCTTCGCCGTCCTCTTCCTCGGCGAGCGGATGACGCTGCCGCGGCTCGCCGCCCTCGTGCTCGGCTTCGTCGGCGTGCTGGTGATCCTGCGGCCCGGCCTCGACAGTTTCCGGCCGGAAGCGCTGGCGGTCGCCGCCGCGGCGATCTGCTTCGGCGTGCAGCAGACGACGACCAAGTTCCTCACCGCCTCCAACTCCACCTGGACCATCATGCTGTGGATGAACCTCATCCAGCTGCCGCTCAACCTCGTCGCCAATGCCGTCATCGGCGAGCCGGTGTGGTTTCTCGGCAAGATGGATGTCGCCCAGTGGCTGCCGCTTCTCGGCATCTTCATCTGCGGCTTCACCGCCCACTACTGCCTGACCAACGCCTTCCGCCATGGCGACGCCATCGTCGTGACGCCCATCGACTTCATGCGGGTGCCGCTGATCGGCCTGATCGGCTGGCTGGTCTATGCCGAGCGGCCGGAGCCGGCGGTGCTCCTCGGCGCGGCCATCGTCGTCGCGGGCGTGCTGATCAATATCGTCTTTGAATCGCGCACGCGCGGCCGTGCGCAGGCGCCGACGCGTCCCGAACCGGGACCGAAAGGTTAAGGCGCGGACCGGGGCGGGTCGTGGCGGGGCTTGCAGCGCCGGGCAGCCGGTGTGTCCTGCTGGCGGAAGATCTGATCTTCGGTTCGCATGAACGGACCCGCAACAGAGCCGCGTCAGCGATTCGGTCATGCTCCGTTCCCGTCCCGGTCCGCAGGTTAACTGTGGGGCGGAGCACGGCCCCGCCCCGACTTCTTCCTTGCATCCGGCCCCCCGGATCGGTTAGGCAGGAGCAACCGCGGTCCAGAACCGCCTTGTCGAGGAACGTCCGTGCCGATCGTCCGTGCGCCCGCACCGATCAGCCTTCGCGCTTTCAGCGCCACGCCCTCGCTTTCCCTCCTTCTGCTTATCCGCCCCTGAGCACCGGCAGGGCCTTATGGCCTTGGCGCTCAGGGGATCACACCACCGCAACCCGCAACGAGGGGCATGCGAAGTGAGGCGTTGATCGCCGCCGCGGCCCGCAGCAAGGACTGGTACCATGACCACCACCACGAGCGCTTCCGGCAAGGACCGCGTGTTCATCTTCGACACCACCCTGCGCGACGGCGAGCAGTGCCCCGGCGCGACCATGACGCTGGAGGAGAAGCTGCAGGTCGCCGATCTCCTCGACGAGATGGGCGTCGACATCATCGAGGCCGGCTTCCCCATCGCCTCGATCGGCGATTTCGAGGCGGTCGTGGCGGTGGCCAAGCGGGTGAAGAACGCGGTCGTGACCGGCCTCGCCCGCGCCGGCATGAACGACATCGACCGCGCCGGCGAGGCGGTGCGTCATGCCCGCCGCCCGCGTATCCACACCTTCCTGTCCACCTCGCCCGTGCACATGAAGCACAAGCTGCAGAAGGAGCCGGACGAGGTCCTGGCCATGGTGGTCGCCTCGGTCACCCGCGCCCGCAACCTGGTCGAGGACGTCGAGTGGTCGGCCGAGGACGGCACCCGCACCGAGCATGATTTCCTCTGCCGCTGCGTCGAGGCGGCGATCAAGGCCGGCGCCACGACCATCAACATCCCCGACACGGTCGGCTATACCGCGCCGCAGGAGTACCAGGCGCTGTTCGAGATGGTGCGCGCCCGCGTTCCGAACGCCGACAAGGCGATCTTCTCCGTCCACTGCCACAATGACCTCGGCATGGCCGTTGCCAACACCATCGCCGGCGTTCAGGGCGGCGCCCGGCAGATCGAATGCACCATCAACGGCATCGGCGAGCGGGCCGGGAATGCCGCGCTGGAAGAGATCGTCATGGCGATCAGGACGCGCAACGACATCTTCCCCTATGAGACCGGCATCGACGCGAAGATGCTGACGCGCGCCTCCAAGCTGGTCTCGACGGTGACGTCCTTCCCCGTCCAGTACAACAAGGCCATCGTCGGCCGGAACGCCTTCGCCCACGAGAGCGGCATCCACCAGGACGGCATGCTGAAAAACACCCAGACCTACGAGATCATGACGCCCGATTCCGTCGGCGTGAAATCGACCTCGCTGGTGATGGGCAAGCACTCGGGCCGCAACGCCTTCAAGGACAAGCTGAAGAACCTCGGCTACCAACTGTCGGACAACCAGCTGGAAGACGCCTTCGTCCGCTTCAAGGAACTCGCCGACCGCAAGAAGGTGATCTACGACGAGGATATCGAGGCGCTGGTGGACGAGAAGATCGCGCACAGCCAGGACCGCATGAAGGTCATGTCGCTGCTGGTCGTCGCCGGCACGATGGGGCCGCAGGCTGCGACCCTGACTCTCGACCTCGACGGCGTGCACAAGACCGTGCAGGCCTCCGGCAACGGCCCGGTCGATGCCGTGTTCAACGCCATCAAGGCCATCGTGCCGCACGAGGCGGTGCTGGAACTCTATCAGGTGCATGCCGTTACCCAGGGAACGGATGCGCAGGCGGAGGTTTCGGTGCGGCTGCAGGCGGACGGCAACACCTTCACCGGCAAGGGCGCGGATCCCGACACGCTGGTCTCCTCGGCCAAGGCCTATCTGTCGGCCCTGAACAAGCTGATCGCCAAGCGCGAGCGCCTGCATCCCCAGCACGGCACCGTCGCGGCGGAGTAGGCAGACCCGGATGCGTATCGGCATCGATCTCGGTGGCACCAAGATCGAGGTCCTGGCCCTGGATGACCAGGGCCGGGAGCTCCATCGCCGCCGGGTGCCGACGCCGCGGCACGACTATGGCGCCATCGTCGCGGCGATCGCCGGTCTGGTGACGAGCGCGGAGAGCGAACTCGGCATGACCGGCACTGTCGGCGTCGGCATTCCCGGGTCGATCTCGCCGGCCACGGGCCTCGTCAAGAACGCCAACACGACGGCCCTGATCGGTCATCCGCTGGACAGGGACCTGGAGGCGGCCCTCGGCCGTCCGGTACGGCTGGAGAACGACGCCAACTGCTTCGCCCTGTCCGAGGCGGCGGACGGCGCGGCCGCCGGCGCCGGCGTCGTCTTCGGTCTGATCATCGGCACCGGGGCCGGTTCCGGCATCGTCATCGACGGCAAGGTGCTGCGCGGCCGCCACCTGATCGGCGGCGAGTTTGGGCACAATCCGCTGCCCTGGCCCTCCGTCGACGAGGTGGTGACGGCCCCGGCCTGCTATTGCGGCCAGAAGGGCTGCCTCGAGACCTGGGTCTCGGGCACCGGCTTTGCCGAGGACTACCGACGCGCCACCGGCGAGGCTGTGCCGGCGCCGGAGATCGCCGCCATGGCGATGGCGGGGGCTGCGGCGGCGCGCGCCTCCTACGAGCGCTACGTCTCGCGCCTGGCGCGCGGCCTCGCCCATGTTGTCAACCTGATCGACCCGGATGTCATCGTCGCCGGCGGCGGCATGAGCAATGTCGCCTCGCTCTATGCCGACCTGCCGCCGGCCATGCGCCCCTATGTCTTCTCCGATTCCTGCACCACGCCCATCGTCAAGGCACGGCACGGGGATTCGTCCGGGGTTCGCGGCGCGGCCTGGCTCTGGCCGCCCGGTAACCCTGCCGGGTGAGCCGCCGCAGGCCGTGGCAAAAAAGCGTCAGGCATTCTGGACAGGGTGCATCGCCTCTGCTAGTGACCCGGCTCCCGCGCGGCAATGCCCTGCGGGCGTGGGTGATTAGCTCAGTTGGTAGAGCAGCTGACTCTTAATCAGCGGGTCGAAGGTTCGAGTCCTTCATCACCCACCAAACATCATTGTCGTTCACGTCAGACTTTCGATCGCGGACAGCGCGGGCATCCCTGCGCACCATCGCATGGCGTGTCGCCCCTCAGGGCGTCGCGCATCAGCAATATTGTGCAACTCCCGTTCATGCATGGGCCGAAGCCGGCAAGGGCTTCGCCGCCGTCGCGAGAGATGTGAGGCTGCCCTCCCGCACAATCGACTCCATCCCGGATCGTCCCGTCGCACATTCCGCTGCTGCTGCCGTAGAGCAAAAATCCCCAGATCCACCTCGCATCGACCCCAACGGCACCCGTCGGGGGGCAGGGTGAAGACATTTCCGGAACCGGCATTGTGACGGATTGGAATTTCCCAGTCGGCACCGCGCCAGAAAAAACCGCCTGCACGGCCGTTTGTCTTACGTAGGGTTAACGCACGTTTCATCTGTTTGATGCATTTATCAACCATTCTTCTATGTACGGAGCCGTACGAATGTTTGGATTTGGAAGCGGTAAGGACAGTGCGGCGAAACTGGCGGCGCTCGACCGGTCGCAGGCGATCATCGAATTCGAGCCCGATGGAAAGATCGTTACGGCGAACCGGAATTTTCTGGACGCACTCGGCTATACCCTCGGGGAGATCGAGGGCAAGCATCACTCGATGTTCGTCGATGCCGGGGAGCGCGACAGCGCCGCATACCGAAGCTTCTGGGACGAGCTGCGCGCCGGCAAGTTCCAGCAGGCGGAGTACAAGCGCATCGGCAAGGGCGGCAAGGAGATCTGGATCCAGGCCACCTACAATCCGCTGCTGAATGCCTCCGGCAAGGCCTATAAGGTCGTCAAGTTCGCCACCGACGTGACGGCCGAGAAGCTCAAGAACGCCGATGTCCAGGGCCAGCTTCAGGCTATCCATCGCGCCCAGGCGGTGATCGAGTTCGATCTCACCGGCAAGATTCTCACCGCCAATGACAACTTCCTGAAGACCCTCGGCTACGGCCTCGAGGAGGTTGCCGGCCAGCATCACCGCATGTTCGTGGCGCCCGAGGACCGCGACAATGCGGCCTATCGCGAGTTCTGGGCCGCACTCGCCCGCGGCGAGTTCCAGTCGGCGCAGTACAAGCGCATCGGCAAAGGCGGACGGGAGGTCTGGATCCAGGCGACCTACAACCCGATCTTCGACATGAACGGCAAGCCGTTCAAGGTGGTGAAGTTCGCCACCGACATCACAGCCGAGATCAAGGAACAGCACAGGCGCAAGCAGGTGCAGGGTCAGATCGACACCGACCTCGAGGCCATCGGCGAGTCCGTGACCAGCGCGACCAGCGAGGCGACGGAGGCCGCGGCGGCTTCGACGCAGACCAGCGGCAATGTCCAGGCGGTCGCCGCCGGGGCCGAGGAACTCGCGGCATCGGTGAGCGAGATCAGCCGGCAGGTCACCCATTCCCGGGAGATCTCGATGCAGGCGGTGGAGCAGGCAGCGAAGACGAACGATATCGTCGCCGGCCTCTCGGTCGCCGCCCAGCGTATCGGCGACGTGGTGCAGCTCATCAACAACATCGCCGCCCAGACCAATCTCCTGGCGCTCAACGCCACCATCGAGGCGGCGCGGGCGGGCGAGGCCGGCAAGGGTTTCGCGGTGGTCGCTTCCGAAGTGAAGAGCCTCGCAAACCAGACCTCGAAGGCAACCGAGGAGATCAGCGCGCAGATCACATCGGTGCAGTCGTCGACCGAGGGCGCGGTCAACGCCATCGGCGACATATCCTCGACGATCTCCACAATCAGCGAGATCGCCACGGCCATCGCCACGGCTGTCGAGGAGCAGAGCGCGGTGACCGCCGAGATGTCGTCCAACATGCGTGTCGCGGCCGAAGGCGTCACCGCCATCTCGCAGTCGATGAGCGCGATTGCCCGATCGACCAGCGACATCGACGTCGCCGCGCAGAAGGTGCGCGAGGCGTCGCGGTCGATCGCCTAACGGGGGGCTGACCCGCACCATGGACGAATTGCCTGCCGACAATGTCGCCCCGTTCCCCTGGCGGGAACGGAGCGACCTCCAGGCCTCCTCCCATGATCCTGTTCTCCGCGCATTCGACAGGACGATCGGGCAGATCAATGCGCTGTCCGTGATGATCCTCGAGGCCGGGCTGGCAGGCGATGACAGGAACCAGGCCATGGCCTATCTCTCCACCGCCGCGACGCGGATGCTGCAGGCCAATCTCCTCTATGTCGAAAAGTGCATTCTGCCGGAATCCGCCGGCGCCGTCATCGTTGCGGCGAGGTCGACGTCTCCGGAGGTCGAGGAATTCAAACCGCCAGACGCCTGATCAACTGGTTTGTCGCCAGTAATCCCGTTCGCATGAATTGCGATTCTGCTGAATTTGACGCTGACTATGATCTGTGAACCAATCACACTAGGTGATTCCCCCGATCATTGATATCATGTCGCAAATTCTCGTCCGATCCCTCAATCAGGATACGCTCGGGCCGCTGGAGCGGACCGTTTCGGCGGCATGGTCCGGACTGGTGGTCCAGTCGAGCCGCCGCGCGTCCGACTACAGCATCAGCTACAAGAGCCGTGCGACGCAGCACTATCTCGCGCTCCATCACTTCCAGCGCCGCGAGGGCGAGACGCATATCGAGGGGATTGCGCCCTCCACGCTGACGGACCTGCGTGGCAAGCTCACCCAGATTCCCGCCGGATATTCGGCCGAGGCCTGGACGGTGGAACCTTCGAACAGCGGCCATGTGACCATGCTGTTCTTCGAGCCGGAGAAGCTGTCCGAGGATCTCGGCAAGCTCTACACGGCGACGGCGCCGCGACCGCGCCTCTTTTTCGAGGATGGGGACCTCGCCGACGCGCTGGCGAAGCTCGACCGTCTGCTGACCAGCGATGGTGACCTGAACGACCTCTATGCGGAATCGCTCGGGCTCTTCATCAGCGCCCGCATGCTGGAGCTGTCGCGCGCCGACATGGCGCGTGCGCGCCCGGCCCTCAGCTCGCGTTCACGGATGGCGGTGCTTGAGGACTACCTGCGGTCCAATATCGGCAAGCCGGTGTCCATCGAGGAACTGGCCCGCCTCGCCGGCCTCTCCCGGTTCCACCTGATCCGGTCCTTCCGCGACGTCTTCGGCCTGACACCCTATCAGTATTTCCTGCGGCTGCGGATGGACGAGGCGCGACGCCTGCTGCAATCGACGAACCTGCAGGTCTCCGAGATCGGGGCGCGTGTCGGCTTCTCCAGCAGCACCCAGTTCGTCAAGATGTTCCGCGCCATCGAAGGCGTCACTCCGGGGAGCCTGCGCCAGCGCTGAGCGGCGGCCGGCAGGCGCTTCCGCATCAGCCCGCAGGCGGTTCGGTGTCCTTCGTCCCGGGCTTCGGGAACATGCCCGATCCCGGTGTCTTCTCCTCATCGATGAGGCCGGGTCGCGCGTGCGGACCCTCGGGCGGAACGCCCCTCGGCGCCGCCTTCGGCTGGCTCTTGGGAGGGATCTGTGGCGTCGGTCCGGTCTTGGTCATGACCGAACAACGCGTGAGCGGGCCCGTGGTTCCCGCATCAGCCCGCCGCCTTGGCCGACTGTCCGCCGTCACCGAGCGCGCGCAGCGCGTTGAGGATCACGGCGACGTCGATGACCTCCTGCAGCAGCGCGCCCTGGACAGGGGAGATCAGTCCGAAGGCGGCAGCGATCATGCCGGCCACCGACAGCCCGATGCCCACCGCCACGCTCTGGACAGCGATGTCGCGCGACCGCACGGCGATGGCCAGCGCCTCCTGCACGCGCCCGAGATGATCGACGAGCAGCACCACATCCGCCGTCTCCGAGGCGGCGGAGGAGCCCGTGGCGCCCATGGCGACGCCGACATCGGCGGCGGCGAGGGCCGGGGCGTCGTTGACGCCGTCGCCGACCATCATCACCGGGCCCCTCTCGCGCTCGGCCAGAACCACGGCGACCTTGTCCTGCGGGGCGAGTTCGGAGTGGATCGCGTCGACGGGCAGGTCGGCCGCCATGGCTTCGGCGACGCCGCGCCGGTCGCCGGTCGCCAGCACGATGCGCTCGATCCCCTGCGCGCGCAGGCCCGCGAGAATCTGCGGCGCGCCCTTGCGCAGTTCATCAACCATGAGCAGGCCACCGGCCAGCCGGCCGTCGATGGCCACCGCCACGACGACGCCGCTTCCGGTCTTGAGGCTGCGCAGCCTCGCGGCGTCCTCGTCCGACGACAGGGCGGTGACGTAGCCGACGCCGCCCACCGAGACGGTGCGGCCGTCGAGGCGGCCGGTCACGCCCTCGCCGGGAACCTCCTTGGCATCCTGCGGAACGGTGAGGACGAGGCCCCGCTCGGCGGCCTCTGCGACGAGCGTGCGGGCGAGGACGTGCTTGGAGACCTGGTCGACGGATGCGGCGAGGCGCAGGAGTTCGTTCGGCGTCATGCCGTCGAACACCACTTCCGAGACGATGCGCGCCTGTCCATGGGTCAGGGTCCCGGTCTTGTCGAGGATCAGCACCCTGACGCGCGCCAGCGCCTCCAGCGCCTTGCCGCCCTTGATGAGGATGCCGCGCGCGGCCGCGCGCGACAGCCCCGCCACGATCGCCACCGGAACGGCGAGGATGAGCGGGCAGGGGGTCGCCACCACCAGCACGGCGACGGCGCGCACCGGATCGCCGCTGGCGAGCCAGGCCGCTGCGGCGATCACCACGGCGACGACGAGAAAGACGATGGCGTAGCGGTCGGCAAGGCGTGACATCGGCGCCTTCGACCGCTGCGCCTGTTCGACCATGCGGATGATGCCGGCGAAGGTGCTCTCCTTCGCGACACGCTCGGCACGCATGTCGAAGGGACCGCCGACGTTGAGCGATCCGGAGATGAGGGGCTCGCCGGCCTGCCGCTGGACCGGCAAGGATTCGCCGGTGATGGCGGATTCATCGATGACGGCGACCGTGCCGCTGACAGAGCCGTCGACCGGGACGACATCGCCCTGCCGGACGAGCAGCCGGTCGCCGACAGCCACGGCGTCGAGCGGAACCTCCTGCAGGCCGCCGGCGAGGTAGCGCATGGCCGTGCGCGGCGCGCGCGCGAGCAGGGCCGACATTTCCCTCTGCGCCCGCCGTTCGGCGAAGGATTCGAGGTTCTGCCCGCCCGCATACATGAGCGCGACCACCGCGGCCGCCAGCGTCTCGCCGACCGCGAGCGCTGCCGTCATCGACAGCAGCGCGACGATGTCGAGGCCGACCTCGCCGCGGCGCAGGCTGGTGACGATCTCGGCCGCGAGGGCGAGGATGACCACCGCGGTCGCCGCGGTCCAGACCGGATCGGCCCATTCGGGCTGCCCGAGCCAGCGGGCGAGGAGACCCGCCACGAGGCCCGTCGCCGGAATGACGACGAGATAGGATTTCAGCCGGGTCAGCAGCATGGCACGGTCCATCGCGCCGGGGCTTCGGGGAACATCGGCATCTCCTGCAACGGCCGACCGTCAGCCCACCGCTACAGGACCCTGTAGCAGAGTAGAATGATTCAAAACAAATCGTCGTGCGGCAGGGCGAAGCCGTCCGGGCCCGGTTCTCAGGCCCCGGCGCGGGCCGCCGCCAGATAGCCGTCGCGCAGGTGGCGCTTCACCAGCTTGCCGGTCGGGGTGCGCGGCAATTCCGCCAGGAAGTCGATGGTCCGCGGGCATTTGAGGGCGGAGAGCCGCGACCGGCAGAAGGCGATGAGTTCGGCGGCGAGATCCGGTCCTGCCAGCGCCATGTCGCGCGGCTGGACGACGGCCTTCACCTCCTCGCCCATCTCGGCATTGGGAATGCCGAAGACCGCGACGTCGGCGACGGCCGGGTGCAGGATCAGGGCGTCCTCGGTCTCCTGCGGGTAGATGTTCACCCCGCCGGAGATGATCATGTAGGCCTTGCGGTCGGTGAGGTAGAGGTAGCCGTCGGCATCGAGGTAGCCGATATCGCCGAGCGTCGACCAACCGCGGTCGTTGTAGGCTCCTGCCGTCTTCGCCGGGTCGTTGTGGTAGGCGAAGGCCGGGCCATCGGCGAAATAGACGGCGCCGATCTCGCCCACGGGCAGTTCCTCGCCATCCTCGCCGAGGATTTTCACCTTGCCGACCAGCGGACGCCCGACCGTGCCGCGATGGGTGAGCCAGTCGGCGGAATTCACCACCGTCACCCCGTTGGCCTCGGTGCCGGCGTAGTATTCCATCAGGATTGGGCCCCACCAGTCGATCATCGCCGCCTTGACCTCGACTGGGCAGGGGGCAGCGGCATGGACGGCCGCGTTCAGCGACGACAGGTCGTAGGCGTGGCGGACCGCATCGGGCAGCTTCAGCATGCGCACGAACATGGTCGGCACAAGCTGCGAATGGGTTACGCGATGCCGCTCGACGAGGCGCAGGAACGCCTCCGCGTCGAACTTCTCCATGATGACGGAGGTGCCGCCGAGGGAGGCGACCATCATGTTGTAGCGCAGCGGAGCCGCGTGATAGAGCGGCGCCGGCGAGAGGTAGATGCTTCCCTCGCCCATGCCGCACATGTCCTGGCAGAGCAGTCTGAGCAGCGGCGAGAGCTGGCCGACGGGCTGGTGTTCGAACGGCTTCTTGACCCCCTTGGGCCGCCCTGTCGTTCCCGACGAATAGAGCATGTCGAAACCCCCGGTCTCGTCGGCAATAGGGGACTCCGGCATGGCGTCGCGCTCGTCGTTCCATGAACGGAAGCCGTCCCGCCGGCCGCCTGCGATGAACAGGGCGAGGCCCGGGTCGCCGCGCACGGCGTCGACCTGACCCGCCGTCTGCGGCGTCACGACGAGCACCTTCGCCCCGCAATCCCTGACGATGTAGGCGATCTCCTCGGCGGTCAGGTAGCGGCTGATGGCCGTGTAGTAGATGCCCGAGCGCTGGCACGCCCAGCACAGCTCCATGAAGGCGAGCGAGTTCTCCATGATGAAGGCGATGTGGTCGCCTGCCCTGAGGCCGAGCCGGCGCAGGAGATGCGCGCCCTGGTTCGAGCGGCGGTCGAGTTCGCCGTAGGTCAGCGCCTCGCCGGAACCGGCCATCAGATAGGCGATCCTGTCGGGCGCCACGGCCGCGTGGCCGGACGGATGGGTGGCGGTCGCGGTCATGGTGTTCTCCTCCCGGGACGACGGCTTCGGGCCGCTCTTGCTCGGTATCCAGAAACGACGAAGCCGCCCGTGGGCGGCTTCGTGAAGGTCAGGCTCAGAGCGCCTCGACGATGGTGACGTTGGCGATGCCGCCGCCCTCGCACATGGTCTGCAGGCCGTAGCGCTTGCCGCGGGCCCTGAGCGCGTGGACGAGGGTCGCCATCAGCTTGGTGCCCGAGGCTCCCAGTGGATGGCCGAGCGCGATGGCGCCGCCATTGACGTTGAGCTTTGCGGGATCGGCGCCGGTGTGCCTCAGCCAGGCGAGCGGCACCGGTGCGAAGGCTTCGTTGACCTCGTAGAGATCGATGTCGCCGATGGTCATGCCGGCCCGCTTCAGCGCTCGGTCGGTCGCTGGCAGCGGCTCCTCCAGCATGATGACCGGGTCGCCGGCCGTCACCGTGAGATTATGGATGCGGGCGATCGGCTTCAGGCCATGCGCCTTCACCGCCCTCTCGTTGGCGACGATGACGCCGGAGGCGCCGTCGCAGATCTGGCTGGCATTGGCGGCGGTGATGACGCCGCCCTCGACCAGGGTCTTCACCGAGCCGATGCTCTCCATTGTGGCGTCGTAACGGATGCCCTCGTCACGCAGATGCATTTCGCCGTCGACATCCACGCCGACGATTTCTAGTCTGAAGGCGCCCGCCTCCGTGGCGGCGGCGGCCCGGCGGTGGCTCTCCAGCGCGAAGGCGTCGAGTTCATCGCGGCTGAAGCCGTATTTCTTCGCGATCATCTCGGCGCCGGTGAACTGGCTGAAGCCCTGGACGCCGAAGCGCTTCTGGATGCGCTGGGAGAAAGGCCCTTCGCCCACACCGGCCTTGGCGTAGAGCGCGACGTTCGAGCCCATCGGCACCCGCGTCATGCTCTCGACGCCCGCCGCGATCACGATGTCCTGCGTGCCGGACATCACCGCCTGCGCCGCGAACTGCATCGCCTGCTGCGAGGAGCCGCACTGGCGGTCGATGGTCACCGCCGGAACGCTCTCGGGTAGCTTCGAGGCCAGCACGATGTTGCGGCCGACGTGGAAAGCCTGCTCGCCGCCCTGCGTGACGCAGCCGACGATGACGTCCTCCACGGCGGCGGGGTCGATGCCCGAGCGGTCGACCAGCGCGTTCAGCACCTCGGCGCCGAGATCGGCCGGATGCCAGCCGGCGAGCTTGCCGGCCCTGCGGCCACCGGCCGTGCGCACTGCTTCGACGATATAGGCCTCGGCCATGGCTGCTTCTCCCTTGTCCGGGCGGCCCTTGGTCAGGCGCCCCGTTTCATTCGTTCACAGCGCGTGGTCGTGCTTCCAGTCGCGCTTGATCTTCTTGGCCAGCGACCATTTGTGCACCTCGGTCGGGCCGTCATAGATGCGGAAGGCACGGACCTCGCGGAACACCTGCTCGACGATCGTGTCGCCGGAGACGCCCATGCCGCCCATGACCTGGACGCAGCGGTCGGCGATGCGCATCAGCGCTTCCGACACGGCGACCTTCGCCATGGAACTCTCGGTGGTGCCGAGCGAGCCTGAATCGAGCACGCCGGCGCACCAGTCGATCATCAGCTCGGCCTGCTTCAGGTCGATGAGGTTCTCGGCCAGCATGAAGCCGACGCCCTCGTGGTCGACCAGCAGCTTGCCGAAGGCCTCGCGGCGGCAGGCATAGTCGGTGGCGATCTCGTGCGCGCGCCGGCACGCGCCGAGCCAGCGCATGCAGTGCGACAGGCGCGCGGGCGAGAGCCGCACCTGGGCATATTTGAAGCCCTCGCCGCTCGCCCCCAGCATCTGGTCGGCGGGGACGCGCAGGTTGTCGATGGTGATGACGGCATGGCCGCCCGGCATGGAGCTGTCGATGGTGTCGAGGACGCGATCGATGCGGATGGCCGGATCGGGAAGGTCGACGAGGAACATGCAGGCGCCGTCGTCGGATTTCGCCATGACGATGCCGACCTTGGCGCCCTCGGCCCCGGTGATGAAGGTCTTGCGGCCGTTGATGACCCAGTGATTGCCGTCGAGGCGGCAGGTGGTCGTCATCATCGAGGGATCGGAGCCGGCGCCACCATCCGGCTCGGTCATGAAGAAGGCCGAGCGCGAGCGGCCTTCCACAAGCTGCTTCAGGAAGCGCTCCTTCTGAGGCTCGGAACCGACCTTGCCGAGGAGGTACATGTTGCCCTCGTCGGGGGCGGCGGTGTTGACCGCCACAGGCCCGAGCGGCGACAGGCCGCTGCGGATCAGCACGTAGGCCGTCTCGACCTGACTCAGATGGTCGCCCTCGCCGAGGATGTGCGGTGTGAGGACGCCTGCGGCGCGCGCCTTCTCCCGCAGTTCGAGGACGAGGTCCTCGGAGGGGCCGTGGGGACCGAGGCGCGGGTCGCGCTCGTAGGGCACGACGACCTCGCGCACGAAAGCCTCGACCTTGTCGGCGATGGCCTTGGCGCGCGGCGTCGCGCCCGCCGCTTCGGGCGCGGCGGCGGCGCTCATTTCGGCGACATACGGATGGCGCCGTCGAGGCGGATGGTCTCGCCGTTCAGCATGGGGTTGGCGACGATGGCCTCGACCATCATCGCGTACTCGTCGGGGTGGCCGAGGCGCGAGGGGAAGGGCACCTGGGCGCCGAGCGAGTCCTGCGCCTCCTTCGGCAGCGAGCCCATGAGGGGGGTGAGAAACAGGCCGGGGGCGATGGTGACGACGCGGATGCCGAAACGGGCGAGTTCGCGCGCGATGGGCAGCGTCATGCCGACGATGCCGCCCTTGGAGGCGGCATAGGCCGGCTGGCCGATCTGGCCGTCGAAGGCGGCGACCGAGGCCGTGTTGACGATGACGCCGCGCTCCTCGCCGATCGGGTCGGCGGTGTGCAGGCGGGCGGCGAACTTCGACAGCACGTTGAAGGTGCCGATGAGGTTGACCTGGATGATCTTGTTGAAGTCGGCGAGGGGCAGGGGCGAGCCGTCGCGGGCGATGACCTTGGCCGGCGGGCCGATGCCGGCGCAGTTGACGCAGATGCGGGCCTTGCCGTGCAGGCCTTCGGCCTCGGCGAGGGCCGCGTCGACGGCCGCCTCGTCCACCACGTTGACCTTGACGAAATGGCCGCCGATCTCGGCGGCGTGCTTGCGGCCGAGATCCTCGTTCAGGTCGAAGATCGTGACCTTCGCGCCGGCCTTCGCCAGCCGCGCGGCCGTGGCCCCGCCGAGCCCGGAGGCTCCGCCCGTGACGATTGCTGCCGTGCCCCGTGCATCCATGATCCGTCGCCTCCTGCGTCCGGCCATCGGTTTGCCCGACGGCTGCGCTGTTTCGCTGGGTTGATGGCCAGCACCTTTGTCGGGGGACGGCGGATGGTCAATCGGTCGAGCGGGGGATGGAAGGCGGCGTGGTGCTGTCTGCTGCTGTCATGATCGTGAGACGGGCAGGCGTAACATCCCGGTGATGCTTGGCGCTTCGTCTTGTTGCGCCTGACAAATGGCCATACATACCCACCCTGACATTTTTCATCACGATTGCCGCCTGCCGTTCCCCCGAGGGCGTTGTGCAGGATCGAGGACATCATGCGCACCGTTCGTCTTCTCGTCCTATCGGCGCTGCTCGCCGGCCTTGCCGCCTGCAATGACAGTGGCGGCGGGGCACCGCAGCAGGCGGCGGCTCCCCCGCCGGCTCCTGTCGGCATCGTCGAGGTGAAGGCCGAGCCGGTTCCCATCGTCAGCGAGCTGCCGGGACGCATCGCGCCGACGCGCATCGCGCAGGTGCGCCCGCGCGTGTCGGGCATCGTCATCGCCCGCGTCTTCCAGCAGGGCAGCCTGGTGAAGGAGGGCGACGTCCTCTACCGCATCGATCCGGAGCCGTTCCGGGTCGAGGTCGAGCGGTCGAAGGCCACGATGCAGCGCGCCCAGGCGACGCGCCTGCTCGCCCAGCAGCAGAGCGACCGCGTCGAGCAGTTGCGCGAACGCAATGTGGCGAGCCCGCAGCAGCTCGACAGCGCCGTGGCGACCCTCGCCCAGGCCGACGCCGACGTCGCCAGCGCGCGCGCCGGTCTCGCCGCCGCCGAGCTCAACCTGAAATATGCCGACATCACCGCGCCGATCAGCGGCCGCATCGGCCGTGCGCTGATCACCGAGGGAGCGCTGGTGGCCGCCAACGGCGCCGAGGCGCTGGCCACCATCCAGCAGCTCGACCCGATCTATGCCGACTTCACCCAGTCGGCGACGGACCTCATCCGCCTGCGCCGCGCCATGCAGGCCGGTGCGGTCACGCCCGACAAGACCGACGAGGCTGCCGTCAAGCTGCTGATGGACGACGGCAGCGCCTATCCGCATATGGGTCGCCTGCTTTTCTCCGAGGCGACCGTCGATGCCGGCACCGGCCAGGTGACGCTGCGCGGCGAATTCCCCAATCCGAGCGGCGATCTTCTGCCGGGCATGTATGTCCGCGTGCTCATCGAGCAGGGCATCCAGCCGGGCGCCATCACCGTGCCGCAGCAGGCGATCCAGCGCGACACGGCCGGCCGCGCCCAGCTCTACGTGGTCAAGGCCGACGACACGGTCGAGGTCAGGGTGGTTCGCACCTCGCGGGTCGTCGGCACCAATGCCGTGATCGATGAGGGCCTCGCCGCGGGCGACCGCGTGGTGGTGGACGGGTTCCAGCGCCTGCGCCCCGGCGCCAAGGTGGCGCCGCGCCCGTGGACCCCCGGTCCGCAGGCCGCCGCCGCGACGCCCGCCCGATAAGGACGCCAGCACCATGCCCCAGTTCTTCATCGGCAGGCCGATCTTCGCCTGGGTGATCGCCATTCTCATCATGCTGGCCGGGCTGATCGCCCTGCCGCAGCTGCCGATCGCCCAGTATCCGGAGGTCGCCCCTCCGCAGATCACCATCAACACCTTCTATCCCGGCGCCTCGCCGGAGGACGCCTATCAGGCGGTGACCCGGCCCATCGAGGAGGAGCTCAACGGCATCCAGGGGCTGCTCTATTTCGAGTCCGTGGCCGATACGACGGGTTCCATCACGATCACAGCCACGTTCCAGCCTGGGACCAGCGGCGCTTCCGCCGCCGTCGAGGTGCAGAACCGCGTCAGGCGCGTCGAGCCGCGGCTGCCGCGCGCCGTCACCCAGCAGGGCGTGCAGGTCGACCAGGCCCGCTCCAACTTCCTGCTCGTGGTGACGCTGACCTCGACCGACGGCATGCTCGACGCCATCGGCCTCGGCGACTACATGAGCCGCAACATCATCGGCGAGATCCGCCGCGTGCCGGGCGTCGGCCGCGCCCAGCTCTTCGCCTCCGAGCGCGCCATGCGCATCTGGCTCGACCCCGACAAGATGGTCGGTCTCAACCTGACTGCCAGCGACGTCACCGCCGCCGTCACGGCGCAGAACGCGCAGGTTGCCGCCGGCTCGATCGGCTCGCTGCCCAACCCGATCAACCAGCAGGTCACGGCAACCGTCATGGTCCGGGGCCAGCTCACCTCGCCCGACGAGTTCGGCTCCATCGTGCTGCGCGCCAACCGTGACGGGTCGCTGGTCCGGCTGCGCGACGTCGCCCGCATCGAGGTCGGGGCGCAGGCCTACTCCACCTCGGCCCGCCTCAACGGCAAGCCGGCCGCCGCCATTGCTGTGCAGCTCTCCCCCACCGGCAACGCCATGGCGACCGCGGATGCGGTCAGGAAGCGCATGACGGAGCTCTCGGCGTTCTTCCCGCCCGGCGTTGAGTACGCGATCCCCTACGACACCTCGCCCTTCGTGAAGGTCTCGATCGAGAAGGTCATCCACACGCTGCTCGAGGCGATGGTGCTGGTCTTCCTGGTGATGTTCCTGTTCCTGCAGAACCTGCGCTACACGCTGATCCCGGCCATCGTCGTGCCGGTGGCCCTGCTCGGCACCTGTGCGGTGATGTATGTCACCGGCTTCTCCATCAACGTGCTGACCATGTTCGCCATGGTGCTGGCCATCGGCATCCTCGTCGACGACGCGATCGTCGTCGTCGAGAACGTCGAGCGCATCATGTCGGAAGAGGGACTTCCGCCGAAGGAGGCCACCCGCAAGGCGATGGGGCAGATCACCGGCGCGGTCATCGGCATCACCACCGTACTCGTCTCGGTGTTCATTCCGCTCGCCTTCTTCCCCGGCGCCGTCGGCATCATCTACAAGCAGTTCAGCCTGACCATGGTGGTGTCGATCCTGTTCTCGGCCTTCCTGGCTCTCAGCCTGACGCCGGCGCTCGCCGCCACCTTCCTGAAGCCGGTCGCCGCCGGCCACCATCATGCCAAGCGCGGCTTCTTCGGCTGGTTCAACCGCGGCTTCGACCGCACCTCGCGCGGCTACAGCAACGTCGTGTCGCATCTGGTGCGGCGCGGCGGGCGCTATATGGTCATCTACCTCGCCCTGCTCGCCGGCCTCGGCTACCTCTACATGAGGCTCCCGACCTCGTTCCTGCCGAACGAGGACCAGGGCTATGTGATCGTCAACTTCCAGGCTCCGTCGGACGCCACCGTGAACCGCACGATGGTCGCCATCGAGGCGGCCGAGAAGCAGTTCGCCTCCGAGCCTGCGGTCGCCCGTATCGTCACGGTGCGCGGCTTCTCGTTCTTCGGCCAGGGCCAGAACGCGGCGCTTGCTTTCGTCACCCTCAAGGACTGGAGCGAGCGCGGCGCCAACGACGCGGCGGCCGCCATAGCCCTGCGTGGCACCATCGCCCTGTCCCAGCTTCGGGACGCCATCGTCTTCGGCCTGTCGCCGCCGCCGATCCAGGGTCTCGGCAACTCCAACGGCTTCTCGTTCCGCCTGCAGGCGCGCGGCGGCCAGACCCAGCAGCAGCTCGCCGCGGCGCGTGACCAGCTTCTGGGGGCGGCAATGCGCAGCCCGGTGCTGGGGCAGGTCTTCGTCGAGGGTCTGCCGGACGCCGCCCAGGTGTCGCTGATCATCGACCGCGAGAAGGCCAACACCTTCGGCGTCACCTTCGCCGACATCAACGCCACCATCTCCACCCAGCTCGGCTCGAGCTACGTCAACGACTTCCCCAATGCCGGGCGCCTGCAGCGCGTGCTGGTGCAGGGGGTCGAAGCGAGCCGCATGCAGACCTCTGATCTCGTCAACATCAACGTGCGCAACTCCAACGGCGGCATGGTGCCGCTCTCGGCCTTCGCGCGCATCGAGTGGCAGCGCGGCCCCTCGCAGATCATCGGCTACAACGGCTATCCCGCCATCCGAATCTCCGGCGCGACCAAACCCGGCTTCTCCTCCGGCGACGGCATTGCCGAGATGCAGCGCCTCGCCGCCGAACTGCCGCCCGGCTTCGGCTACGAATGGACGGGCCAGTCGCTGCAGGAGATCCAGTCGGGGTCGCAGGTGCCGCTGCTGCTGGCGCTGTCCTGCATCCTCATCTTCCTCTGCCTCGCGGCGCTCTATGAGAGCTGGTCGATCCCCATCGCCGTGATGCTGGTCGTGCCGCTCGGCATCATCGGCTCGGTGATGGCCGTAACGCTGCGCGGCATGCCCAACGACGTCTATTTCAAGGTCGGCCTCATCGCGATCATCGGCCTGTCGGCCAAGAACGCCATCCTCATCATCGAGTTCGCCAAGGACCTGAGGGCGGAGGGCAAGGGTCTGCTGGAGGCGACGATCGAGGCGGCGCATCTGCGCTTCCGGCCGATCCTCATGACCTCTCTCGCCTTCGCGCTCGGCGTGCTGCCGCTCGCCATCGCGTCGGGCGCCAGCGCCGCCAGCCAGCAGGCGATCGGCACCGGCGTTCTCGGCGGCATGATCTCGGCGACGGTGCTGGCGGTTTTCTTCGTGCCGGTCTTCTTCGTGGTGGTGAGCCGCGTCATGGGTTGGCGGGACAAGCCGGCGCCGGCAGCCGGGGTGGCCGTTCCACCGGGTGGAGCGGCGTCCACAGAGGTCCGGACAGACGAGCCGGCAAAGCATCCGTAGGAAATGGTCCTGGGACGGGGCAACCTCTCCCATTCCTCCAACGATCAGGGCGGCGTCACGATGACCATGACGCCGCCCTGTTCTTGTCGTCGATCAGCGTCTTGCGCCGCCGCGATCACGCGAGGTCGAAGCGATCCGCGTTCATCACCTTGGTCCAGGCGGCGACGAAGTCCTTCACGAACTTCTCCCTGTTGTCGTCCTGGGCATAGACCTCGGCATAGGCGCGCAGGATGGAGTTCGAGCCGAACACCAGGTCCAACCGCGTCGCCGTCCACTTCACCGCGCCGGTCTGGCGGTCGCGGATCTCGTAGTGGCCGCCGGCGTTTGACCACGTGTAGGCCATGTCGGTCAGGTTGACGAAGAAGTCGGTCGTCAGCGCACCCGGACGGTCGGTGAGCACACCGTGCTGCGTGCCGCCGTGGTTGGTGGCCATGGCGCGCATGCCGCCAACCAGCACCACCATTTCAGGCGCGGTCAGGCCCATCAACTGGGTGCGGTCGAGCAGCATCTCCTCGGGGCTGACGGCATAGTCCTTCTTCACCCAGTTGCGGTAGCCGTCGGCCAGCGGCTCGAGCGGCGCGAAGGAGTCCGCATCGGTCATCTCGGCGGTCGCGTCGCCGCGGCCGGGGCTGAAGGGCACCGTCACGTCGAAGCCGGCCGCCTTGGCCGCCTGCTCGACGCCGAGGTTGCCCGCCAGCACGATGACGTCCGCAAGGCTTGCGCCCGTCTGGGCGGCGATCGGCTCCAGCACCGACAGGACCCGCGCCAGACGGGCGGGCTCGTTGCCCTCCCAGTCCTTCTGCGGGGCGAGGCGGATGCGCGCGCCGTTGGCGCCGCCGCGATAGTCCGACTGGCGGAAGGTGCGGGCGCTGTCCCAGGCCGTCGCCACCATGTCTGCGACGGAGAGGCCCGAGGCGGCGATCTTCGCCTTGAGGGCGGAGACGTCGTAAGCGGTCGAGCCGGCGGGCACCGGATCCTGCCAGATCAGGTCCTCGGTCGGCGCATCCGGGCCGATGTAGCGCGCCTTCGGACCCATGTCGCGGTGGGTCAGCTTGAACCAGGCGCGGGCGAAGGTCTCCGAGAAATACGCGAAGTCGTTCATGAACTTCAGCGAGATCTCCCGATAGATCGGATCGACCTTCATCGCCATGTCGGCGTCGGTCATCATCGGGTTGTGGCGCTTCGTCGGGTCGCTGGCGTCGAGCGGCTTGTCCTCCTCGCGGATGGTCACCGGCTCCCACTGCCAGGCGCCGGCCGGGCTCTTGCGCAGTTCCCATTCGTGGCCAAACAGCATCTGGAAGAAGCCGTTGTCCCACTTCGTCGGGTGCGAGGTCCAGGCGCCCTCGAGGCCGGAGGTCACGGCATTGGCGGCCTTGCCGCCCATATTCGGGTTCGTCCAGCCCATGCCCTGCTCGGTGACGTCGGCCGACTCCGGCTCGGGGCCGAGAAGGGCGGCGTCGCCATTGCCGTGGGTCTTGCCGACGGTGTGGCCGCCGGCGGTCAGGGCCACGGTCTCCTCGTCGTTCATGGCCATGCGGGCGAAGGTCTCGCGCACCTGCGCCGCCGTCTTCAGCGGGTCCGGCTTGCCGTTGACGCCCTCGGGATTGACGTAGATGAGGCCCATCTGCACGGCGGCGAGCGGGTTCTCCATCGTGTCCGGCTTGCTGACGTCACCATAGCGCTCGTCGGACGGGGCCAGCCACTGCTTCTCCGAGCCCCAGTAGACGTCTTTCTCGGGATGCCAGATGTCCTCGCGGCCGAAGGCGAAGCCGTAGGTCTTCAGCCCCATGTTCTCATAGGCGATGGTGCCGGCGAGGATCATCAGGTCGGCCCAGGAGATGCTGTTGCCGTACTTCTTCTTGACCGGCCAGAGCAGGCGCCGGGCCTTGTCGAGGGAGACGTTGTCCGGCCAGGAGTTCAGCGGGGCGAATCGCTGGTTGCCGGTGCCGCCGCCGCCGCGACCGTCGGCGATGCGGTAGGAGCCGGCGGCGTGCCAGGCCATACGGATCATCAGGCCGCCGTAGTGACCCCAGTCGGCCGGCCACCAGCTCTGGCTCTCGGTCATCAGCGCATGGACGTCGCGCTTGATCGCGTCGAAGTCGAGCGACTTCACCGCCTCGCGGTAGCTGAAGCCGCCGCCCATCGGGTTGGTCTTGGTGTCGTGCTGATGCAGAATGTCGAGGTTCAGCGCATTGGGCCACCAGTCCATGACCGACCTGGTCATGGCGGTATTGCCTCCGTGCATCACCGGGCATTTGCCGGCCGCCGTCGTTCCGTCCATCTCTCTCTCCGATCGTGTCTCATCTCGCGAGGTCCGGTGGAACCTGGTTCCGACCGCATCCCACTGCAATTCCGGCTGGCGGCGGGGGAAGAGCCTCACCCGGTCGGACGGATTGCGCGGCCCTGCGCGCCACCACCGGCCCCGCCCTGCGGCGGCCGGCGGGCGTCGTAAAGCTCACGACGATCCCGCTCCGCCTCCCTTGTAGCGAAGGCTTGTGATTAGACTAAGTTGAATTTGCTGATTGCGACGATAAGTTCATCTGATGATCAACTTCACGTTCAAACAGCTCCGCTATTTCGACGCTCTGGCGCGCCATGGCCATTTCGGGCGCGCCGCCGACGCCTGCGCCATCTCGCAGCCGGCGCTTTCGATGCAGATCAAGGAGCTGGAGGAGTCGCTGGGAACGCCGCTTTTCGAGCGCAGCGCCCGGCAGGTGCGGCTGACCGCCTTCGGGGAGGCATTCTCGGTCCGGGCCCGCGACATCCTTCGAGCGGTGGACGAACTGGCCGATCTCGCCCGCGCCTCGGGCGAAGGGCTGGTCGGCCGGCTGCGCATCGGCATCATCCCGACGGTCGCCCCCTATCTCCTGCCGGCGATCATCGCCGACCTGACGCAGATCCACGCCGGGCTCGACATCCACGTGCGCGAGACGCAGACGCCGAAGCTGATCCAGGAGCTCAGCGAGGGACGGCTCGATACCGCCATCGTCGCCCTGCCTGTTTCGGAGCCGTCGATGACGGAGGTGGCGCTGTTCTCGGAGGATTTCGTCCTCGTCCGCCCCGGCGAGGACGAGGGCAAGGCGGTGCCGAGCGGCGACATGCTGCGCGAGATGCGGCTGCTGCTGCTGGAGGAGGGCCACTGCTTCCGCGACCAGGCGCTGTCCTTCTGCGGCATGACCTCGACCCGCCCGAAGGAACTGCTCGACGGCAGCTCGCTGTCGACCCTCGTCCAGATGGTTGGCGCCGGCATGGGCGTGACCCTCATCCCGGAGATGGCCGTGGCATTGGAAAGCCGTTCGGCGCCGGTGTCGATCGCCCGCTTCGACAGCCCGCGGCCGTCGCGCACGATCGGCATGATCTGGCGCAGGACGAGCCCGCTCTCCGCGCAGTTGTCGCAGATCGCCACCGTCGTGCGCCGTTCGGCCGAGGCGGTGCGCGGAACCGTGATGGCCTGAGGGCGCCGGCGACTCGTCCGGAACCGTCCGCGGGCGACAGCGTTGTTCCCCTGACAACGCAACCGAAGGAGACAGGTCATGGGTCTTGGACGTGGTGCTCTCTTGTGGATTCTCGGCATTCCCCTGCCGATCATCATCCTGCTCGCCATCTTCTGGAGCTGACCGGGCGGGCATAAATTCCGTATTGAAAGACATCAGGAGGCGGGACGCGGTTCCGCCTCCTTTTCGTTTGGGCGGAGGGACAGTCTCCGTCGACGTCCCGGCTCAGCGGACCAGTTGCTCGACCGGCGCCGACAGGGCGACGCGAAGCCCGTCCCCGGACCAGTCATAGCTCATGACGCCCTTGAGCTGGCGCTGGACGCTCATCTCGATGAGCTGGCTGCCGAAGCCGCGATGGGTCGGCGGATCGTCCGTGGTCGCGGCTGTTCTTTCGTGCCATTCCAGCGTGACGTCGGAGGGCGTGTACTCCCACGCGACCCGGAGTTCGCCGCTCTCGTCGGTGAGGGCACCGTACTTGGCGGCGTTGGTTGCCAGTTCGTGGAAGACGAGGGCGAGGCTGGTGGTGGCGTTGGGGCCGAGCATCAGGTCCGGACCGGAAATGACCAGCCGTTCGGGACGGTCGACATGCGGCGCCAGGATCCGCTTCAGCAGATCGGCAAGCTGGATCGTCTCCGCCATATCGGTCTCGCCGAGCACGGCCGATCGGATGAGATCATGGGCCGCCGACAGGGCGCTCAGGCGCCCACGAAGGGCATCCGCCATCTCGCGCGGCGTCGACGCGCCGCGCGCCGTCATGGAGATCAATCCGGAGACCACGGCGAAGATGTTCTTCACGCGGTGGTTCAGTTCGCGCAGCAGGATGGAGCGCGCCTCTTCCGATTCCTTCAGTTCGCTGATGTCGACGATGGCGCCGGGAAAACGCGCCGGCCGGCCCTCGTGGTCGTAGAGGCATTCGCCCCGCGCGATCACCCAGTGCCAGACGCCGTCATGACCAAGGAGGCGATACTCCTCCGAAGACTTGTCCTTGTCGGCAATCGCGCGGGCGAGAGAATCGCGCACCCGCTGGATGTCGTCCGGATGAACCGCCCCGAGGAAATCCTCGATGGGCATGCCCTGGTCCGCGCCGCGCGCCCGGCTGCCGAGCAGTTGCGCCAGACGCGCGTCGGGAAAGAAGAGGTCGGAGGCGATGTGCCAGTCGAAGGTGCCGATCATGCCGGCGGAGTTCAGCGCGAAGGCGAGCCGCTCGCGGCTGCGGATCAGCTCCTGCTCCGCGCGCACGCGCAGGGTGGTTTCGGTGACGATGCCGAGCACCGCGACCGGAAAGCCGTTGTCGTCCATGACCGGGCTGTAGTGCAGGTCGAACCAGACATCCTCCGGGCCGCCGTTGCGATAGAGCACGAAGGGCTGGTCCCGGTAAGACAGGGCCGCGCCGGCAAGGCACGAGCGCACCACATTGTCGTTGAAGTCGGCGGCCTCAGGCCAGGCCTCGCGCACGCCCTGGCCCAGAAGTCCAGGATGGCGCGATCCCGACATCCCGGCATAGGCGTCGTTGTAGATCAGAATGCCCGCCGGTCCGACGAGGAGGGCCTGGGGAACAGGGGAGCGGAGGATCGTCATGGTCACGGCCCGCAAGGCGATGGGCCATGTGCAGACGGGTCCAAGGGGGGTGGAGGCCCAGTCGAAGCTGGCGACGAGACGACCGCATTCGCCGCCATGGTTTGCGAGCAGGTCTTCCCAGTCGATCCTGGCGATCATTGCTTCTCTTGCCGTTGTCGATGTCATTGCCGCTTTCGGACAGCCACTGCAGGGTTTCCGGCTGAGGACAGCCATCGTGGAAGGCCGGGCGTCCCGCCGGGCGGCCTCTCATCGCCCGAAGGCGCTCCTTCACATGGTCAGGGAAATCCGGCACCTGTGAGGCGCCTTTCCGCGCGGACGCCAGTGTCGGCGCGCGGTAATGGTCGACTGCGCGAGGCCGTTACGCCAGCAACCCGCAGCGGCGGAAGCCGTGCGGGTTGCGGAGACGACCAGTCGGCAGGAAGAAGCCCTGCCGGCATCAGGCCCTGCGTATCAGGCCGGCGACGATCGAGACGACGAAGAGGACGATCGCCACCCAGAACAGCATCTGCGCGCCGCCCATGGCAGTCCCGGCGACGCCGCCGAAGCCGAGGAAGGCCGCGACGAGCGCGACGACGAGAAAAACGATGGCCCAGTGCAGAAGGGAACCCATGGCTTGCTCCTGATGTGGTTGTGACGGGACCCTTGCGATCCCGGCGACATGGAAATGTCTGCCGATCAACGTCGCATTCCGACCCGGGTTCCCTATGTCAGTCATGGAACTTCGCGCCGGCCGTGACGTTTGGCGTAACGCGGGCGCGTCCGGGACGGACGGTGTCCGGCGTGCATGGGGACGGAGAGACGCGACATCATGGTTGACCGCCCGCCCCTTGCCGACCTGCTTCTCCCCGCCACTGCCGACCGCATCATCCTGCGAGACCAGTCGATGCCGGGCAAGCTGATGCGTAGCCAGACGATTCATCACCATGAGTGACGGTCGCGCCGTGACGGAGGTGAGCGGGCAGGACCCGTCCCCGCAGATGCAGTTGCATGCTCCGGATGAAGGCGGCGAGCGCAGGCGCCTGCATGCATTGCGGGTGCGGCTGCTGCTTCTGGTCGCCGGCATCGCCATCCCGCTGCTGGCGCTGGCCCTCGGCGCCGTGTGGCAGGCCAACCGCAGCGAGCGGGCCCGGATGGAGACGCGCCTCGTCGAGCAGGCCCGGGCCATCGCCGCCAGCGTCGACGCCGATATAAAGCAGGCCGAGGTTTATCTGCGGGCGCTGGCCTCATCGCCCTCGCTCGCCAGCGGCGACTGGCTGTCCCTCTACCAGCAGGCGGCGAGGTCGACCCGGCGCGGCACCTACGTCGCCATTCTGGACGAGCAGGGACGACGGCTTCTCAACACCTATTTCCCCGTTGGCGCGGGCGGCATCAGCCTCACGCCGACCAGCGGCCTCGATATCGTGCGGCGGGCGATGGCGGGTGATCGCCTGGCGATCTCGGGAATTCTGACGGGCGACGCGATCGGCGAGCCGGCCGTCGTCGCGGCCGTGGGAGCCGCGACTCGGTCTGGCCAGCGAGTGGTGGTCGCTCTCATCATTCCTTCCGCGGTGCTGGCCGAAGCGCTGCAGGCCCAGAACCTTCCCGCCGACTGGATCTCGGCCATTCTCGATGCCGATGGCCGCGTGGCGGCACGGTCCCGCGACGGTGCGCGCTTTGTTGGGACACCGGCGGTGGCGGCGGTCCGCCAGGCCCTGGCTAACGAGGCGAGCGGGCTGATCCATGCCCGGACGGTGGAGAATCTGGCGGCGAGCCTGGCGGTTGCCCGTGCGCCGGAAAGCCGTTTCGCGGCGGTCATCGCGATCCCCGAAGCGGTGTTCGGACGCAGCTTCGCCTCGATGCTCGGACCGGTCGCGCTGATCGGCATCGGCCTCATCCTCGCGGCTATGGCCATCGCCGTGCTGGCCGCGAGCCGCATCCTCTCCGCCGTGCGCCGGGGTTATGCGGAAGAGCGCAGCCTGCGTGACGAGGTGACGGAGAACCTACGGGTGGTGGACGCCGAGCTGCAGCGCAGCGAGCGGCGTTTCCAGACGATTGCCGACGCCATGCCGCAGCTCGTCTGGTCGACGCTGCCCGACGGCTACCACGACTACTTCAACCAGCGCTGGTACGAGTTCACGGGCATGACGCCCGGATCGACTATGGGCGAAATCTGGAACGATCTCCTCCATCCCGACGACCGGGAGCGCGCCGCCAGGCGCTGGCAGCATTCGCTCGACACCGGCGAGCCCTACGAGATCGAGTACCGGTTCAAGTCGGGCGATGGCGCCTACCGCTGGTTCATCGGCCGCGCCGTGCCGATCCGCGACCGCGCGGGGCGGATCGAACGCTGGTTCGGGACCTGCACCGACATTCACGACAAGAAGCTGGTCGAAGAGGCGCTGGTCGCGGCGCAGGGCCAGCTCAAGGCGCGCGTGGCGGAGCTGGCACAGGAGAAGTCCCGTCTCGAGCGGCTGATGATCTCGGCGCCGAACCTCATCTTCATCAACGACCTGAAGCGCGGGCGGAACGCCTACATCAACCCGCAGGTTTTCGACACGCTGGGCTACGGGCCGGCCGAACTGACGGGTCGGCCGCTCAAGGCGCTCGGCGAACTGGTTCATCCAGAGGACCGACGGCGTGTCGCCGAATTCGCCGCGCAGATCCGCCGCGTGGCCGATGGCGAGGTGCGCGAGATCGAATACCGCTTGCGCCACGCCGACGGCTCCTATCGCTGGTTCCTGTTCCGCGAGACGCCGTTCCAGCGCGACGCGGTCGGGGCTGTGACGCAGGTCCTCGGCACGGCGCTCGACATCGGTGCGCGCAAGCAGGCCGACGAGCGCCAGCAGATGCTGATCCGCGAGCTGCATCACCGGGTGAAGAACATTCTCGCCACCGTGCAGGCGATCGCGTCGGCGACCGGGCGGTCGTCCCGCTCGTTCGAGGCGTTCCGCGAAGATTTCTCCGAAAGGCTCGTATCGCTGGGGCGCACCCATTCGCTGCTCACCCGCGAGGCCTGGGCCGGCGCCGGCCTGCGCGACATCCTGGAGAGCGAACTCGCCCCCTATCTCGATCCGGCGGACGGGCGGGTCGTCATCGACGGCCCGACCATGGTGATCCCGCGCGACATGACCGTGCCGGTCGGCATGGCGATCCACGAACTGACGACGAATGCGGTGAAGTACGGCGCGTTGTCGGTGCCGGAGGGCAGAGTCGACGTCATGATCGAGAGCGACGGGGCGGTGCCGGAGCCGCGCATGACGCTGGTCTGGCGCGAGAGCGGCGGGCCGCGGGTCGAGCCGCCGCAGCGCAAGGGCTTCGGCACGCTGCTGCTCAATCGGCTGCTCGCCTCGCAGCTCGGCGGCGAGGTCGCCATCGACTACCGTCCCGAGGGGGTCGTGGCGCGGATGGACGTGGTGCTCCGGAAGGACGACATGCGCTGAGGGCCGGCGCCTCCGAACCGCCGTGCGGCAGGTGGATCCGCCGCCTCTGCGAGCCCTGTCCAGGAAGCCGGCAGATCCCGGCATGAGGCCTTTGCGCCGGAACGATCGCTGCGGTCGCGCGTTGTTCCAGCACCACTCACCACGATGCAGGAGCACGTCATGCCCACTCCCTCAGGCCATACCCGCGCCATCGTCGCCTCGCGTGTCACCGGCACCAGCGTCTACAATTCGCAGGGCGAGAAGATCGGCCACGTCGAGGACATCGTGCTCGACAAGATGTCCGACAAGGTGATGTTCGCTGTCCTCGGCTTCGGCGGCTTCCTCGGCATCGGCGAGCGCTATCACGCCATGCCGTGGTCCATGCTCGACTACGACAAGGAGCGCGGCGGCTATGTCGTTTCCCTGTCGAAGGAGGTGCTGGAGAAGGCGCCGTCCTACGAGCTGAACGACCTCCTCAAGCAGGATGGCGCCGGCCAGAGCCCCTCCCTCGACTATTACGCGAAGTACAGCGTGCACTGACCCGCGGCGAGGGTGCGACGTCCCGTCCACCTTCGCCCTTCCGACATGGAGACGGCGGTCCGCAAGGCCGCCGTTTTCGTGCGTCTTGGCAGTTGGAGACATGCTCTCATGCAGGAATGGTCCAGGTCGCCTGGCGTTGATCCCGCGAGGATCGCGCGGCGCTCCCCTATTGCAAGGATTCATGGACGGTCTGTCGTTCCGTCTTTACCTGCCGGTTCTCGCGGCCCTTGCCGTCACCGCCCATGCCCTCCGCCCACGGTGACCGGCGAGTGGCGTCTTCGTGGGCGCAGGTGCATGATGGGCGTTGCATCATGGTCCGGATGAACGCCCGCCCCGCGATTCCCGCCACTCTGGCGCTTGTACTGGCTGTCTCCGGCGGGTTCGGCAGTGCTGCCCACGCCCAATCCTCGCCCTCACGCGCGCCATTGCCGCAGAGCCGGCCTCAGGCCGCCCCGCCTGCTGCCGCGGCGCCGCAGCCATCCCCGCCATCCGCTTCCCGTTCGACAGCCGGCACTCCGGCGGTTGCAGCATCGGCGTGCCAGGCAAGACTGGCCATCTCCGGTGTCCGCTTCTCGCCGGCCACGGCAACGGACGCGCGGGCGGACTGCGCGATCGCAGATCCGGTGCAACTGGAAGGCATGACGACCGATGACGGCGATGTCCGCTGGCCCGACAGGCCGGTGGTGAGCTGTTCCTTCGCGGGCACTCTCGCCGACTTCACTCGCGCTGCGGCCGAGCCGCTCGCCCGCGCCACGACAGGCCGGACGATGGTCGCCTTCGGCACGGGTCCGGGCTTTGCGTGCCGGCCGCGCAACCGGCTTGAGGGGGCGAAGATAAGCGCCCACGGCCGCGGGATTGCCATCGACATCGCCTGGTTCGATTTTGCCGGAGGACGCCGGGAGAGCGTCGAGGCGCCGGGGGACGAGAAGGTCGCGCGCTTCATCCAGGCGCTGCGCCGGTCCGCCTGCGGCTGGTTCACAACGGTTCTCGGGCCGGGATCGGATGCAGCCCATGCGGACCATCTCCACCTCGATGCAGAGCCGCGCGGGTCTCGCGGCGACAGCCGGCTCTGCCAGTGAAGCAGAAGATGCGCCATCCCAGTCGGCCGGACGTCGCCCCAGACGTCACTAAACAAGCGAAAGCCCCGCGCCGGGGGCGCGGGGCTGACTGTCTCGCTTGTCCGTGTGGCGTCAGGTGCGCGCGGGCGTGAACGCCGGCATGTCCTGCAGCTGCTTCTTCGTGCTCGTGACGAAGCCGACCAGCGTGCCGTCCGACATGCGCATGAACTTGATGTCGGTCAGCGGAAGCGCGACGGTCTTCTCGCCGATGCCGAGGAAGCCGCCCACGCCGAGAACGGCATGGGAAATGCGGCCGTCGGTGCCAATGACGAGATCGTCGATCTTGCCGATGGAGTCATGGCGGTCACGCATGGTGCGCCACTGTTCGTCGGTGACCGGCGTCAGCTGCATGTGCGTCGAGGACGGCGCGGCGGTGGAGCCGGTGGTCATCGGAGCGGTCGTCCCGGTCGAGGCCTGGTCAGGCTTCGGGGCATAGATCGACATGCCGACGATCTTGCTGGTGGTCAGCTGCTGGGCACCCATTTCGGTGGCCGCCGGCGTCATCGGACGCATGGGCTGGGCCTGAGTGGGGGCGGCCGGCTGCTGCGGCGCCGGGGTGGCCGTCTGGGCCAACGCGCCGGTGGCGAGAAGGGTCGCGACGGATGCCGTCAAAAGAGTGGTCCTGATCATGTCAGTTGCCTCCTGTGTGGAAAACCAGCGCGATGGATGCCGCCTGAGGCAAGTTCCGAAGCACCGCGCTGTTGCCATGACAACTGTCAGGAGGGCCTGTTGTTCCGATGATCCATGCCGATAGGGGATATAGAAAGTATCTACTTAGCCGGCATCGCGAATATCGTTGATGGCCTGCCAGTGCTGCCGGCGGTACTCGGCCGACTGCGGGAAGCGCTTGCCTTCCACCTCTTCGGTGATGACGGTGAAGCGGGCGAGCGTATGCGGACCAAACGAATTGACGAAGGGCACGTCCGCGGCATCTCGTCCCCGCGCCATGACGATGCGGCCGATCCGCGGCCGGTTGTGGCGCGCATCGAAGGCATACCATGTGCCGTCGAGATAGACTTCGAACCAGGCGCTGAAGTCCATGGGATTGGGGTCGACCGGCACACCGATATCACCGAGATAGCCGGTGCAATAGCGCGCCGGAATATTGAGGCACCGGCACAGGGTGACGGCGAGATGGGCGAAGTCCCGGCAGACGCCGACGCGCTCCTGCAGGGCCTCGGCGGCCGTGCGGGTATGGCGGGCCGCCAGGTAGTCGAAGCGGATGTGGCTGTGGACGAAGTCGCAGACGGCCTGCACCTGCTCCCACCCGGGGCGCACGCCGGAAAAATTGCTCCACGCGACCGCCATGAGGGTATCGGTCTCGCAATAGCGGCTGCCGAGCAGGAAGCTCAGCGTCTCGGGCGGAAGGGCGTCGGGGGACATCAGCGCGGCCCACGGCGCCACGGGATCGGGGAAGCCGGAATCGTGGATGGTGCCCTCGGCCGACAGGCGCACGCCGCCGGCCGGAACGGTGATGCGCCGGCAGATATTGCCGAAGCCGTCGATATAGATCTCGGTCGGGCAGGCCGCCCCTGTCGCAAGCGATGACGCGGCCAGCACGTCGGGCTCGGAGATGTCGCTGCGCCGGTCCGGATGGACGTCGAGCATCAGGATCGCCGGCAGGGTCTGGTCGCAGACGATGTCGATGTCGTAACCGTAGCGGATATGCATGGACGGGCTCCTTCGCAGGGATGCGGGCATGCGGCCGCATCCGCCGGGCGCGGCAGATGTGATGATGAGGGTGGAACGCCGTGATTGGCCAGCGGTTCCTTGCGCGCGGATCAGCTTTCCGCGCGATCAGAGGATGGGCCGTTGTGTCAGGTCGCGATCGTACTGGGCGGCGATCCGCTCGGTCAGGCGCGGATTCTCCATCGTCAGGCGACCGGCCGAGAAGCTGAAAAGTCCGGCCCGCCGCAGCTTGGCCCAGGTCTTGTTGGTGTGGACGAGCGACAGGCCGAGGGCGTCGGCGAGCTGCTGTTGCGACGGCGGAAAGACAAAGGAGCGATCCGTCACCAGACCGAGGACCTCGGCGCGCCGATAGAGCGAGATGATGAGGGAGGCGACGCGTTCCGTCGCGTTGCGCTGTCCGGTGGACAGGAGGTTCTCGTCGATGAGGCTCTCCTCGCGGGAGCCGAGCCAGGCCATTTCATAGGCAAGCTGCGGCATCCGGACGAACATGTCCCACAACTTGCGGCGGGGGAACACGCAGAGCTCCACGTCGGTCAGCGCCTCGATGCCGTGCTGGGCGACCGAGAGGAGCGACGCCTGCAGACCCATCAGGTCGCCCGGCAGCAGGAAGTTGAGGATCTGCCTGCGGCCGTCCGGCAGGACCTTGTAGCGGAAGGCCCAGCCCTCGAAGAGAGTGAACAGCTCGGCGTCGTCCTGTCCGGGAAAGATGATCTCCTGTCCGGCGGGCAGCCGCCGATGTTCCAGCTTCATCGCCGATATGAACTGGATGTCCTCCGCGGTCTTCGGCTGGAATGCCGGTTTGTGGCGCAGCGGACAGGCGTGACACCAGCGGTGGGTCGTGCGGTGCATTGACGTATTCGAGATCATGGGTCCCCTCGGCCTCCGCGCGCCAAAATGTCGTGCGGCGTGTCGATCCGCGCAGGGAACTCGCAGGCGTCGATTGCGTTCCTAACGTCGGCCCTTCCTGATGCATTCCGCCGCCGCAAGCGCGGGTCGTCAAGTCGGGCCTCCTCCAGCCGCGCGGAATCCTCACCATGTCCACCTCCGAAACCGACGTCGCGGACCGGCCGTACCGGTCGCGATCGCGATCATTCCTGCGCATGGCGACGGGCTTCTGGACGGGCTTTTCCGCCGTTCGCGCCTGGATGCTGACGACCGTGGTGCTCGCCTTCGCTTTCGCGCAGATCGCGGCGCAGGTCGGCATCAACAGCTGGAACCGCATGTTCTTCGACGCGCTCGAGAAGAAGGCGATCGGCGACGTCGTCACCGCCATCAGCCTGCTGCCATTGCTCGTCGGGGTGGCGGCGATCACCATGTCCGGGCTCGTCGTCTCGCGCATGCTGCTGCAGGTGCGCTGGCGCGAATGGGTGACCCATCGGTTGGCGGGGTGGTGGATCGCCGACCAGCGCTACTATCGCCTCGGCTTCCTCGCCACGGAGCACTCGGCGCCGGAGTTCCGCATCGCGGAGGATGTCCGCATCTCCACCGAACCGCTGGTGGAATTTGCCATCGGCCTGATTGCCGCCTTCGTCACGGCCGTCACTTTCGCGGCGATCCTCTGGACGGTCGCCGGCTCGATATCCTTCGAGATCGGCGGGCGCACCTTCCACATCCCGGCCTACATGGCGATCGCGGCCGTCCTCTATGCCGTCATCACGTCGACGGCGGCCTATTATGTGGGCCGGGCGCTGGTGGGGAAGATCGCGACCAAGAACGAGACGGAAGCCCTGTTCCGCGCGGAAATGACGCGGCTGCGCGAGAACGCCGAGAGCATCGCGCTGATCAAGGGTGACGCCGACGAACGCTCATCGGTCAAGGACACCTACACGAATGTCGTGAAGGCCTGGCTGGCGGTCGTTCGCCGCCAGGGTTTCATCGCGCTGGTCCTCAACACCAATGGCGCGCTGTTCCCGATCGTTCCGCTGTTGCTGGCGGCGCCGAAATACCTGTCTGGCGAACTGACGCTCGGCGCCGTCATGCAGGTCGCCGCCGCCTTCAGCGCCGTGCAGGCGGCGCTCATCTGGTTCGTCGACAATTTCGTGCGCCTCTCCGAATGGTACGCCTCGGTGGTGCGCGTCGATGAATTCGCCGAGACCCTGGAAGAGGTGGATATCGGCACGATCATGGAGGATGAGCAGCAGATCAACCTCGACGAGAGCGAGGACGACACCATCCACATCGACAATCTGTCGCTGGCCCACCGCAACGGCCGCGTCGTCATCGACGACGCCTCCATCCGTATCCAGCCTGGAGAAAAGATCCTCATCGCCGGGGAGAGCGGCACCGGCAAGAGCACGTTCATCCGCGCGCTCGCGGGGCTCTGGCCTTGGGGCTCGGGGCGCATCGCCTTCCCGCGCAACACGCCCTACGCCTTCGTGCCGCAGAAGCCCTACCTGCCCCGCGGCACACTGAAGGACATTCTGCTCTACCCCGAGGGCGAGGCGGCGGTGGAGGATGCGGTCATCCTGCAGGCCATGGAGCGCTGCGGGCTCGGCTATCTGGCGAAACGCCTCGATGAGGATGACGACTGGGATCGCGTCCTGTCCGGCGGCGAACGCCAGCGCGTCGCCTTCTGCCGCCTTCTGATCCACAAGCCGCCGATCATCATCATGGACGAGGCGACGGCCGCGCTCGACGAGGGCAGCCAGGACAGCCTGCTCTCCCTGTTCGAGAACGAACTTGCCGCCTCGACGCTGATCAGCGTCGGCCATCGACCGGGGCTCGAAAGGTTCCACGACCGCAAGATCACGCTGGTGCGGCGGCCCGCCGGCGCGCGCATGCAATCGACGCCGATCCGCAAGTCGCTCTGGCGGCTGCTCAGCGGGCGTGAGGCGGCCTGACGGGCAGGGGCTTTTCCCACCGGTAGCGACCGGAAAAATTCCGGGAACCAATATGCGGGAGGCGCGTTGATGAAGCGATCATCGCATGTCCCTTCCCGCGATGTAGACCTCACTGAAGCCGCCTCTGGCGGCTTCTTTTTTTCACAGTGTCCGGGTGCGAAGCTGTATCGAGGCGCGACCCGGGAGTTCGATCGCCACCATGGATCTGCACCTGCGTCACGTCACGACCTATCAGTATGCGGGGCCGGTGCAGTTCGGACCGCACCGGCTGATGCTGCGCCCGCGCGACAGCTTCGATCTGCGCATCCTCGATACGCAGCTCGACATCTTCCCGAACGCCGAACTGCACTGGTCGCACGACGTCTATGGCAACCCGATCTGCGTCGCGACCTTTGCCGGCATGGCCGACAGGCTGCAGATCACCTCGGGCCTCGTGCTGCGCCGCTATGCCTCCGCCTTTCCGCGGGCCCATACGACGGCGGGCGCAGCCTTCGTCCCCCACTATTCCGATGGCGAGCGGATCGTGCTGCAGCCCTTCCTGGTGCCGGCCAGCGGCGACGAGGGTGGAGTTCTCGCCGCCTGGATTGCGTCGGCCCTGGCCGGGGACGCCCAGGACCTCGACGCGCTGAGCCGCCTGTCGCGGGCCATCCATGCCGGTTTCGGCTACGCGGTCCGCTATGAGGAGGGCACCCAGACGCCGACGCAGACGCTGGACCTCAAGTCCGGCTCCTGCCGGGATCTCGCCTGGCTGTTCATCGAGGCCGTCAGGCGTCTCGGCTATGCGGCGCGCTTCGTGACGGGCTATCTGCATGACGGCCAGGCTGATCCGTGGCAGCGCTCGGCCGCCGGTCTGACCCATGCCTGGGCCGAGGTCTTCATTCCCGGTGACGGCTGGGTGGAGTTTGATCCGACCAACGCTCTCGTCGCCGACCCGCATCTGATCCGCGTCGCGGTGGCACGGGTGCCGTGGGACGCCTCGCCGGTCTCGGGCAGCTTCATCGGCCCGGTGGGCGCCCTGATCAGCCTGTCCGTCGGGGTGGATATCGCGCCGACCGAAAGCTACGCCAGCGTCGCCTGATCGGCCATCAGAGAGGCACGTGCCAGCGCCCGGCGCTGGCGCCGTCCGGTCCTGCCGTCTGCGTCGCGCCGATCTGGCGCAGCAAGCCGAGGGCAACCTTGGTGTTGACGGCACTGGTCCGACGGTGATCCGTCGTGACGTCGAGTGTCAGGGTGTCGCCAGCGCCGGTGCCGATCTGCACCGACACGCTGTCCGCCTCGTCCTCCTGCAGCGCATGCGTCGCCATCTCGACGACCAGCAGTCCGAGGGGAATGGCGCGATCGACCACCAGGGCCGTATCCTCCGGAGCGGTGGCGGTGATCCACGGCCGCGCCGGCTGGAGCAGGCCGTTGAGCATGGCCGTCACCTCGTCGAGGAAGGGCTTCAGCTCGACGGGCCGCATCTCGCCCTGGGCGAGGGCGTGGCGATAGGCGATCGACAGCACGTGGACCTTCGCCTCGACCGCCGCCAGCACCGGCCGGTGTTCTGCTGCGTGCTGGCGTCGCGCCAGGCTGAGATAGCTCTGGATCACCTGCAGGCTGTTCTTCACGCGGTGGTGCAGTTCGCGGACAAGGTGGCGATTGGCGCCGATCGTCTGGTTGAGCCGTTCGACGCGGTCGGCCTGGTCGACGACCAGCGTGTTGAAGGCCTCGGAGACGCGGCGGATATCGTGGGGCATGGCGGCATCGACCGGGGCGAGTGTCGCTTCCTGGGAGCTTCGGGCCACCGCCGCCGCCTCGATACCGCGGATCCACCGCACGATATTGGCGTCGATGGCCAGCGAGTAAACTGCGAAGAGCACCATCAGCGTCACCAGCGGGGTCAGAAGGAGCGCGATGAACTGGAGGAAAGCCGCCCGCTCCGCCTGCTGGTCGAAGCGCGCCAGCACGTAGAGGTCCGGCTCGGCGACCCGCTGCATGCCGTAGGTGGCCCTCTGCCCCGCACGGCTGACGGTCTCCCAGCGTTGCAACTCACTTGTGCTGCTCGCCTCGACAGGCAGCCAGGTCATGTCGGATTCGTCGGCGCCGCGGGCCGCCACGATGTCGGTGTTGCCGCGGACGATACCAACGATGACCCCGGGATTGACCACTCCCAGCGCGAAGGCGCGATTCATGATGACCGCATCGACGAGCAGCAGGGATTCGAGAATCTGGGTCTGCGGACCGGTGCTGCGGCGCGCATAGATAACCATGAAGCGGCGCTGCCCGACCTGTGCCACCCCGTAGCTGGATTCGGCGAGGTCACTGCCGATCCACGTGCTGCTGCGGCTGCGCGTCCGGTAACTCTCGACGATGCCGCCGATGACGGCCGCGGAAAGGTCCGCGGTCTGGCCGGCGGTGCATCCCGGGCGCTCGCCCGCACTGAGTGCGACCGCGCTGATGCCGATATTGTCGCCGACAATGCGGTTGGCGATGGCGCGGCACTGCTCGGCCGAGGCATCGGTGGCTGCGACGCTTGCCGTGGCGGCCAGGAGCGTCCGGAGCGATTCCCGGAACCAGACGCGGGTCCGCACCGCGAAGTTGCCGACCGTCTGCAACTGCGAGGCCTCGATCGAGGAGAGGACCGAGCGGTAGGTCGCAGTCGCGGTCACCGCCGTGATCACGGCGATGGGCAGGATCACGAGAACCATCAAGGCGAGAAGGCGACCCCGGACGGTGCGGAATGCCGTGACGTTCATGTCGATGAGGTGCGCGCCATGTCGGCCGGGGACTGCCGGATGACGGCCGTTGTGCGGCGATCCGGCCCGATATCGTCGACGCCTGTAATGCCGAGGAGATCGGCGAGCTTGGCGCGGGCGCGGTTGACGCGGCTCTTGATCGTGCCGACTGCGACACCGCAGATCTCTGCCGCCTCCTCGTAGGACAGGCCGCTGGCGCCGACCATGATCAGCACCTCGCGATGCTCCTCGGAGAGCTTGGCGAGCGCCTTGCGGAAATCGGCGAGATCGAGCGCGCTTTCCTGTTCGCCCGACACGGTCAGGCGCTGGGCATAGGTGCCGTCGCTGTCCTGCACCTCGCGGCCGCGTTTGCGGTAGAGCGAATAGTAGGTGTTGCGCAGGATGGTGAAGAGCCAGGCGCGCAGGCTCGTTCCCGGCTGGAACTTCTCGCAATTGCCCCAGGCCTTCAGCATGGTTTCCTGCACAAGGTCGTCGGCCTGCGTGACCGAGCCGCACAGCGAGACGCCGAAGGCGCGCAGGTTCGGCAGTTCGGCGATGAGGCCTTCACGGAACTCGTCACGGGCCATTGCGACGCTCCTTGGCTTCGAGCTCGGCGAGCAGAACGAGGAAGCGATCGGGCATCGGCGCCTTGATGAGGTCGTCGTAATGGGCCTTCAGCGACTTGCCGATGGCCTCCTGAATGCGCGGGTCGAGGACGATGTCCCTGTCGTCGTCCTTCCGGTCCTTGTCGTTGTCGTCCTGAATCGCGCCCATCGGCCTCTCCTCGCGCACCCGCCGGGCACGCACCTGATCCAACCCAGAACGTTCGCTGCCGGCAATGGTTCCCGCAAAACGAAAAAATAAAAAGCTTGCCAAACCAAGGGGTTCCGCGCTGCTCTGGGACCCATTCGACAGGAGTCCAGAATGACCATTGCTGCGGAAATTGCCCCGCATCTGCCCTACCTGCGCCGCTTCGCCCGTGCCCTTGACGGCACGCAGGCCGGCGGCGATTCCTATGTGCTGGCGACGCTCGAGGCTCTGGTGGCCGATCCCGCGTCCTTCCCGAGGGACGTGTCGGCCCGCATCGCACTATACCGGATCTTCCTCAAGCTCTGGTCGTCCATGCCGGTGAACATGGCGCCACCGACCGCGACGCTGGCTCGCGCGGGCGCCGTGGAGCGCAACCTCGAGGCGCTGACCCCGCTGTCCCGCCAGGCCTTCCTGCTGAGGACCGTCGAGGGCTTCGCACTGGAAGAGGTCGCCGCCGTCCTCGACGTCGATCTCGAACGGGCGGGCGCCCTCATCCAGCAGGCCGGCCGGGAGATCGCCGAGCAGGTGGCTACCGACGTCCTCATCATCGAGGACGAACCGATCATCGCGCTCGACATCGAGACGCTGGTCCAGGAACTCGGCCACTCGGTCACCGGCATCGCCCGGACCCACAAGGAGGCCGTCGCCCTTGTCGCGAAGAAGCGCCCCGGGCTCGTCCTCGCCGACATTCAGCTGGCCGATGGTTCCTCGGGGCTGGAGGCGGTCGCGGAGATCCTGCAGAGCATCGACCTGCCGGTCATCTTCATCACCGCCTATCCCGAGCGCCTCCTCACCGGCGAGCGGCCCGAGCCGGCCTTCCTGATCACCAAGCCGTTCCAGCCGGAAGCGGTGAAGGCGGCGATCAGCCAGGCGCTGTTCTTCGACCGACGGTCGGAGCGGAAGGTGGCCTGAGCGGGTCGGGTGACGCGGCGGAGATTTTTCCCCGGCCTTGGGGAACCCTCGCTGCGGATGCCGGTTATCCGGTTCAGGAATGCGGTTCGAAACCGCTGCTTGCCGGAGGTCGCCATGGGGATCATGCCCTCGACAGTGACAATTCTGGTGGCCGGCGCCGTCCTGTTTGGCGGCGTGGTCAGCCTGACACCGGTCATCGTGGACGTGAGCCTGCTCGCGCTCGCGCTTGCGGGGTCGCATCTTGCCGTCGGCTTCGCCGATGGCGCCGCATGAACCCGGCCGGGACGCGACCGGAAAGTACCAATCCTAACACTCCCGTGCCGGGCGGTTGAACGCCGTCCGGTCGCTGGGATGCGATATTAATGGTATGTTCGCGTAGAGTTGGTTCTCTACAGGGGTGAGTTCTGGAGCGACGAGGGTTCGCTCGCATAGGCAAGTCAAGGGTATGGGCAAGCAACGCATTCTCATCGTCGAAGACGACCCGTTCATCGCCATGGATATCGAGGCCGCAGTCCTCGAGGATCTGGGGCCGCGGACGGAGGTCATCGTCGTGGACAGCCTGCGCGAGGCGCAGGCGTTCGCCGACGATGTGGTGCATTGCGCCCTGCTCGATGTCGACGTGGTCGGCGGCAAGACCTTCGAGGTCGCGCTGAAGCTGCGCGAGCGCGGCACGCCCTTCGCCTTCGTCTCGGGCTCGCTGCCATCCGATCTGCCCGCCGAACTGACGGGCGCCACCTTCGTGCGCAAGCCGTTCCATTCCCGCGACATTCTCGGTTTCATCACGGCTGCGATGGCAGGGCGTCAAGCATCTGATCCGGCCGCGCCGATGCAGGTCCCGTCCCCCGAAGCCGCGGGGGGACCCTCTTCGGGCTCCTGAGAACCGAGGTCAGGAGTGCTGGCGAGGGCCGTACACCGAACAACCCGCGGTCGGTGCCCTTGCACCTCGTCCTAGAAGCGTTCGGGACGTATCACCTCGACATCGGTGAGCCAGACGCGAAGGCTGTGCGTCTCCAGGAGAGGCGTCAGCGCCTCGACGATCTCCTCCGCCTTGGGCGCGGTGGTGATGGTGAAGACGAGCATCTTGGCCGAGGCTCCCGCCACCTGGTCGTCGCTCCATATGCCGCGATAGCCGCCCCCCTCCGCCACCGGCAGAACGGTGTGACCTGTCACGCCGCTGCGTTCGATAATCTCCACTATCCGCCGGACCAGGGGCCTGTCGGCGAGAATATCGACCTTCTTGCGTCGTTCTGTCGGGGTCATGGCGACAACCATCGTGCAAGGTACGAGATGGCGGGGATGCCGATCGCGATGTTGAAGGGAAATGTCACGGCCAGCGACATCGCCAGGGAGAGGCCCGCATCCGCCTGCGGAAGGGCGAGGCGCATGGCCGCCGGAACAGCGATGTAGGAGGCGCTGGCGGCAAGGATTCCGAGGCCGGCGGCCGAGCCGGCGTCGAGCCCTATGAAGTGCCCCAGCAGCGTCCCGAGCGCGCCGTTGATCACCGGCAGGACGATGCCGAGCGATGCGAGGCGCAGCGTCAGGGAGCGCGTCTCGCGCAGCCTGCGGATGGCGACGAGGCCCATGTCGAGGAGAAACAGGCAGAGAACGCCGCGAAATCCGGAGTCAAAGACCGGGGCCACGGTGGCGAAGCCCTTCTTGCCGACGACGAGGCCGATGACGAAGCTGCCGAGCAGCAGCACGACAGTCCCGTTCAGCAGGGTCTCGCGCAGGAGTTCGTGGCGCTCATGTGCGTCCCCGGCGCGCACACCCCTTGCGAGAAGAAGTCCGACGATGATGGCCGGCGTCTCCATCAGGGCGAGCACGGCCACCATGAAGCCGGCCGGCGCCATGCCGGCCGCCGCGAGCATCTCGCTGCCGGCGACGAAGGTGACGACACTGACCGAGCCGTAGTGGGCCGCCACCGCCGCAGCATCCAGCCGCGGCAGTCGGCCGAGGCTCCTCAGCAGGGCGAAGGCGCCGACGGGGATCAGGCAGCTCAGCGCAAGACCTGCGACCGCCGCGGACGCCATGAGCGGCGAGAAGCCGCTCGCCGAAACCTCGACGCCGCCCTTCAGGCCGATGGCGGCCATGAGATAGAGCGCCATCCCCTTGGCGATCGGCTCGGGGATGGCGAGGTCTGACCTGGCCGCGGCGGCCAGGACGCCCAGCACGAAAAAGAGGATGACGGGAGAAAGCAGGACCTCCATGGCCGGGCGATCCTACGCCGCCCGTGCCGCTGCGCGCTCCTGCCTTCGGGTTTTCCACAGGCTGTAGATTACGCCGCCGGCGAGAAGGCCGAGAGTGACCGTCAGCGACAGGACCGGCGGCACTTTGTCGATGCCCATGAGGTCCGCGGCGAAGACCTTGCCGCCGATGAAGACAAGAACGAGGGCGAGCGCCGTCTTCAGATAATGGAAACGATGGATCATGGCCGCGAGCGCGAAATAGAGAGCGCGGAGGCCGAGGATCGCAAAGATATTCGAGGTGTAGACGATGAAGGGGTCCGTGGTGATGGCGAAGATCGCCGGCACCGAATCGACCGCGAAGATCACGTCGGCGATCTCGATGAGGACGAGCGCCATGAACAGCGGCGTGATGAACCAGATCCGGTGCCCGCTTTCCGGCGCTTTCGGATCCGGCAATTTCACGAAGAACTTCTCGTCGTGGTGCTCCTGCGTGACGTTGAAGCGCCGGCGCATGAAGGCGAGGACCGGGTTGGTCGAGATGTCGGTCTTGCCCTCCTTGAACACCAGCATCTTGACGCCGGTGGCGACGAGGAAGGCGGCGAAGATGTAGAGGACCCAGGAGAACTGGGAGACCACCGCCGCGCCGACGCCGATCATGATGGCGCGCAGCACGATGACGCCGAGGATGCCCCAGAACAGCACGCGGTGCTGGTATTTCCGCGGCACCGCGAAGAACGAGAAGATCATCGCGATGACGAAGACATTGTCCATCGCCAGCGCCTTCTCGACCGCGAAGCCGGTAAGGTAGTTCATGCCGGATTCGGCCCCCAGCGCCCACCAGACCCAGGCGCCGAAGGCGACGCCGAGCGAGATGTAGAAGGCGGAGAGCATGAGGCTCTCGCGCGTCTCAATCTCCCGGTGACCCCTGTGGAGCACGCCGAGGTCGAGGGCGAGCAGCGTGATGACGATGGCGAAGAAGGTGAGCCACATCCAGACCGGCTTGGTCAGCCAGACGGAGAACACGAAGGTGCTGAGAAGTTCCATGACCGGACCTATTCTCTCGAGGTTGACGAGATCATCCGACATCATGGCGGGACGCCATCAGAGGGGCCCGGAACGCGGTGAAAGATGCCGCAGGACTGTGGCGAAAATCGGGCAGGCGCGGGCCGGCTCCGGTGCGTCAAACGGCTTCAGGGCGTTCCGGCGCAGCGAGAATCAGCCACCCTCGCCGCCCGAATCTCCTCCTGAGGTGTAGGTGTCGCGGGGCGCCGGCGGCCGCCCGTCGTCGCCCGAGACCATCTCCTGCGACGCGCCGGCCTCCTGGTTGCGGCCATACATCCAGTAGAGGCCGCCGGCGAGGCCGCCGCCGAGCGCCATGCCGACGATGATCCAGGTCATCCGACGATCTCCTGCCCACTATTCCAATACCATCAGTCAGACGTCTCGCGACGACGACGTCAAGAGCCGGATCACCCGCAGTTGCGCGAGCGCGGCGGTGCCGCGGCGGCAACCGCTCTTGCATCGGCGCGGCTCTCGCAGAAGGATGGCGGCCCCATCGCGCAGGAGGCGTCGTGCCCGCAACTCGTCTGGACCCCGTCGACGTCGTTGTTGTCGGTTCGGGACTGGGGGCCTCGGCCTTCGTCCGTCATCTCGTCGACGCGGCACCCGGCCTCAGGATCGTCGTCCTCGAGCGCGGCGGCTGGGTGGACCGCTCCACGCTTCCGGCGCTGAAGGCCGACTTCCAGCGCGACGTGCTGGGTGGATATGCGACCTCGCCGAATGTCCGGCTGGCCGCGGGAGGCCATGCGCCCTCGGCCGACTACGCGATCGACGACAGCGGATCGGATTTCAAGCCGCTGATGTGGAGTGGCGTCGGCGGCTCGACGATCAACTGGGCGGCGCATTTTCCGCGCTTCCACCCGTCCGATTTCCGAACCCGGAGCCTCGACGGCGTCGGCGACGACTGGCCCTTCTCCTATGCCGATCTCGAACCCTTCTACGATCTGAACGATGCCCGTTTCGGCATTGCCGGCCTCGCCGGAGACCCGGCCTATCCGCCGAAGCCCGAGCGACCCATGCCGCCCATCGGGCTGGGAAAGCTCGGGATGACGGCGGCGCGCGGCTTCGACAGGCTCGGTTGGCACTGGTGGCCGGTCGATTCCGCCATCAACAGCCGCGACCACCTGGGCCGCCCGGCGTGCAACCATTGCGGCCCCTGCCAGCAGGGCTGCGTGACCGGGGCGAAGGCCTCCACCGACATGACCCACTGGCCCTATGTGCTGGCGCGCGGCGTGGAAATGCGCACCGGCGCCGTCGTGCTGCAGGTCGAGATCGAGGCCGGCCGGGTGAGGGGCGTGACCTATCGCACGGTCGATGGTGACGTCTTCCAGCCGGCACAGACGGTGGTGGTGGCTGGCAACGGGGTCGGTACGACGCGGCTGCTGCTGGCCTCGGGCATCGCCTCCCCGGCGCTCGGCAAGAACCTGATGTTCCACGGCGCCGGCTATGTGCGCGGCTTCTTCGCCGAGGAGCTCGACGGGCCGGTGGGGCCGACAGGCTGCGCCATCTACAGCCACGAGTTCTATGAGACCGACCGGGCGCGCGGCTTCGTCCGCGGCGTCCACCTGCAGGTGACGCGGGAGAACCCGCTGGCGGTGCAGGCGGCGCGTCTCGCCGAGCCCTGGGGCGTCGACGCCCATCGCGCGCTGATGCGTGAGTTCCGCCGGTCCATGGCCATCCTGGTGGTCAACGAGGACTTCCCCGAAGCGGAGAACCATGTCGCCCTGACCGGCGAGACGGGGCCGGATGGACTGCCGGGGGTGAAGGTCGTCTATCGCATCTCGGAGCACACGCGCCGCGCCCTCGATTTCGGTCTCGATCGTGCCGAGGAGATGCTGCGCGCGGCCGGCGCCATCGAGACGGTGCGCGTGCCGCTCGCCCCCTTCACCGGCTGGCATCTGCTGGGGACGGCGCGCATGGGGACTGATCCCGCGACGTCGGTCACCGATGGGCGGGGCCGCGTTCATGGCGTGCAGGGGCTCATCGTCGCGGACGGCAGCCTGTTCACCACCTCGGCGGCGGTCAATCCCGGTTCGACGATCGGTGCGGTCGCCACCAAGGTGGCCGATGATTTCGCGCGGGAGGCCGCATGAGCACGCCCTTTGCACAGGCGCTGGCCGATACGCTGTTCCCCGGGGAGGGACCCATCCCCTCGGCCGCGGGGGCCGGTCTCTCGCTGGTCGGGATTGAGGATCGCCATCGACCGTTGATGAACGCAATTGCCGGCGAGGCTGGTGGCGAGGCCGCCTTCGTGGCCGCCGGTGCGCAGGCGCGCGCAGAACTTCTACGCATCATTGCGGCGAGGGAGCCGCAGGCGTTCCTGGCTTTGGTTCTGGCAGTGTCGGCGCTCTATCACTCGAGCGCCGCGGTGCTGGAGGCCTATGGCTGGCCAGCGCGAGCGCCGCAGCCCGCGGGCTTTGCCGTCGGCACGCCCGCCGACGAGACGGAGACGGCCGACATGCTGGTGCGCGTGCGGTCGCGTCCGCCTGTGTGGCGCAGGGCCTGACAGGCGGACGTGTGGCCTCTAGGCCGTCAGGAGGCGCGTGCGACGACGCGGCGGGCGCGGGGCTTCGGCGGTGCCGCCGCCGCTGCTGCGCGGGCAATCGCGTCCTGCTGTTCCCGGGCCAGCCGGAGCTGGCGCAGCTTGTTCATGTTGTCGGTCCGCGCCGTGTTCGAATCCGCGATGTCCGACATGATACGGTCACGCGTCATCGACTGCTTCTGGACCTTGAGGAAGGCGGCGTTGGCCTTCTGGTGGGAGGGTGATAGCTGGCTCATGGAGAGACCTCCGAAGTGGTGTTGGCGGCTTGCCGCTTCACGTAGAAAAAAGGCCAGGCGTGAGCCCGGCCTTTCCTATCAGATCGCCTCGTCGTCGATCCCAGTACATCCGTGGTAACCGGACAGAGGCGAAGTGCAATCAAGCAGCCTGAAGCTGTTCGGCCGCCATCTTGCCCGACTTGTTGTCGCGCATGACTTCGTAACCGAGCTTCTGGCCCTCGACGATGTCGCGCATTCCGGCGCGCTCGACGGCAGAGATGTGGACGAAAACGTCGGCGCCGCCGTCATCCGGCTGAATGAAGCCGAAACCCTTGGTGGCGTTGAACCATTTCACTGTGCCGGTGGTCATGAAGAACCCTCCCTTTTGGCAAAAGTAGACCTCCGCGCGAATGCGCGTCGGGGTAGAACGATTTTCGAAGGGGAAGTTCGTCAGAAGCGCGCCGAAGCGGCAATAAAACAAAGTTCAGCCGAGCAAACATCGATGCAGTCTTATGCACCGGAAAGGAAAAACAAGCAAGGAAAATCGTCATATCACTTTCCTGGCTGGCGGCGGGTTTGCGTTCAACGCAATGATATCGTTCGACAATAGCGGGAACATTTTATCGACGTGACGAGCATGCGCGAGGGCAATTCCGGTGTCCGGGGATGACCGGCCCGGACTGTCCCGGGATCCCAAACCGCCAGCGCGGCGGGGAATGTTGCGTTGACCGCCGCCGCCCTGTCCCGGCCTGTGACCCGTTCGACCGTCCGGTACGTAAACGACGTCGATGGCATCCAGTGCCGTGGGGGATGTGTCGATGCGGGCAGACGAGACGGGTGACGATGTTCAGGCCATGCCGGCGGTACCGCTGTGGCTGGGCCTCGGCGGGCTCGCGCCCTTCCTGGCGCTGGCGGGCGCGCTGGTGCTCGGCCAGTCGCTTCCCTTGATCGGCGGCGCCGATGACATCCGCCAGGCGCTGATGATCTATGCCGTCGCCATCCTGTCGTTCCTCGGGGGCGTGCGCTGGGGCATCGCCATGGGCTATGCGAACGGCAAGGTCGCCGTGCGCGACTTCCTCATTTCGGTCATCCCCGCCATCCTTGGCTGGGTGGCGGCGCTTCTGCCGCTCGGACCCGGCCTCTGGCTGATAACCGGCGCCTTCATCCTTCTCGGGCTCTACGACTACGGCCTCGCCTGCCGGACCGTGGCGCCCGAATGGTATGGGCGCCTGCGCCTCGCCCTCACCGCCGCGGTCTCGGCGATGCTCGCCATGGCCGCCCTGTCCTGAGGGGGGTCAGGCGCGGTCCGTCGGCGGCGTCTGGTCGCCTGCGCCGAGGGGCCGCTGCATGAGCACGCAGTCGACCCAGCGGTTCAGCTTCCAGCCGATGGAGGGGAGCACGCCGGCCACGGTGAATCCGGCGGCGCGGTGCAGGGCGATGGAGCCGTGGTTCCCGAGATTGCCGATGACGGCGATCATCTGCCGGTAGCCGAGCGCCGTGCAGTCATCGATGAGACGTGCCAGCAGCGCCTTGCCGACGCCCTTGCCCTGCACCGAAGGCGCCACATAGACCGAGTTCTCGCAGGCGAAGCGATAGCCGGGGCGCGAGCGGTAGGCGCTGGCATAGGCATAGCCGGCGACGGCGCCGTCGATCTCCGCGACGAGATAGGGATAGCCGGCGGAGAGGATCGCCGCCTGGCGCGTGGCCATCTCCGTTTCGTCCGGCACCTCGTATTCAAACGAAGCGATGCCGTCCCGGACGTTCGGGCCATAGATGGCGGTGATGGCGGGAATATCGGCGGGGGTGGCCGGGCGGAGCGTCAGGGCGGACACGGTGAGCCTGCTGAACTGAGCGACAGGCTCTATTGTCTGCTAACGGGGGCCAGCACAAGCCCCTTCCGCCGTTTTCAGCCATCGATAATTGGTGGAACAGTCCGCCCGCTCAGCTCACGCGCACGAAGCGGCGGATGCGGCTGCGGGGCTTGGGCGTGCGGCGCGTCACGGTGACGCCGCGGGTCGCAACCTCGATGCGGCGGTCCTGCGAGGGCACGAAGAAGCGCGCCGTCTCGGAGGCGCCGTCCACTTTCAGGAAGTCGGCATCGAGAGCGCGCATGAGCGACTTCACCGAACCAAATGTCACGGCAGGCTCCCTCGTCACGCACGACGACGACTTGAGAAAATTGGAGCGGGAGAAGGGATTCGAACCCTCGACCCCAACCTTGGCAAGGTTGTGCTCTACCCCTGAGCTACTCCCGCATCCGGGTACCCTCCAGCGCCAGGGCGCCGGGGGAGGGCGGTTCTATGCCAAAGGACGCCGACGATTGCAATGGCCCGCCCGCACTTTTTTCCGGGCGTGCGGGACGGCATCGGCCGCAGCGGCTTTGACGGTGCGGGAGCGCCCGGCTATCCCCTTGGACGAGCGCATGACCGGCGGCGTTGCGGCAGCCGGGCGAAGCCGCGATCGACGCGGCGGTGGAGAGGTGCATGGGGTTCGGCTTTCTCGCCCTTCCGGACGCGGCAGACTATGTCCTTGCCGATGCCACTTTGCCGGCCAGTCTCGTCGATGGCGAGGCGCCCGGGCCAGTGGGCGACGGTCTCCTGCGCGCCGACATCGTCGTCAGCGGCGGCGTCATCCAGACGGTGACCGCGCCCGGCGCCGTCCGCTCGCCGGAGCGCGCAATTGTGCCGCTCGACGGGGCCATGGTCTTTCCCTGTTTCGTCGACGCCCATACCCATCTCGACAAGGGGCACATCTGGGCGCGCGCCTCGAACCCGGACGGCACCTTCCTCGGGGCGCTGGCCGCGGTCGGCGCCGACCGCGAGTGCAACTGGTCGGCCGACGACGTGCGCGCCCGGATGACCTTCGCGCTGAAAGCTGCACACGCCTATGGCACGGCGGCCATCCGCACCCATCTCGATTCCATCCCCGCCCAGATCGGTATTTCCTGGCCGCTCTTCGTCGAGATCCGCGAGGAATGGCGCGGCCGCATCGACCTGCAGGCCTCCTCGCTCTGCGGTATCGATATTGCTGTCGAGCCCGGCTATCTCGACCGCATGGCCTCGGTCGCGAGGGCGACCGGCGGCGGTCTCGGCTGCGTCACTTACATGTCGCCGAACCTGCCGGGGGGGCTCGACTCCATCTTCCGCACGGCGCTCGATGCCGGCCTGCCGCTCGACTTCCATGTCGACGAGACGCTGGACCCGACGGCGGATTCACTCAGGCTCATCGCCGAGGCCGCGATCCGCCACGGCTGGCGCGCGAACGGCAATGGCACCATCGTGGTCGGACACTGCTGCTCGCTGTCGATGCAGGCGGACGACGTGGTGTCGGTGACCCTCGACCGCATCGCGGAGGCGGGCCTCGCCGTCGTCTCTCTGCCCATGTGCAACATGTACCTGCAGGATCGACTGGCCGGCCGCACGCCGCGCCGCCGCGGCGTCACCCTTCTGCACGAGATGAAGGCGCGTGGCGTCGCCGTCATGGTAGCGAGCGACAACACCCGCGACCCGTTCTATGCCTATGGCGACCTCGACATGCTGGAAACCTATCGCGAGGCGACGCGCATCCTGCATTTCGACCATCCGGTGGGGGACTGGCCGCGCGCCGCGACGGCGACGCCAGCCAAGGTCTGCGGCTTTGCCGGGCGGGGCGTCATCGGCGCGGGCCTTGCCGCCGACCTCGTCGTGTTCCGCGGACGGAGCTGGACCGAGCTGCTGGCCCGGCCGCAATCGGATCGCACGGTGATCCGGGCGGGCCGCGCCATCGACACGACCCTGCCCGACTATCGCGACCTCGACAGGCTGTGGAGCTGATCCCATGACGACAGGCGAGACGACCGCCGGCGACAGCCGCCCGCGCTACGACATCGACGGGCTGAAGGCGAAGCTCGCCGGCATCAAGACCGAGGACAACGCCAATCTCGTCCGCCAGAAGAGTCGCGACTTCTACTGGTACTCGCCGACGCTGAAGCGTCAGCTCGACCATGTCGTCGGCGACATCATCGTCTCACCGGTGAGCGAGCAGGAGGTGGTGCGCGTGCTGGCGGCCGCCCATGAGGTCGGCATCCCGGTGACGCCGCGCGGCACGGGCACCGGCAACTACGGCCAGGCCATGCCGCTGTCCGGCGGCATCGTCCTCGACCTCTCGGGCATGAACACGGTGCTCACCGTCCAGCCGGGCCGCTTCGTGGCGGAGGCCGGCGCCATCATCGCTGACATCGACAAGGTCGCCCGGCCGCAGGCGCAGGAGGTGCGCATGCATCCCTCGACCTATGCGACGGCCTCGGTCGGCGGCTTCATCGCCGGCGGCTCGGGTGGCGTCGGATCGATCACATGGGGCGGACTGCGCGATGCCGGCAACGTCATCAGCCTCAAGGTCGTCACCATGGAGGCGAGCCCGCGCGTGCTGCAGCTTTGCGGCGACGACCTCGCCAAGGTTGCCCATGCCTATGGTACCAACGGCGTCATCACCGAGGTGGAGATGCCGCTCGGACCGGCCTATCCGTGGGTCGACGTCTTCCTCGGCTTCGATACCTTCGAGCGGGCGGCCGCCTTCGCCAACATGCTGGGAGAGCAGGACGGCATCGCCAAGAAGAACATCTCGGTGATCGCCGCGCCGGCGCCGCAGACCTACTTCCTTCGCCACCAGGACTACATGCCCCCCGGCAAGCACGTGGTCGTGGCGGTGATCGCCGACTTTGCCGTGGATGCGGCGCTGAACCTCGCCGCCAAGGCGCAGGCCGAACTGCTGCTGCGCTCCGACAAGCTCTCGGACGAGGAGCGGCGCAAGCTGCCGCCCGGCTTCGAGCTGACCTGGAACCACACCACGCTCCGGGCGCTGAGGGTCGATCCGGCGATCACCTATCTGCAGGTGCTCTATCCTTTCCCGAACCAGATCGCCCTGTCCGCCGCCCTGGAGGCGCGTTTCGGCGACGAGATGATCAGCCATCTCGAGTTCGTCCGCTTCGACGGCAAGGTGACCTGCTTCGGCCTGCCCATGGTGCGCTTCACCACCGAGGAGCGGCTCGAGGAAATCATGAAGATCCACGAGGACATGGGGGCGCCGATCTTCAACCCGCACCGCTACACGCTGGAGGAAGGCGGCATGAAGCAGACCGACGCGGTGCAACTCGCCTTCAAGAAGGAAGCCGATCCGCAAGGCCTGCTCAATCCCGGCAAGATGATCGCCTGGGAGGATCCGAGCTACGATTACAAGGCGGGCGGCACCTTCCTGTTCAAGGGGCTGGCGGCGGAAGGGAACAAGGTGTGAAGGCGGGAGACGTCTTGAGCCGGAGCCGTCGCTGATGCGCGTCCTCGTCCTCTACTGCCACCCCAATCCCGAGAGCTTCGGCGCGGCCCTGCACCGCACGGTGGTGGACAACCTCATCGCGGCGGGCCACGAGGTCGACGACTGCGATCTCTATGCCGAGGATTTCCAGCCGGTCCTGACGCGCGCGGAACGCGTCGGCTACCACGACCTTTCCAGCAACACCCGGCCGGTCCAGAGCCATGTCGATAGGCTCCGTGCCGCGCAGTCGCTGGTCCTGGTCTTTCCGGTGTGGAACTTCGGCTTTCCGGCGCTGCTGAAGGGCTATCTCGACCGCGTCTTCCTGCCGGGCGTGTCCTTCGGATTGGTCGATGGCCGCACGCAGGGCATGCTGTCGCATATCGGCCGGATCGGCGTCGTGACCAGCTACGGCGCCACCTGGCTGAAGGCGATGCTTGTGGGCAATCCGCCGCGCAAGTTCTGCACCCGGACCCTCCGCGCGGTGACCGGCTTTTCCGCATCGGTGTCCTATCTCGCCCACTACGACATGAACCGCTCGACGCCGGCGACACGCGAGGCTTTTCTTGCCCGCGTGGCGACCACCTACAGTCGATGGTGAGCCGGCTCGGCGCGGTCATGGTCCTGTCACCATTGTCGGCGAATGATGCGCCGGCTGCGCAGTCGCGGTCGCCGGGACCGTGAGTCCCGCGAGGGGGGACAGCATGACTCGGCAGAGGGATACCGAAAAGGGCTCGCGCGAGCCCTACCGCAAGACCATCGGCGCCCATATCCAGCACGCGGCGCGGCTGCATCGCGCCCTCGTGGCGCGCAAGCTGACGATACTCGGCCTCTATCCCGGTCAGGAGCAGGTGCTCAAGATCCTCGCCGAAGGCGGCGACATGACCATGGGCGAACTGGCGACCGCCCTCAGGGTGCGCCCGCCGACGGCCTCGAAGACGGTGGGGCGGCTCGCCGCCCAGGGGCTGATAGAGCGGCGCAACGGCGGCTCGTCCGACGGCCGTCTCGTCCAGGTGGGGCTGACGGAGGCGGGCATCGCGAAGTCCTCGGCGATCGACGACCTCTGGTTCGCGGCGGAAGACGAGATGCTCGCCGACATGGACGGCAAGGACGTCAAGCGCCTGAGGAAGCTGCTGCGCCGCATGGAGAAGACGCTGCGTCCGCATGCCGAGGAACATCCCGACGACGAGGACGATGTGGAAGAAGCCTGACGGGCGTCAGTCCTTCGGGCCCAGGGCCCGATAGGCCTCGATCACCAGCGCATCGTCAGCCTTGCCGAGCCCCATGCCGGAGGCGGCAAGGAAGAGCTGGTGCGCGGCGGCGGCGAGGAACAGCGGTGCCTTCGTCTGGTGGCCGGCATCCAGCACGATGCCGAGGTCCTTGACGAAGATGTCGACGGCCGAGGTGACGGGCGGATCGTCCATCAGCATGCGCGGACCGCGATTGTTGAGCATCCAGCTTCCCGCCGCGCTGGAGCCGTAGATCTCCAGCAGCACCTTCGGGTCGAGGCCGGCGCGTTCGCCGAGCGCCAGCGCCTCGGCGGCGGCGGCGATGTGCACGCCGCACAGAAGCTGGTTGATGGTCTTGACCATGGCGCCGTCGCCGGCCTTTTCGCCGACGCGGAACAGGCGCGAGCCCATCACCTTCAGGACCGGCTCTGCCGCGTCGAGAACGGCGGCCGGGCCGGAGGCCATGATTGTCAGTGAGCCGGCTTCGGCGCCCACCACACCGCCGGACACCGGCGCGTCGACGAAGCGGCGCCGGGTCGCCTCCACCCTGGCGCCGATGGCGGCGGCGCGCGCCGGGGCGCAGGTGGCGCAGAGCACGACGATGGCGTCGGGAGCGAGCGCATCGAGCGCGCCGGCCTCGAACAGCACGGCCTCGGCCTGGTCGGCGTTCACGACCATCAGCACGAGCATCTCCGCGCCGGTCGCGGCCTCCTTCGCATCGGGGAAGGCTTCGCCGCCGTTGGCCTTCAGCCAGTCGAGGGCGGCCGGGTTGAGGTCGGTGCCGCGGACGGCGTGGCCGGCCTTCACGAGATTGGCGGCCATGGGCCGGCCCATGGCCCCGAGGCCGGCAAAGCAGATGGTTGTCATGGGCAAGGGTCCCGAAACACCGGTGGATCTTATCGCCTGAGCGTCATGCCCGGCGCGGGGCCGGGCATCCACGACTTTTTCGTGCGCGAGCCTTGACGCGCTGCATGGCAGGGGTGAGCCGCCGGGTCGGCCCGCCTATTCCTTCACGGCGCCGGTCATGGCCGAGACATAGTGCTCGACAAAGAAGGCGTAGAGGATGACCAGCGGCAGCGAGCCGACCAGCGCACCCGCCATCAGCGAGCCCCAGCGGAACACGTCGCCGTCGACGAACTCCGAGATGATCGCGACCGGAACCGTCTTGTTGTGGTTCGACGAGATGAAGGTCAGCGCGTAGACGAACTCGTTCCAGCACAGCGTGAATGCGAAGATGAAGGCCGAGATCAGTCCCGGCACCGCCAGCGGCAGGACGATCTTGGTCAGGATCTGCCAGCGGCTGGCGCCGTCCACCAGCGCGCATTCTTCCAGCTCGTAGGGGATGGTCTTGAAGTAGCCCATCAGCAGCCAGGTGCAGAACGGGATCAGGATGGTCGGATAGGTCAGGATCAGCGCGAAGGGTGTGTCGAACAGGCCGTAGGCGTGGATGATGGTCGACAGCGGAATGAACAGGATCGAGGGCGGCACGAGATAGGCGAGGAAGATCAGCCCGCCCACGGTCTGCGCGCCCTTGTAGCGCAGGCGGACGATCGCATAGGCCGCCAGCACGGAGGCGAAGATCGACAGGAAGGTGGCGCAGACGGCCACCAGCATCGTGTTCCACAGCCAGGTCGGATAGTTGGAATCGAACAGCAGCTTGTGGACGTGGCGCAGCGTCGGTTCCGTCACCCAGAGCGGGTTGCTGCTGTGCAGGTCGAGCAACTGCGCGTCCGGTTTGATGGAGGTGATGACCATCCAGTAGAAGGGGAACAGCAGCACGATCATGATGATGGCGAGCGGCAGATAGACCGTCACCAGCTTGCGCGGCAGGTTCTCCAGATAGCTCATGCCCTCCGAGGCGTCGTCTCGGGCGGCGGTCGGGGCGGTTCGCGTTTCGGCGGTCGAGGCTGTCATGTCGGGTTCCCGCTCAGTCCGTGTTCTCGCCGGCCTGCCATTTGCGACGCTGCAGCCCGAACCAGGACAGCATGATCGTCGCGAGCAGGAATGGGATCATGGCGGTGGCGATGGCCGCGCCCTCGCCGAGGCTGCCGCCGAGAATGCCGCGCTGGTAGGACAGCGTCGCCATCAGCTGCGTGGCATTCACCGGGCCGCCGCGGGTCATGGCCCAGATCAGCTGGAAGTCGGTGAAGGTGAACAGCACCGAGAAGGTCATCACCACCGCGATGATGGGAGTGAGCAGCGGATAGGTGATGTGCCGGAAGATCTGCCACTTCGAGGCTCCGTCCAGCGTCGCCGCCTCGTAGAGCGAGGGCGAGACCGTCTGCAGGCCGGCGAGCAGGGTGATCGCCACGAAGGGAATGCCGCGCCAGATATTGGCGAAGATCACGGCGCACTGCGCCAGGAGGGGATCGCCCAGCCAGTTGATGACGCCGCCCTTCGGCAGAAGGCCGACCTTCACCAGTCCCCAGGTGATGACCGAGAACTGGGTGTCGAAGATCCACCAGAAGGCGACGGCGGACAGCACGGTCGGCACGATGAAGGGGATCAGCACGATCGAGCGGACCAGCGCTTTGAACGGCAGGTTGTTGTTGAGCAGCAGCGCCAGGTAGAGGCCGATGGCGAACTTGATGGCCGAGGCGATGATGGTGAAGGCCAGGGTGAAGATCAGGGCGCGGATGAAGTCCGTGTCGCCGGCCAGCCACTCGTAGTTCTCGAGGCCGATGAACCGTCCGGCACGCCCGATCTTGGCATCGGTGAAGCTGATCCAGATTCCCTTGCCGAGCGGATAGAGCAGGAACAGCACGAGGAAGGCGATGGCCGGCACCATGAACCAGAAGCCGAGCCAGTTGCGGTCGCGCTTCAACTGGTCCCAGGCGGAGAACTCGCGCATCGGCGCCTTCTGGATCGGTTCGGCGACGGCAGCATCGGCCATGGTTGGCTCCGGCAGGTGGCGGGGAAGGCGGTCCTGGCAGGACCGCCTTCCCCGGGATGGCAGGGCAGGGCGCGGCGAGGGCCGCGCCCCTGTCTCAGCGGTAGATGCGGCGCAACTGGCGTTCCGCGAGGTTGATCGCGCCCTGCTCCGATTCCTTGCCGGTGCAGAAATTGGCGAACAGATCGACGACGATGAAGTCGGCCATGGCGGTCGCCGCCTTCTCGTTCAGCGGACCCCGGGCGCCGGCCACGAAGCTGCGCTTGGCGGCGTCGCGGAACACGGTGTGCTTGGGGTCGGAGGTCCAGACCGGATTGGCGTCGTAGGCGTTCAGCATGTGCGTCAGGTAGCCGCCCGCCGCCTCCAGCCAGGGGTTGAACTGCTCGGCTTCGAGGATGAACGCCATGAAGGCTTTGCAGGCGTTCGGGAAGCGCGTGTAGTTCATCGCCAGCATCGGAACGGCGAGCTGGATCTCCGCCGGCTTGCCCGACGGGCCGACCGGCCAGTAGGCATGGTCCATGTCCGCGGCGATCTCGCGCTGCTTGGCGTCGGCCGAAATCTTCGCCGCGCCGTAGATCGAGATGCCGTTGGCGGTCAGATGCAGTTCGCCGGACAGGAAGCCGCGGTTGTTGCTCGCGTCGTTCCAGGCGGCGGTGCCGGGCATGAAGGTGTCGTAGAGCTGCTTGGCATAGCGCAGAGCGGCCACGGTCTCCGGCGAGTTGATGGTGATCTTCTCGTTCTCGTCGACCTGATAGGCTCCGTGCGACCACAGCAGCCAATGGGCATAGGCGTTGCCGTCACCGGTGGCGCGCCCGAGCGGGAAGCCGGCCGGGGTCCCCTTCGCCTTCAGCGCCTTGCACAGCTCGAGGAAGCCTGCGGTATCCTTCGGAATCTCCGAGAAGCCGGCGGCCTTGATCGACGAGGTGCGGTAGTTGATGTAGCCGCCATTGACCGCGACGGGGATCGAGATCCACTTGTTGCCGAGCTTGCCGTAGGCTTCGGCGAGCGGCACCCAGCCGCCGTACTTCTTGCCGAGGTAGTCGGCGACATCCGTCACCTCGATGCACTTCTGCGGGAACAGGTGGGGCAGCGAGTAGAGGCCCCAGAAGATGTCGGGTCCGGCGCCGGTATTGGCGGCCACGGAGGCCTTCGGCTGCAGGTCGTCGAAGCTCTCGCTCGACAGCGTGACGCGCACGCCGGTGGCCTGGGTGAAGGCCGCGACCATCTTGTTGAACTGGGCGTCCTCGGCCTCGACGAAGCGGCGCCAGCGCAGCACGTTGAGCGCGGCGTTCGGCTCCGGCCGGAACGGCGATGCCTGGGCCCAGGCCTTGGCCCATTCGGTGGTGCCTGATCCGGTGAGCGCGCCGACGGCGGCAGCGCCCCCGACGAGCGAACGGCGTGTGATCTTGGTCATGGTCGTTGATCCTCCCGAGGATTTCCGGAACCCGTCTTGGACGCGGGCCTTGCCGGTTTTTTTCCGCGGGTTTGCCCCGCGTCTGCAGCGTTCTGCCGTCGCTCAATGTGACGAGAGATTCCGGCCCGACTGGGCGTCGAAGAGATGGGTCACGCGGCGGTCCGTGCCGAGACGGATGCGGTCGCCGGGCTTGAAGTCGTGGCGCTCGCGGAAGACGACGATCACCTCCTGGCCGTCGAGCCGAGCCACCACCTGGATCTCGGATCCGGTCGGTTCGACCACGACGACCTCCGCTTCCGCTCCGGCCTCGTTGTCGATGAGGAAATGCTCGGGACGGATGCCGTAGATGGCCGGCTTGTCGGCAGAGGCGGCCGGGGCGTTGCCGAGCGGCAGGCGTGCGCCGCCCTCCAGCACGAAGCTCTGCCCATCGACCTTGCCGCGCAGGAAGTTCATCGCGGGCGAGCCGATGAAGCCGGCAACGAACATGTTGACCGGGTTGTCGTAGAGGTCGAGCGGCGCACCCATCTGCTCGACGATGCCGTCATGCATGACGACGATCTTGTCGGCCATGGTCATGGCCTCGATCTGGTCGTGGGTGACATAGACGGTGGTCGTCTTCAGCCGCTGGTGCAGTTCCTTGATCTCGGTGCGCATGGCGACGCGCAGCTTGGCGTCGAGGTTCGACAGGGGCTCGTCGAACAGGAAGACCTGCGGATCGCGGACGATGGCGCGGCCCATGGCGACGCGCTGGCGCTGGCCTCCCGAAAGCTGGCGCGGAAAGCGTTCGAGAAGCGCGCCGAGGTTCAGGATCTCGGCGGCGCGCTTCACCTTGGTATCGATTTCGGCCTGCGGCGCATTCCTGAGCTTCAGCGAGAAGCCCATGTTGTCGGCCACCGTCATGTGCGGATAGAGCGCATAGTTCTGGAACACCATGGCGATGTCGCGCTCCTTGGGGGGCACGTTGTTCACCACGCGATCGCCGATGGCGATCTCGCCGCCGGTGATGTTCTCGAGCCCCGCGATCATGCGCAGCAGCGTCGACTTGCCGCAGCCCGAGGGACCGACCAGCACGACGAACTCGCCGTCCTCTATCGGCACCGAGACGCCATGGATGATCGCGGTCGAGCCGAAAGACTTGCGCACGTCGCGGATGTCGACGGATGCCATTCACATTCCTCCCATGGGTCCCACGACCCTGCCTTGCACCGGCCCTTGACCTGGGCTCTGCGATCCGGTCCCGTGGGCGGATGCGGCGTCTGGCTGTTTTTCGGCGGCCAGTGTGGCACGCGAAAATCGGAAATCAAGTGTGATCACGGCTTGGCACAACTAAATTTCAATCGGTTGAAACTGCGTGGAAATGCGTCAGTCTCCCGCCGATCCATCCGAGCCGAGACCTCCAGGGAGACGACCCATGACCAAGCCCGACCTGCTCATGACCGGGCCCATGATGCAGATGATCCAGGACCAGTTGGCGCAGCGGTTCACCGTTCACAAGCTATGGCTGGCCGATGACAAGGAGGCGCTGCTGCGCAAGCTCGCGCCCAGCCTCGTCGCCATCGCCTCGGGCAGCCATGTCGCCTGCGACCCGGCGCTGATGGGCCGCTTTCCGGGACTGAAGATCGTCTCCTCGTTCGGCGTCGGCTACGACCATATCGACGCGACCTGGGCAGGCCAGAACGGCATCGTCGTCACCAATACGCCCGACGTGCTGAACGAGGAGGTCGCCGACACGGCGCTCGGCCTGCTGCTCTGCACCGTGCGCGAGCTGCCGCAGACCGACCGCTATCTGCGTGCCGGCAAGTGGCTTGAGAAGCCCTACCCGCTGTCCGGCACGCTGCGCGACCGCAAGGTCGGCATCCTTGGCCTCGGCCGCATCGGCAAAGCCATCGCCCGGCGCCTCGACGCCTTCAACGTCCCGGTCGTCTATCATGGCCGCAGCGAGCAGAAGGACGTGCCTTACCGCTACTACGCCTCGCTGGTGGACATGGCGAAGGACGTCAACGTCCTGCTCATCGTCGCGCCTGGCGGTGCCTCCACCAACAAGATCGTCAACCGCGAGGTGCTCGAGGCCCTCGGCCCCGAGGGAATCCTCATCAACGTCGGCCGCGGCTCGGTGGTCGATGAGGCGGCGCTGGTCCAGGCGCTGAAGGCGAAGACCATCCGCACCGCCGGGCTCGACGTCTTCGAGGACGAACCGAGGGTGCCGGCGGAGCTGATCGCGATGGACCACGTCGTGCTCTTCCCGCACGTCGGATCGGCATCGGTCCACACCCGCAACGCCATGGCGCAGCTCGTCGTGGACAATCTCGTCTCCTGGGCGGACGGCAAGGGGCCGCTGACGCCTGTCGACGAGACGCCCTGGCCGCCGAAGCTCTGAGCGGCGGGCGGTTCCGTCAGGCGTCGAGGCCGGGCGCCTCGTCTCTGCGTCCAACGAGGAAGATGCGCGGGTCCCGGCGTCCGGACCCGTGCCGGTCGCGCTCCCGAACGGTAAAGCCGGCTGCCGCGATTTCATCTTCCAGCGCCGCCGCCTTGAAGAACGACACATGAGGCGCCTTGCCGATCAGTTGCATGAGCGGCACGGCGAGCCGGATCAGCGGGTTCATCTCGGCGAGGCAGGGTGTCTTGGAGATGAACAATCCCCCCGGCTTCAGGAGACGTCGAACGCGCTCGAGCGCCGCCCGACGGTCGGCGACGAGGTGCAGCAGGTTGAAGGCCAGCACGGCGTCGCAGGAGCCGTCCGGTGCGACCGCATCTTCAGCGGCGCCCACGACGAACGAGGCATTGGCGCAGTTCTGGGCGGCCGCCTTTTGCGTCGCGATCGCGACCATCTCGCCGGACAGGTCGCTGCCGACGATCCGCGCCACCGAGGGAGCGAGCAGCAGCGCGCTGGTGCCCGTGCCGCAGCCGAGTTCCAGAACGGTGTGCGAGGCGGAAAGCCAGTGACGGGTGCGGGCGATGGTCCGCTCGTAGCCGGCCATGTCCTTGATCGGATCAGCGGCATATTTGCGCGCGATCCGGTCCCAGAATCGTGCGTCAGCGGACGTGTTGGACATGGGGTGCTCCTTCGGCCGGATGGCCTAGCACATGCGCATACGTTCAGAATTGGCGAGAATCGCACGAGCGATATACGATTGCGTATGAGCGCAATCGACTGGAACCTGGCACGCGCCTTCTGCGCCACGGCGGATGCAGGCTCGATGTCTGCAGCGGCACGCAGGCTGGGGCTGACCCAGCCAACCCTGTCGCGACAGGTTGCGGCCCTCGAGGCGGGGCTCGGCGTCACACTGTTCGAGCGTATCGGCAAGCGGCTGGTCCTGACGACGGTCGGCCTCGGGCTGCTCGACCACGCGCGCGCCATGTCTGCTGCTGCCGACTCTTTCGCCCTGGCCGCGGCCGGACAGTCGCAGGACCTGACGGGCGGCGTCTCGATTTCCGCCACCGATGCCGTCTCCGTCCATATCCTGCCCAATGTCGTTGCCCGCCTTCGACACCAGGCGCCTTGTCTCGCCATCACCGTGGTTGCGACCGACGCGCTCAGCGATCTCAGGCGGCGTGAGGCCGACATCGCCATCCGCCACCTGCGGCCAACGGAGCCGGAACTGATAGGGCGGCTCATCGGCGACATGAAGGCCCATCTCTATGCGGCCGAGAGCTGGACCGCCTGCCACGGGGCGCCGCAGTCGGCTGCCGATCTCGTCGACGCCGATTTCCTGGCCTTCGACCCGGTCGACCGCTTCCGCACCCATCTCGGCGACTGGGGTGTGCCCATCACAACCGGCCAATGCCGGATCATCTCGGACAATGCCGTGGTACTCTGGGAAATGCTGAGGCGCGGGCTCGGTGTCGGCATGATGCTGGAAGAGGTCGCCTCGCGCATGCCGGATCTCGTGCGACTCCTGCCGGACCGGCCAGCCGTTCCGGTGCCCGTCTGGCTCGTCACGCATCGCGAGCTTCACACGAGTTCGCGCATCCGCCTCGTCTTCGACATCGTCGCGGAGGAACTCCGGCGCATTGTCACCGGCGCGGCGAAATCCGTCGATCGCGACCAGGGGGCATTGCCTTCCTGAGGGAGCCAACTGCACCCGACCCGCGACAATGCCATGCGGCGCGTGCGATGCTGTCCCAGATGCCCGCCGGGGCATCGGGCATGGTAGAGGCAGGGGGCACGGATCATGGGCTGGTCATTCACGATAGGCCGCATCTTCGGGACGCAGGTCCGAATCCACGTCACCTTCCTGCTCCTCGTCGGCTGGTTCGCCCTGTCAGCGGGTTTGCGCGAGGGACAGGCCGGGGCGCTGCAGGCGGCGACCTTCGTGCTCGCGGTCTTCGCCTGCGTCCTCGCGCATGAGTTCGGCCACGTCCTGATGGCCCGCCGTTTCGGCATCGCCACTCCTGACGTGACCCTGCTGCCGATCGGCGGCGTCGCCAGCATGGAGCGGATGCCGGAGGATCCCGGGCAGGAATTGTGGATCGCGCTCGCCGGTCCCGCCGTCAATGTCGTCATCGTGCTGGTGCTGGTCGGCGTCGTCGGGGTGCGCTTCGATCCCGCGCAGACGACGGCGGCCGTCACCGGCAGTTCGGCGGATTTCGTGACCCGGCTGGCGGCGGTGAACATCGTCCTCGTCGTGTTCAACATGCTGCCGGCCTTTCCAATGGACGGCGGCCGCGTGTTCCGCGCCATCCTGTCCTGGTGGATCGGCCGGCCCCAGGCGACGCGCATTGCAGCCAGCGTCGGTCAGGCGCTGGCCTTCGTGCTGGGTTTTCTCGGCCTCTTCGGCAATCCGCTGCTCATCTTCATCGCCCTCTTCGTCTTCCTCGCGGCGAGCCAGGAGGCCTACGCGGTGGAACTCGGCGATGCCACGAGCCGGGCCGGCATCTCACGCGCCACCATCACGTCGTTCTCGACGCTCGATACCGGGGCCCGTGTCCGCGATGGGGTCGATCTGCTGCTCTCGACCTCGCAGCGTGAGTTCCCCGTCACCGACGGGGCCGGACGGCTTCGAGGGGTTCTCACCCGCGACGGCATGATCCAGGCCCTTGCCGCTTCCGGTCCGGACACACCGGTCCTCGAGGTGATGGAACGGGAGGTGGCGACCGTGAACCACCGCGCCCCGCTGTCACAGGCGGTGGCGGCGCTGGAGAAATCCGGCCGCCCGCTGGTCGGGGTGGTGGATGATCAGGAGCGCGTCGTCGGCGTCGTCACGATGGAGAATCTTGCGGAATACATGATGGTGGAGAGGGCGAACCGCGACAGGCCGAGGGCCTAGGTGTTTGATCCCAGGTTTTGATGGTGCATTCTCATCGACAGAATCGAGGGAAGCGCTATGGGCCAGATTCTACACGGGAGCGCCACAACGACAGAGGCGGTCCGTCGAGCGATACAGCATAGTCAAGAGAGCCTGAGGGCGCTGGCGAAGCGCTAT